>JBBTED010000137.1:0-4249 GCA_038042445.1 Candidatus Firestoneibacteriota bacterium
AACTAAGTAATACTATAAATACACTGCCTAACACCAAACACAACTTTACCATAATATCACACTCCTTGATTTAACAAGACCGTTCCCCAAATTGCACTTCACAAAGTTTTTGTTCCTTCATCAATAACAAGAAGATAATTTTCAATTGGCATATAATCAGTAAGAGAATTTCCTGTACCTAAAGCCCAATAACCATCATAAAAACATTTTTCAATTATATTTCGTGTGTAGTGACGAATTTCTTTTTCATTGCTACGACAAATAACATCTACATCCAATCCACCAAGTGGAGTAATTTTATTACCATATTTTTGTTTAAATTGTTCAACCGGCATAATCATATCTTCAAAAGAATGCTTTGCATCAATCTTACAATATTCAATAAGGATATCATAAACTTCTTGAAGATTTCCACAAGAATGAAGAATAAATGGTTTTCCTTGCTTATGTGACTCTTCTGCCATGTTTTTGTATATAGGAAAAATATATTTGTGTAATTGCTCTGGGCTAAAAAATGTTGATGTCTTAAACCCTAAATCATCTCCTTGCCTAAGTGCACCAATTGCGTCCATAGATGCAAGTTGTCGTATTGCACTTTGAATTAATAATCCTATTTTGCAAAACATATCTTTTACTAATTCAGGATCATCAACTATTGCATATGATAATCCCATAACACCCAACATCGCTGATACCCACTCATAAGGTCCACATGCAACACCACCAACAATCTTAATATTAGAAGGTATTAATTTTGCTACAGTCTCAAAATGTTTGAAATTAATTGGATCAGCTATATCTGGCCATGGATAGTTTTCAAAATCATTTCTGTTTTTAATAATCGTATAAGCTTCACTAGAATATGATTTACCATGTGTATCTACATTGGACAAAGAACAATTAAGAGGTATTTCCATAGGTATACAATCAAATCCAAGGGAAAGCCAGAAATCTACATAAATATTCCAATATCCAGTGTCTGACATTGACATTTTATCAAATTGTGTTTCTGTGTGTTGTGCAATAAATCCAGAACTAGCATAATGTTCATAAAAAGGGAGATAAGTAGGTTTACCTTCTCGTTTTAATACCTTAAGAAATTGACTAAAATCAGGATAACGTTTCATTTTATTTGTCCTTTATGTTATTTATATTTATTTAGGAACTTCCCCATATTCTTTTAATACATTATTTATAGTTTTTAAACTGTTTTGCCATGCACATTGTGGAATATTTTCTGTTATACTAACAATAAATTTATCACATGGAAAAGCTTCTTCAATAAGATTAATTGTGAATTTTCTGATTTCTTCTTTTGTTCTCATATGGACAGAAGAAGGAAAATTAATGATTATTATTTTGTCTTTCCATATTTTTTTTGCTTCTTTAAGCGAAAGATCAAAATCCGGACAAGGCGTAAATGCATCAATAAAATCAAATTTGCATTCACTTATGTCTTCTTTTAAAATATTCAGATTGCCATCCATATGCACACCAACTTTTTTACCTTTTTTATGAAACATTTCACATACAAATTCATACACCGGCATAATGTACTTCCTAAATCTATCCTTTCCAATCATATCAGAAGTAATATTATCTCCAATTTCAACAAATCCCACAGAAGCATCAGACAAAATTTCACACATCTTTTTATACCTCTGAAATAAAACATCATAAAGATGTAAAAAATCCTTAGAGTTTTCATGTAGTTCAATTGAAAATCTCTCAGGTCCCATTAAATTATACATCATATCCTGCAAAGGTGTTTTTGGAAGCATAGGAACTACAATTCCATCCTCTCCAATATTTTCTTCCCTCTCTTTATTTAATTCAAAATCAAACTCGTATTTTTCATTTTCTAAAACAAATTCTGCAACTTCATAATCTTTTTTATCCTTTATTAAAAACTCGCATAACAACTTAGTATTATATCCTCCTCCTGTTCTATAAGTTTCTGAAACTTCGCCTATCGGTGTAGAAAAAATATTTTTAATAAAAAAAACTTCATTTTCATATATTTCAAGTATTTTTTTGTTAACTTTAGGATTTTTCATTGTAAGTGCAGGAGAAGGAATGCAAAATAATCCTACTCCATCATTTCTCAATTCTCGTTCTACAAACCCACGTGGAAAAAGACCAGTATATAAAGTTAAAGGAATTCTATCTGTTTCTTCTCCAGAGAAAACTTTCAATAATCTTTCTTTATTTGTTATATCACTCATATTATCTCCTTTTTAAATAAATATTATCAAAAAGATAAGATTTCCATGTGCGCCAATATAATCAAATCTCATATGATTAGTTGAAATTCATATAACACGCTCTGGAACAGGAAAATTTTTATTTGCCATTTCTATCGTATCCTTTTCTTATTTGACTACCATTTCGCCTTTTTGTAAAGAACAGCACTTGACTTCAAAACAGTAGGGACAGGAATATCATTTCTATCTATATTTTTACTGTCCGAAATTTCTTTCCACCAATCTATATGGTCTTTAGAAGTAATAAGCTGAATCATAGCATTAGCTGGAATTTCAGTTTTCATAAAAAAGCTAAGTATTTTATACTCTAGTTCCCTATGTATTTTAGAGTATTTTTTTTCGTAGTAAAGATTACTCCACTCAAAAGGGTCTTTCTCTAAATCATACAGTTCACCTGTAAATGGCTTTCCTGACATCTGAATAAAATTAGAAGATGGAAACACTAATTTGTACCGCTTTGTTCTCACAGTTTTCGCAAATAGCCATTCAGTGAATATTTCTTCTTTTCCAGATATAGCCCCACCATCTTTCAATAGCAATGGTAATAAACTTTTTCCCTGAACTACTGGTACTACAAAATTTTCCTGTCTCGTTGGATAAGTTACAGGAACTGGAATTTTTGCAACTTCACAAATAGTAGGAAATATATCAACACTTTCAACCAATTGTTGCCTAACTTCTCCTTTTACAAATTTCTTTGGGAATTTCAAAATCATTGGAATTTTATTTATAGCATCATAGTTAAATCCTTTATTTATCCACCCATGTTCTCCTGCAAAATCTCCATGGTCTGATGAAAAAATTACAACTGTATCCTCTTCTAAACCCAGTTCTTTCAATCTCTTCAAAACTCTGCCTATATTCCAATCCACTAAACTTATTAACCCACAATAAAATGCTATACATATTTTGAGTTCCTCTTCAGAAAAATTGTCATATCCACGAGTAATTGCCCATTCTTTTTGCTCTGGTGGAATTTTATCCCACCATTCTTTTTTAAATGGCGGCAATAAAATATCTTTAAGTCTATACATACTTGCATAAGGCTCTGGAAGAGGAAATGGCTCATGTGGATGGGTAAATGTAAGCCATCCAAAAAATGGTTTTGATTTATCCCTTTTTTCAATAAAACGGATCATTTCAGATGCTTCAAATGATGATAAAGAATGTTCAACTGGAATCCTGCTTTTAGAGCAAACAACTGTATATGATGGAAACGTAGGATTATCTGGGCTAGGTATTCCAAAATAATCCATTTTGTCTTTAAGATTTAACTTTTCAAGATATTTGCCGTAACTACTATTTGGTTCTAACCCACTTTCAATAAATTTTTGAAATCCATTTCCTTTCCACCCTGGCAAATGCAATTTGCCTGAAGCAAATGTTTGATAACCATATTCCTGTAGATAACTCCCTATAGAAAGAAGCGTTTCTGGAATACCAGGACCATTGCCATAAACTTTATGTGTATGCGTATACAAACCTGTAAGAAAACTAACACGAGATGGCGTACAAATACCTGTTTGACAAAATGCATTTGTGAAACGAACTCCTTCATTTGCAAGAGAATCTATATTTGGAGTTTTAACTGTAGGATGCCCTGCACAACCCAAGTACTTCGCGTTATGCTGGTCATCCATTATAAAAAGAACATTAGGTCTTTTTACACTTGTTACTTCTTTGTTCTGTAGAACAGACATTTTTTATATCCTCCTCTTTTTATAGTATTTCAGGACCTTGCTAAATTTTAACCCTATTTTTTAAACTTAATTCCATTTTTTTATGAATCTGACACAGAAAATGGCAAAATATATGGAAGTTGTGGAACAACCGATAAAATAGCTAATCTTCTTTCTTCGCTCTGCCATCTTTTTTCATCACACTCATACGGAATAAAATATTTTTCAAAATATTTTATTCCTCCTTTAAATTTGTTATTTTACCAACGTATATATGCGTACGGATTATCACGTAATTTCCGTGTG
>JBBTED010000138.1:0-1838 GCA_038042445.1 Candidatus Firestoneibacteriota bacterium
CGGAGAGGACTTGATGGTAATCGATGCCTTTGGATTGAGCCTGGAGAATGGTTTTATATTTTTGGGTGATCAGGTCAAGCCTTTAAAAAGAATTATAGAATTCCAAATATAATTTGAATCATTATAGTGGTATTTAAAATTTTGTCTGTGATCTCCGTCACATTTTAAAAAATAGATTGTAAGTAATTGTTTTACTTAGATTTGTATGTACATAAAATATCGTAAAAAATGTAAATTCAGCTTATGAATATACCTTTTTTCAAAATAAGCAAGAACTGATTCTCTTGATTTAAACGGCCATACAGGATTTCACAAAAAACAAACCGGTTTACATATCACATGAAAAAGCTAGTCTTCTGAGTTCCTGGTTCTTTGTATATAAACCGCTTTTAGCACATAACAACCATATTGCATAATCCAATAATACAGATCTTATCTTTATTGACTTTGCGAAAGCTTCCATAGTTTTCATAACTTCCAGAGATTTTGATTCACCAGCTTCAGGATAAGAATAATCGTTTAGTGGTTCATTAACTTCAATAAACCTTGTTGCCTTTTTTCCTTCTGAATTTATATATGATTCAGACCATTTATCGAATTTGACCAATCCAAAGCAACCAAGCGAACGATTAATATGCCTGTCAGGTTTTGCCATGTCAAAACCGATATTTCTCAACGCCTCAGAGGCAATGGGAATCCCCATTCCACTAAGTTTATATCTTCTACCTGCGCTTCCAAATTGTAAAGCCAATGATTTTGGATCAGAATCATTGGCTTTTAGCAAAGCATTGATAAAATTATCCAGACAACCATACTTCTGTGAGTAGCCAATTAACTCTTTTGCGGTTTTTATAAGTCTTATTAAATTTGATTTAAGGCTTTGTGAATTGGCTTTTCGTACTATAAACCAAGGATGAATTTCATTTTCAACGTCACATTTATTTAGCGAAGCATAATAGTCTAAAGCAAAATCATGAAATAATTGCTGCAGCTCCGGCAGTATCCTCTCGATTTTAGCCCAGTCTGTATTCGACGATAAAATTGCCTTAACAAACCCCTCGAATATTTCATTATCTGTCCATCTTTTACCTTTTTCACGATTCTCTGTAGCAACCCGTATAAATTTAATGATTTTCTCCTGCCAGTTTGGAATACCACTGTTTAGTTGCGCACAAATCTTGTCCCACAAATATGCATAATATTTATTTTTGTCTTCTGGTATTTTAAAGGGTATCGAAATATCAGTGGTATTTGCGGATTGCTCATTACCTGGCTTACATACCAAATGAGACTTTCTCTCTTGCATAGAATTACTTATGCCATCAGGTTGTGCTGACCGAAATGTCCCGCAATGGGTAAATATTTTCATTCTGTGTACAGAAGGAGAACTCTGGATTAGAGTAAGACGAATATTCGCCCCGTCTACTTCCAATTCAACTTTTTGATTTTTTTCAATACCTTTCGTTTGAAAAATATTTTGCAGATAAGTCTTTTTTCCATTTTTATCATATATCGCAGGTGTTATATAAACATAACTCCGATCAGTTCTCATCTTAGCCTGGTAGGAATCATTTCCAATAAACAAGTTAATTGTAATCTCTCCACCTTCCTGATAGGGAATTACTTTCGCATCGCCTTTTTTAATAACAACTGTCAGTCGTTCCAAACCATCTGCATTTTTATTTCCTTGTCCACTTACAGTTCCTAGTATTTGCATTTCATTTTCTCCTTTAAATAGACACGGACAAACAAACCTTGTCCGTGCCACCCTTACAATTAAAGCCTCATCCGCAGAATCTGTGGGTAATAAGTAAGACATAGGGACGGTAAATAAATAC
>JBBTED010000139.1:0-27143 GCA_038042445.1 Candidatus Firestoneibacteriota bacterium
TGGATGAATTTGGAGTTAATACCTATAAAACGTGGTCCGAAGGCGAATCTCTATTTCTTCAAGGTAAAATATTTTCTGAAAAACTGGACAATGAAACTATGCAATTTTACAAAACACGACAAGACATCAAAAGGGTTTTTGCAAATCAGCAAATAGGAAAAGTTGTTAGTGCACAGTGTTTTACATTAAATTCCTCTTTTGCAAGAGGTTTAAACAAAATTAAACACTTGATTCCACCTGAGGCATTTCAAACAACCTCTGAATGGCATGATTATTTTAGATTTGATCCTTCAAATTCATTTGCAAGAGAAATTTATGAAACTGATTATAAAGAAACAACTAAATTTCTTCTTGAAATTGGTATGAACCCTTTTATTTATCACATTTTAAATGAGCCATATTACAATAGTTTTGGCAAGGAAAATCTATTGAATTTTAGGAAATGGATAGAGAATTATTATGAAAATATAGACAATGCAAATAAACAATGGGGAAGTCATTTCAATAGTATTGAAGAAGCAATTGTTTTAATACAAAAAAACCAGGCAGGAGTAAGTAAGATTGCCCCAGGACTTTGGATTGAATGGATGGATTTTATGAGTGATACTTTATCAAATCATCTTAAAGGATTCAAAGAAGATATTTTGTCAGCAGACAAAAGGTCTGTTCCTAAATATTTTAATGTCCAGCCATCTGGAATTCCAAATTTAAATAGTATGTCTAATGTATTTGATTATACAAAATTAATGGAATGGTTTGATGTGATGGTAATTGAATATGGTGGGCCAACATACGGTGGAGGACAAAGTGCAAAGGAAAACGATCCTTATGCTACAGGTCTTAATATGAGCAGAATGGAAAAGATATTAAATATGGATATAGGAAGAGCAATAGCAAATGGAAAACCTGTTTTTGACGGTGAGATGGCATGTAGGCGTGTTGAAGGAGGAATAAGAGTTTCTTCACATAATTATGATTTAGGAACAAGTTTATGGGAAGAGGCAATACACGGTATTAGTTTTACCATTATTTATACATGGGGTTCGCGAAGTTGGGAATGGAAAACTTATGAAGAGGCAAAAAAGAGTGCTATGGGAGAATCATATAGAGGGTGTTATTTGCTAAACCCTTATAATTATTCACTTGAGTCTCTAAAGGATTTAAAGAGATTTAGAAATGAGATAGACCGTTTAGCAGATGTAGTTCTTCCAATGCCAAGGACAAAAGGCAAAGCAGGAATTATTTTTGCGCATAAACATAATTGGTTGTCAGGATTGAAAGATATAGAAAATTTTAGTTTTGTTCAGGGTGCTTTAATGAATCTGCATATACCTTATGAAAATTCTAAATGTTTTGCTTGATAAAGCGGTATTTTGTGGTAAAATATAATTGTTAAGAGTCTGGATTCCTGTTTGTACAGGAATGACATAAAAAAATGAAAGAAAATATGGAAAAAGATGATATAAAGTTAGTTGAAGAGTTAAAGAAGGCAAAGGAGTTATTATTTGCGGAGATTGGGAAAGTTATAATAGGCCAGAAACCTGTTGTGGAGGAAATGCTTATATGTTTATTTTCCAAAGGGAATTGTCTTTTGGAAGGTGTTCCCGGGTTGGCAAAAACTTTGCTTGTTCGGACAATTGCACGAGTTTTAAATCTTAAATTCAAGAGAATACAATTTACTCCTGATTTAATGCCTTCTGATATAACAGGGACAGATATAATAGAAGAAGATAAAACATCAGGAAAGAGAATTTTTCGGTTTGTTCAGGGTCCTATATTTGCAAATATAGTTTTAGCAGATGAAATTAACAGAACTCCTCCTAAAACACAGGCTGCGCTTTTAGAGGCAATGCAGGAACATATGGTTACAGCAGCGGGAAATACCTATAAACTTGAAGAACCATTTTTTGTGCTTGCCACGCAAAATCCAATTGAACAGGAAGGAACATATCCGTTACCTGAAGCACAATTAGACAGATTTATGTTTAATATTTTTATAGGTTATCCTACAGAAGAAGAAGAAAGAGAGATAATTAAAACTACTACAACTGGAGAAATAGAAAATGTAAAAATGATTTTTAATGGAGAAGAAATTCTAAAATTGCAGCAAGCTGTGCGTAAAATTCCTGTTTCAGACCACATAGTAAATTACGGAATGTCAATAGCAAGGCGAACACGTCCAAAAGAGCCAGAGGCATTAGATTTTATTAAGCGATGGGTTAGTTGGGGTGCTGGTCCAAGGGCTGCTCAGTATTTAATAATTGGTGCAAAAGCACATGCTTTATTAAATGGGAGTTATAATGTAAGTTGTGAGGATATTCGTGCTGTTGCATTACCTGTCCTGCGTCATAGAATAATTACAAATTTCAATGCAGAAGCAGAAGGAGTGAGTTCTGCTGTTATAATAAAGAAGTTGTTAGAGGCAATTCCAGAGCCGTCCTATAAATGAAAAGCAGGTTTTTAGATCCTATAATTGTTGATAAATTCCTTAATCAAAATATCAAACCAAAAGGTTTAGTTGAAGGATTTGTTACAGGGTTACATAGAAGTCCTTTTCACGGGTTTTCAGTTGAATTTGCTGAGCATAGGCCATATAGCACTGGAGATGAAATAAAACATTTGGATTTGAAAGTCTATGGAAAAAGCGATAGATTTTATGTAAAACAATACGAAGATGAAACAAATATGAGAGTTTGCTTTTTGCTGGATATAAGCAAGTCTATGTCCTATAAAAGTAATGGTATAAGCAAACTTGAATATGGATGTTATCTTGTAGCATTATTGTCTTACATATTATTAAAACAAGGAGATGCTGTAGGTTTTTTTGCTTTCAATAATTCTATTCGTCATTTTATACCGCCTAAAAGTACATTAGGTCATTTGCAGACAATACTTGAAGAATTTGAAAAAATAGAGCCAGAAGGTGACACAGATTTAAGCAAGCCATTAAATGAAATTGCAGAAAAAATGAAAAGACGTGCTTTGATATTTATAATATCGGATTTAATTGATGATGAACAAAAAGTAATATCAGCACTCAGGCATTTCAGACATAATAAACATGAATGTACAGTTTTTCATATACTTGACGAAATGGAATTAAATCTTTCATTTGGGAGTATGGTAACATTTGAAGATTTGGAAAACAAAGAACGTTTACAAGTTGATACCCGTTATATAGCTGATGATTACAAAAAAGAAATCAATAATTTTATTGATAGATACAAACAGAGTTGTTCTGAAAGTATGATTGAATATGTTCAAGTTACTACTGGTATCCCTTACGACCAATTTTTAACAGCATATTTAAATGATATTCGCTAATCCTTGGTTTTTATTAGGGCTTTTTACAGTTTCAATACCTGTATTGCTACATTTATTTGGTAAGCATACGAAAAAAGTAATTCCATTTAGTACCTTGCGTTTTTTGCGGGAGTTAAGCAGAAAAACATCCAGAAAAATAAATTTACTGCAATTGCTTTTGCTGATTTTGCGAATTTTAATTCTTACCTTTTTGATATTGGCAGTATCCAAACCTGTTATAAAAACATCAAAATTTTTATTTAAATCAGGTGGAGGAACAACAAGTGTTGTATTGATACTTGACAATTCTTTTAGTATGCAATATGAGGTTGAAAAAGGAAGGACTGCATTTGGTATTGCAAAAGAAATAGCACAGAATGTAATCCTGAATTTAAAAAGTGGAGATTCTGCTTCACTGATATTAACCAATGATACAAATTCAGTTAATTCGGGTTCGCCAAGTTATGATTTGTCTGCTATTACAGAAAATATAAAACAAGCTAATGCTTCTAATTTAGTAGCAGATATGCAAAAATCAGTTGCAGATGCTTTGACGAGTCTTGAGAAATCCACAGAATACAATCAGGAGATATATATAGTAGCTGATACGCAAAAAATAAGTTTTAAGAATTTACTTGTTGATAAATTGAAACTTTCCAAGAAAAGAAAAATCACATTTTTTATAGTAAATGTTCAGCCGGAAAATGCAGTAAATACTGCAGTATTACAAGTAAGACCACAAAATTACGCTTGTATTGCGCCAGGTAATATCAGTATCACAGTGCAGGTGCGTAATTTTAGTAGTATACCACAAGTTAAATCTATTTCGCTTTTTCTTGATGGTGAAAAGAAAACATCAAAGTTTTTGAATTTAGGGCCAATGGGAACTGCTAATGAAGTAATAAATGAGAAAATAATTAAATCCGGTGTTCATTCAGGTTATGTTGAATTAGAATCAGACAATCTTTCGGTAGATGACAAGCGATATTTTAGTTTTACTGCATACAGTAAAATTCCTGTTCTGATAGTTAAAGCATCTGGCAATAGTGATTATTTTTACATATCATCTGCAATTGCACCTCAGAAATCAGAGTCTATATTTGATGTTAATACAAGAGATAGTTCAAGTGTTGGGTTAATTAATAATCAGGATTATAAAGTAGTTGTGCTTACAGATGTAACAGAAGGTTTGAATATTAATAATTATGTTGAAAATGGTGGAGGAGTTTTACTAATAGGTGAAGGAGTTAAAAATTTAGCTGAATTGAATTTTACAACACGTCAGGTTCCCTCGTTAAATAAATATTTAATTATAGATTGGGTTGATTACTTAAGCCCTATATTTGAGCCATTTAAACTGCAGGGTTCCGGGAACTTAAGTTATGCAAAATTTTATAAAATTATATCCAGTGAATCAACGAAGTTACCTTCGGATATTAAAATTCTTGCTAAATTCAATGATGATACACCTGCTTTATGTGAGAAAGATATGGGAAAAGGCAAACTTATTTTTTTTGCAAGTAGATTTACCGGTGAATGGAGTGATTTTTATTTAAAACCGACTTTTGTTCCGTTGATAAACCAAATAATATTTTATTTGAGTGTTCCATCAACAAAAGTGGAAAATATTGCAGGTAGTTATATAAAAAAAGAACAGATATTAGTCCCGGGAATACATAATGTTCAAGGTGAAACTATACCTGTAAATGTGGATGCTGAAGAATCCAATTTAAAAACTATAGAGCCAGATTTATTAACAAATGCATTGCCGGGATTTAAAGTTAATTTTATTGCAGACCCGTCAAAGCTTAATGAAGCAGTTGAAAAAGAACGTATCGGAATATCTTTGGAGGAAAATTTTATATATATAGCATTAATGTTAATTCTTTTGGAGATAATTGTGTCAAATTTATTAGCCAGAAAAGCAAAGCAAAATGCATAATTTAAAAATTCAATTCGCACAGAGTTTGGGAGCTACGGGGGTTATATTATTTCTATTAGTAATAGTTGGGTCTATTATAAGTTGCCTGAAATTATTACAGAATTTCGACAAAAAATTCAGAATCACTTTGCTAATTATAAGGTTGCTATCGTTAATGGTTATACTAATTTATATTTTGAAGCCTTCTGTTATTTGGACAAAAGTAGCGCCAAAGAAAAATACAGTTGCTGTATTAGTTGATCGCTCTAAAAGTATGAATACTATGGAAGGCTCTATAGGCCGAATGCGTTCTCAATTAGCTTATGAGGTTGTAACTGAAGAATTGCAAAAAAACTTAAGTGAAAAATATGAATTGAAATTCTATGGTTTTTCAAAAGATTGTGAAGAAATGAGTGAAAGTAATCTTGGTATTATCAAAAAAGCAGATGGAAAATTTACTGCAATTGGTGATACTTTTGCATTTGTAAGTGAAGTAGCTAAATATGAGCCAATACATAGCGTAGTGTTTTTGTCTGATGGGTCAAATAATTATGGAATGGATCCATTTAAAGCAATTGATATTTTAAATACGCCGGTTTATGCAATAGGCGTAGGTAAAGAGGGAGGAGTATCAAAAACAGAAAATATAACCATAGAATCCGTAGAAACAAATGCGCAGTGTATAGTTAATAGTTTACTTGATGTCCATGTTGTTTTGCGGAATAGAGGTAGTATGTCAGCTTCTGCAACAGTTGAGCTTTTAGAAAACGGTATTCATCCTGTTGATAAAGTAATAGTAAATTTTTCACCTAATACACCAATTCAAAAAGTAAAGCTGAAATTAATTGCAAGTAAAGTTGGTAAATTCAAATATTTTGTACGCATATCTGATGATGTGCAAAAAAGTTTTCCTCTTAATGTAAAGAATATTAAAATACGTGTGCTTTATATAGAGGGTGCGCCAAGATGGGAGTATAAATTTTTGCGAAGGGCATTGCAGGAAGATTCTAATATAGAACTTACCTGTTTTTTGCGTTTAGCCGGCAATAAAATGTATCAGCAGGATACAGGTGTTAGTGGAAATGCCCCATTTCCACAAAACTTAGAAGATTTTTCAAGGTATGATGCTATAATTCTTGGGGATATAGAACGCAATTTCTTTACAGATAGATTTTTGTCTGATTTATCTATTGCTGTGTCAGAACGAGGAATAGGTTTAGTAATACTTGCCGGTTTAAAAAGTTTGAGCAATGGCGAATATGATTTATCACCTTTATCTTCTGCAATTCCAGTTGTAATTGGTAATATATCATCAAGACAAATAAAATCAGATTTTAGACTTGAATTGACAAATGAAGGAGAAACACATCCAATATTCAGATGGTCCGATAAAAAAGATGAAAATAAAAGATATTGGGAAAACTTGCCGGGTTGGTCAAATTGTGTCCGGACATTAAAGCCCAAACTTAGCACTAATATACTTGCAGTTTATCCTTCCAAATCAGAAGCCAACAAGATAATTTTAGTGGCTGTTGGGCCCTATGGTAAAGGCAGGTCAATGATAATAACCACAGATACTATGTGGAAATGGGCTGTGGATTTAAAAGGGGCGAAGATAGGTTATGAAAAATTCTGGGGGCAGTCAATACGATGGATGTCTGCATGGCGTATTGAAAATAAAGATGTTGAAGCTGTTCGTTTGTCAACATCCAAAGATGTGCTTGCAAAATTTGAGCCTGTTGAAATTGCAGCTAAAATATCGGACAAAGAAGGAAAACCTTTAACAGGCGTTTCTGTTTCTGCAACAATAAAAACTCCAAAAGGTGTAGTTGAACAATTGCCAATTGTAAAATCACCAGGAAGTTTAGGCAAATATTCAATTACTTATGTTCCTGAAGATGTTGGTAATTATGAAATTTCAGTTAGTGCTAAAGAAGGTGCTAAAATACTTGGAGAAGATGATTGCAAAATTATAGTTTCTGGTCAGGAATTAGAACTGAAAAATGTAGATTTCAATAAAGAATTTTTAAAAAGCATAGCAAAAGAAAGTGGCGGTGAATATTTTAATTACGACGAAATAAGCAAGTTAGTATTTACAATAAAAGAGTCAAAACGTATAATTGCACCAGTGAAAAAAGAACATAAAATAGGCGGTTTATTTCTGATACTATGTTTTACTGGTCTTGTTAGTATTGAGTGGATACTTCGGAGGCAAAAGGACATCTTGTAAAATCAAAAATATGAAAAATGCAAAGTGTAAAATGCAAAATGACGTGAAGGTCTAAAAATGTCAAATAAAGTATGGTATATGCTGGAGAATACTGAATTAAAGAAAAGTTTAGGTGTGCTTATTTTTTTTCTTGCATTTATGCTATATCTTGTGACTTTAGCACCAAGCATAAGCATTCGTGATAGTGGGGATATGATAACTTCTGCATATACGCTTGGAATTTCACATCCCCCGGGATATCCACTTTATATGCTACTTGGAAAACTTTGGACATTTATACCGTTTGGGAGTATTGCATACCGTTTAAATTTAATGTCTGCAATTTTTGCAGCATTATCAGTTGTATTAGTATATCTTACTTCTCTAAAATTAATACACCCTACAGAAGGAAAAATAGAATTTTCTGAATATGCGATATCTGGTATTACTGCTATATTGTTTGCAGTATCTTTTACTTTTTGGTCTTATGCCACTATTGGCGAGAAATATTCTTTGCATGCTTTTTTAAATATACTACTAATTTATATGTTTTTAAATTTATTATATTCGCCAGTATCTTCAAAGGTTGTGTATCTGTTTGCTTTTTTATCTGGATTGAGTCTTACACATCATCCTGTAACTTTATTTGTTATATTCCCGGCAATCATATTGCTTTTGGTGAAAAATCATAAGCCAAAGATATTGATGCTCAAAATATTTTTATATTTTTCTATTGGGTTATTGTTTTACCTGTATTTGCCAATTAGATTAAATACAGGTGCATTATCAAAATGGGGTAATTTATCAACGGTATCTGATTTGTTTAGTTATATATCTGTTAAATTATATAGAGATGTAGCTTCTCCTATAACATCAATAGCAGAATTAATTTCACGATTGAAATTCCAAATTGGAGAAAATTTTTTAAGGCAGTTTACCATTATAGGAGTAATTTTAGCCTTCTATGGTAGCTATAAATTATATAAAATTAACAAACAGATATTAATTTTCTTTATATCTGTTATTTTATTAAATGCTATATTTTGTATGACGCATAGTTTTGACCATTTGATAGATGTATATTATCTTGCATCATTTATTATTGTATTTCTTTTGATTTCAGTTGCTATTAAATTTGTAATGGAGAAAATCTCTAAAAATTTTATAAAAGTTATTATTTTAATTGCTTTTTTGTTAATTCCTGTATTTTTGTTTTTCAGGAATTATAATGATTTGAATCGTAGAGAGGAATATCTGATTTATACATACAGTTATGATGTTTTGAAATCTACAAAGCCAAATTCAACTATTTTTGTTGATGACGATGAATCGCTTTTTGGGTTGTGGTATTTGCAAGAAGTTGAAAAATTTCGCTGTGATGTCCAAGTAGATGGAGTTAACACTATAGATGTCAATAAACCGCTTAATGATTCTGTTTATCTTACAAATTTACCTGTTTCTTCTAAATTCTGGGGCAAAAAATTTTTACTGCCAGAAGGTTTGGTTTATAAAATCTCTCATAATTCAGAAAATCTCCCTCTATTCCCCTTTACAAAAGGGGGAAGTTCTTTACTGTATTGGCTTAATATAAAAGAGAGAAGTTTGTTTAATAAAAATATAAAAGCTGATTATAGGCTGAATTTATTTGTGAAGCATTATCCTTATGCTCATTATAATTGGGCAAATTTTTTAAAAGAAAACAGTTTGTATGATTTTGCAATTGATGAATATAAATATACCTTGGAAATTTTGCCTAATTTTATTGAAGCATATTCAGGGCTTGGAGAAATTTATGAGAGAAAAGCACTCTATGAAAAATCAGCTTTCTATTATAGAGAAACATTGATTTTAGGAAAATATTTTAATGAAAAATTTGAAAAAGGTCTACAATTTTATAATAACAAAAAATTCAAAGAAGCATCTTTTTTATTTAAAAAAACAATAGCAGAACTTTATTTTGTTAAAGCAAAAATATTTTTGAATGAGCATAAATATTATGATGCAAGGTATTATTTGGAGAAATCAATTGCTTTTGGAAATAATTCCAATGAAGTGAAAACTATTTTGAGTCAGATTCTTTTTCCTTTACGGGGCACTTTGCACACTTTATGATTTCATTGTCATAAGTAACTGAAATCGTATATCCCGGTTGGACAATTAAAAAATCTTCTTTATTCCAATTGCCATCAACAAGATTTTTGAATAGTTTTAAATTGCCTTCAATATGTTCAAATTTACAGTTTTTTTTCTTTGCTTTTACTTTTGTTTCTTCTTCGTATTCTGGAGTTTTCACAATTTCCATATCAATATATGAGTATTTAGTATAATTGTCTATACCTTTACCTAAAGTTTCTAAAATATACTTTGCATTTTCTTCGCCATAAAGTTGGACATATTCTTCATAAGTTTTATTTAACCCTAATTTTTGCAATTTAAAAGACTGCATTGTTTCCATATTAACTGTATCTCTTTCTATCCATCCTGTAGTTTTGTAATAAGTTCCTGGGTTTGCATCAAAATATTCCCTGTATTTTTCTTTTGACCCAAAGAAAAAAGTAATGCAGTCATGCGCTTTTGGAACAACTAAAGGGATTTTGGATGTAGTTAAACCTGTTATTCCATTATTACATAAACCATATCCTAACAAAATTGCTTTGTATTTTTCTGTATCAACATTATTTATTCTTTCCTGTAGTTTGGCTCTCATATCATTACTGTCCAAATCGTGTAGCCCTTGTGTTACAAATTCCATATCTACTATATTTTTAGAAGTTGCAACAATATAGCAAAATTCTCTATAGAATACTTCGCATGCAATAAGTTTAAATCTATTCATATACCAATTATTATAGGCAAAATTTTGTAAAATATACAACAAAAAATCTTTTATAATTCAGGAATTTCTGCTATAATATTAAATATATTTAACTAATTTGAAGGAGATGATGAAATGAGTTTTTCTGTTCCTGAGAGAGTTATATGGATTTCAACTGATCATATGAGATTTGATTGTATTGCTGCACATGGAAATCCTCTTATGTCTACGCCAAATCTTGATAGATTGGTGAACAATGGGGTTACATTTACTAATTGCTATGTACAAAGTCCTCTATGTATGCCGAGTAGATGTAGTTTTATGACAGGTTTGTATCCACAGCAGACAGGTGTAACACAAAATGGGCAGACTCTTCCCCCAGGTTTTAAGCCGACAGTCGCGAGTGTTTTTAATGAGATAGGTTATAATACAGTTCATATAGGAAAACTTCATTTTCAGCCGCATGAGGAAAACGATTTAGATCCACGTGCCAGATATAATTATGGATTTGAAATTTTTTGGCTTGCAGAAGAGCCTGGATGTTATGAAGATGCTTATACAAAATGGCTACGTAGTGAATATCCTCAGTATGCCAAGGCATTTAAAACTGTTCGTCCAATTTCACCTACACGACCACCTGTTTATGAAGGTTGTGTAATTGATGCTCCATGGGAAGCGAGTTATAGTGGATGGGTTGCAAATCAGGCAGAACGTTATTTGGGATGGCATAATCCAAAAGTATATAAACCATGGCATACGTATTTTAAACAAAAGCAATTTATGCATCTTGGATTTTATGCGCCACATCATCCTTTAAATCCTACGACAGAAATGTTTAAACCTTATTCAAATGTTGAAATTTTATTAAACCAGATTAACGAAAGAGAGTGGGAGGATAAACCACGTCCTCTTTCAGATATATTACAAAGTTACAAAGATATTCCAGTTGAAAAATTCATAGAATATCGTAGATACTTTTATGCAATGGTTACTGGTGTAGATATGGCAATAGGAAAAATTTTAAAAAAACTTGAATCTGAAAATATGTTAGATGATACTCTTATTGTATTTATGTCGGATCATGGAGATATGTGCGGTGACCATAGATTAATTTCTAAAGAGGTTACTTTTTTTGATGAAATTATGAAAGTTCCTTGTGTTCTTTATTGGCCAAAGGGTTTTGGAACTAAAGGCAGAAAAATTGATGGTCTTATTGAAATGGTTGATTTATTGCCAACATTAGTAGAATTGTGTGGTGGAAATGTTCCAGAAGTTATGCAAGGTAAGTCGTATGCAAAAGAACTTTTAAATAATAAAGTGCCTTCTGCACGTGAAGATGTTATAGCTTTTCATCATCCGGATTTTGCAATGATTCGTACTAATGAATATAAATATATTAGATATAATTCCTTTAATACAGAGGTGTTGTATGATTTTTCAGATGATTTTTCTGAAGTTGTAAATCGTATCAAAGATAAACCTGAAGTTTTAAATAAAATGCGAGAAAGAATGCTTTCTAGGTTTTTAGCCGCAGGTCGTTCGGTTTTAGAAGCCCCCTATCTTTTTTAAAAATGGACAATTTGGTTTGGAGGTAATATATGGCAAAGAAGGAAAAAGAAAAAGATGAGAAAACAGTAAAAACTGAGGATTATGATGCAGGTAAGATTCAAGTATTGCAGGGTTTAGATGCTGTTCGTAAGAGGCCTGCTATGTATATTGGTTCTACAGGTTTAGAGGGTTTGCATCACCTTGTTTATGAAGTTGTTGATAATAGTATAGATGAAGCGCTTGTAGGTCATTGCAAGAATATTGATGTTATCATACATAAGGATAACAGTGTAACAGTAATAGATGATGGGCGTGGTATACCTGTTGAGAAACATCCTACAGAAAAAAAATCTGCATTAGAAGTTGTAATGACTATTTTGCATGCAGGTGGAAAATTTGATAATAAGACTTACAAGGTTTCAGGTGGTTTGCATGGAGTTGGAGTCTCTGTTGTAAATGCTTTATCTGAATGGTTAGAAGTTGAAGTTTGGCGTGATGGTAAGATATGGCGTCAAAAGTATGAACGTGGTAAACCATTAATGTCAGTTGAAGCAAAAGGGACTACTTCAAAAAGAGGAACAAAAATAGTTTTTATGCCGGACAGGAAAATTTTTGAAACATTAGATTTCAGTTTTGATACATTGGCAAATAGATTAAGAGAACTTGCTTTTTTAAATAAAGGAATAAAAATAACATTTAAAGATGAACGATCGAATAAATCGCATGAATTTAAATATGAAGGCGGAATAAATTCTTTTGTTAAATTCCTGAATAAAAATAAAGATATTCTTCATACGGAACCTATATATCTCATAAAAAAACGGGATGATACTGAAGTGGAAATATCAATGCAGTGGAATGATAGTTATACAGAAAATATATTTACATTTGTTAATAATATAAATACCCATGAAGGCGGTACTCACCTTATAGGTTTTAAAACTGCATTAACAAGAAGTGCTAATGAATATTCCAGAAAAGCAGGTTTATTAAAAGATGATAATATGTCATTGTTAGGAGATGATATAAGGGAGGGTTTAACTGCTGTTTTAAGTGTAAAAATTCCAAATCCACAGTTTGAAGGTCAAACTAAAATGAAGCTTGGCAATAGCGAGGTGAAAGGTATTGTCGAGTCTATAACAAATGAAGGTTTATCAGGATTTCTGGAAGAAAATCCATCTATTGCAAAAAAAATTATAGCAAAATCTATGCTTGCAGCACAGGCAAGAGAAGCTGCACGAAAAGCAAGAGAGCTCACAAGAAGAAAAGGAGCTTTGGATTTTGATTCACTTCCCGGAAAACTTGCAGATTGTTCAGAAAGAGATCCGTCATTATGCGAGTTGTATTTGGTTGAAGGTGATTCTGCAGGTGGTTCTGCTAAACAAGGAAGGGATAGACGTTTTCAGGCAATACTGCCATTAAGAGGGAAAATAATTAATGTGGAAAAGGCAAGAATAGATAAGGTATATGCAAATGAAGAAATAAGAACAATGATAACTGCAATAGGTACAGGAATTGGTCAGGAAGAGTTTGACGTAACAAAATTGCGTTACAACAAAATAATAATTATGTGCGATGCTGATGTGGATGGTTCTCATATTAGGACACTTTTACTTACATTTTTCTATAGGCAAATGCCTCAGCTTATTGAAAAAGGACATATATATATTGCGCAGCCTCCACTATACAAAGTTAAACGCGGCAAAAAAGAACAATATGTTGAAGCCGAGAAATATCTTGAAAAATTTCTAATTGAATCCGGGACAGAAGAAACAAAATTAATTAAATTAAAAAAAGGGAAAGAAGATATAATTTTTTCACTTCCTAAATTCAGAGATATTTTGGAGAAATTAGCAGAAGTTGAAAAAATAATGAATGTTCTCAAAAGAAAGAGTATAAATGTGTCAGAGTTAATAAAATCCTATGTAGAGCATTCGTGTAAATTTCCTATGTATCAAATCAAGTTTTTTGGAGAGATTAAATTTGCATGGACAGACAAAGAGCTTGAAAATCTAAGATATGAATTATTTTCTCAGGATAATAAACATAGAAAATCAAAAATCAAAAAGCAAAAAGCAAAAATTAAAAAGCAAGATTTAAAGATAGAAACAATAGACAAGGAAAACACAGATGATTTGGATGTAATTAATCTAAAAAATATGCCAGAACTTGAAGAATTAGAAGAATGGTTTAATGTTCTAGGAAAAAGAGGTATTTCTTTAGAGCGAGAAGGTGGAGATGATAAGAATAACAAGAATAACAAATATCCACTTTATAAAATTGAAGATGAAAGTAAAACCTACTTGTTGTATTCCTTTCGTGAAATTTATTCTACAATTAAAGAAATAGGTAAACGTGGTATTTCAATTCAAAGATATAAAGGGTTAGGAGAAATGAATCCTTCACAATTATGGGAAACTACTATGGATCCTGAGAGAAGAATTGTTCTGCAGGTAAAACTTGAAGATGCAGTGGAGGCAGATGAAATATTTACAATTCTTATGGGAGATGTTGTTGAACCACGTAGGTTATTTATTCAAACACATGCGCCTGAAGTTCGTAATCTTGATGTCTAATGTTTAGATTTCTTACATTTTTTAGCTATTTTTCTTGCAACATCTATTATCAACTTTTTTACTTCAGGTGATGTATTGCTTGTTAAAAGTTGTAATTGATGCAGTTTTTTTTGTAAGCTTTTCACTTTGGAATCCTTCGGAGATTTTTTATCAAAGAATTTAAATAAATCTGCTACAGGTATTTGTAGAGCATTAGCTAACTTTCTTATAGTTTCCAAACTGGCTTTTTTCTTACCCAATTCTATATAGCCTAAGAATGTGTAATGAATATCAGACATATCTGCCAATTCTTCTATTGTTAATCCTTTTTTTAAACGTTCTCTTCTTACTTTTTCTCCAACAGTTTTGTAGATGTTTTTCATAAAATTCTCCATTTTGGTAGTCGCAGGCTTTAGCCTGCGGAGGTTTCAGTTTACAGAACGCAGGCTAAAGCCTGTGACTACTTTTCATTCTTCTTTGAATGTTGACAGATTTTCTGAAGTCGTATTTGTGTCTTTGTATTGTAACATTCTGCAAAGAATTTTAAGGCAATTATAGGTTGCACCAGTTTTATATTCAAAAAACTGTTTTAATTTATTTCTAAATGAAATATCTTCTGTTAGTTTGTATGTGGATGTATCCGAGTCTTTTATTAGAATTCCAGATTGTACAAAATCCGAGATTGCAGTTTCAAATTCGTCTTTTTCAAATGAATTCCTTGTAATTTTTTGTTGAAGAGTATCTTTGGCTAATGGAATGAAGGAGTTAGCATTAATGAAATCCAATATTTCAAGTTTGACAAATGAATATCTAATAATATTATCAATAACCCATTTTGTTTCTTCTGGAATATCATTTGGCATCATAATGTTATCTCTCTTTTAAGTTTACTGTCTGTATAATAGATATTATTACAATACATCTTAAAAGTCAATTAAAAAATGTGTAATTATAGACTCTTGCATATTAAAAGATTATATATATAATATATCTTCTGAAATGAAAGGAGTGGTGTGGGAGTGCCTGATAAGAAACCAATATTTATAGAAGATATATATGTTTTGCTCGGTAAAAAAATAAGAGAAGAAAGACTTAAAAGAGGTTTAACAATAGAAGAATTAGCAGATATGGCTGATATTCATTACACATTCTTAGGCTATATAGAATTGGGTAAGAAAAAAGCCAGTTTGGAAACTATAAGAAAGCTATCTAATGCTTTGGAAATATCTGTAGAACAACTTTTTAAATTTTCAGATAAATCTATTAAAGAAATTCGTTATCCAGTTCAGGATAAAACTGAAAAACAACTGCATTTTTTGGTGCGTGATGCTTCGCCAAAAATAAGAAAATTAATAATTGATGTTACAAAAAAAATAATTAAAAGCCATCCTATATATCCCAGTCATAAATAACTATTGATTTTACATAAATCCTAAAGTATAGTTTTTGTATGCGTGGGCTTTATATTCACATACCTTTTTGTTTTAGCAAATGTTATTATTGCGATTTCAATTCATACTCAAATTTTTCATCGGATTTTAAGAAAAAATATTGTGAGACTATACTGAATCAATTGCAACAAATTTTACCCAGCCTCTGCACGCAGGGGTTGGGTTCATACAGCAAGATAGATACGATATATATAGGTGGTGGAACTCCAACATCTGTTGAAATAGAACAATTGTGTAATATAGTAAAATGTTGTAAGCAATATTTTGGTGCTGATGAAAATATTGAGATTACTGTGGAGGCAAATCCTGTAGAGACTGGTTGCAACCAGTCTCTACAACAATTAAAAGAGGCGGGTGTAAATCGCTTAAGTATTGGTGCTCAGACATTTAATGACGATTTGCTAAAATGGTTAGGCAGGATTCATTCTTCAAAAGATTTTTTTTCTTGCTATAACAATGCCAGAGAAGTCGGGTTTGACAATATAAATGTAGATTTAATATTTGGTGTTGTTAATCAGACTCAAATATTATGGCAGGATACTTTGAAACGTCTTGTTGGTTATTCGCCTGAGCATATTTCTTTATATGATTTGACTATAGAAGAAGGGTCAAAATTTTATGGTGATTTTAAAAAAGGAAAATATAAATTATTGACAGATGATGAAAGATTTGAGATGTATGATTATGCAATAAAATTTTTATCTGATAACGGATATGAACATTATGAAATTTCAAATTTTGCGAAGCCTGGATTTAGTTGTAAGCACAATGAAATTTACTGGAAAAATGAGGAGTATATTGGATTGGGTGCAGGTGCTTGGTCATATTTAGAAGGAAAACGGTTCTCCAATATACGTGATCCATATACTTATGTTGATTGTATTTTAAATTCCAAAGAAGTAGTGGAATATCTTGAGGATTTACCATTAGATAAAGTTATGTCAGAGTCTATAATTCTTGGTTTAAGGATGATGAGAGGTATAGATAAAAATAATTGGAAAATCAGATTTAAAGAAGATATAAAACAAAAATTTCACATAACAATAGAAGAACTTAAAAACTTGGGATTACTATATGAAGATGATAGCAAAATTTGTCTAACTTCAAAAGGAATAAGAGTTGCAAATGAAGTTTTTGTAAGGTTTGTGTAAATGAAAATGAAAAAACTATATTTGATAGTAATTGTTTTTTTTATATCCTTCTTTGTTTATTTGCATACACTTTGTCCTACGATTTATGTTGGCGATAGTGGAGAGTTGATTGCTGCTGTTTATAGTATGGGAATAGCGCATCCTTCGGGGTATCCAATTTTTTGCATATTTGGTAAGTATTTCTCCTTTTTTATACCCGGTAATTTTGCTTTTAAAATAAATGTAATTACTGCTTTTTTTGCTTCATTTTCAGCAGTATTTTTAACATTGATTCTATTTGAGTTATTGGTATATACATTTGGAGCTGCAAATTTGAGTAATATTCCTATAGTAGTATGTTCTGTGATAACCGGATTATGTTTTTCTTTTTCACGAACTTTGTGGTCACAAGCAGTTATTTCAGAAGTTTATACACTGAACGCTTTTTTTGTATCTTGGATACTGTATTTGTTGATTCGGGTGTTAGTTGTTAAGAATGATGTCTATAGAACCAAGATAATTTATGTAATTGCATTGCTTTTTGGTCTGGCTCTTTCAAATCATCATTCAATAATATTATTATTTCCAGTACTTTTTGGGGTTGTATTGCATTTTAGAATACATAGGCAGTATCGTAAACTGCAAATTTTAGTATCACTTTTTCTTTTAGGGTTAACGATATATTTGTATTTGCCTATTCGGTCATCTGCTAATCCTCTTATTGACTGGGGAAATCCCGAAAATCTAAAAAATATGATGGACCATATTTTTAGAAAGCAATATGGCAGTATAAGTAAAAATTTGAGAACTACTTCATTGTTTTGGGAACAATGTTTAATATATTTTAAATTTATCTGGCATCAATTCACACCATATTTATTAATTCCAATAATAATTGGAATAATTATGTTATATAAAAACAATAAAATATTTTTTCGTTTGTTTATTGGCGGATTTTTGCTAACAAGTATTGTTGCTGTTTTTATATTGAATTGGACAATTACAGCAGAAATCATAGAAGTTGTTGAAGTATTTTTTATCCAGTCACATATATTTTTAGCAATTTTTTTAGGATTTGGTATATTTTGGTTTGCCGAACAATTTAAAAAACATATTAGAAGTGCGTATGTTGTAGTTATGTTATTCGTATTGTTCCCATTGTTAAGTAATTATTCTATGAATGACAGAAGTAGGAATTTTCTTGCATACGATTATGCAGTAAATATTTTAAAATCGATGCCGAAAAATTCCATTCTTTTTACTAAAGGGGATAATCAGATGTTTCCTCTGGCAGAATTGCAAATGGTAGAAAATGTCCGAACTGATATCAAAATTTATGATGACTGGGGATATGTTTTTCCAAATATATATGACATCTTTGGTGAAAATTACAGTTTTTTAAATGATGAAGAACAAGCAGTTGTCAGGGCAAAGGTTCAAAGGATAATATTAGCACAGCGTGATGAACCGATTTATTATACTGCTGCCAGTAGTATGTCTATGTTACAGGAAGTAAAAGCAGAGCAAGTGGGAATGATTTATAGAGTATCAAAACCCAATGCCTATAAATCGGATAATAGTGAAAAAGTCTGGGATTCTTATTTAATGCGTGGAATTGATGATAAAGATATTTATAAAGATTATCTTGCCAGAAATGTGGGAGCCCAATACCATTATTTTCTTGGCAAACATTATTATAATAAAAATATGTTTGCTCAGGCTGATGAAGAATTTGCGAAAGCTTCAGCAACAGGGTATGATATGGAATCTATGTATAACAATTTGGCTGTAGCATATTTTGAAAAAGGAGATTATCAAAAAGCTATTAAAGAATTCAAAAAAGCTATAGAAGTAAATCCTAAGAAGCCTGAAATACATTGGAATGTGGGAATGGTTTATTGGACAATGGGATTGTATGATGATGCTATATCAGAATTTAGAACTGCTATAGATTTAAAACCTAATTATGTTAATGCGCATTTTAATATGGCACTTGCTTATTTGAAAAAAGGCGATAAAACCCAAGCTAATTTCTATTTAGACAAAACCCTTCAGATAAATCCAGGTCATTCAGAAGCATTGCAATATAAAAACTCTATAAAATAGTAATGGGTCAGTGAAATACGGTATAAGAGGCAAAATTTTTAGTTAGAGGTGGTAAACGCAAGCTTTAGCCTGCGGTATTTCACGCAAGCTAAAGCTTGCGACTAGCAAATTCATCATTCACTAACCCATTACTTTAAATAGTCCTTTTTTCTTGAAAACTTTACTGCTTAAGGATAGAATAGTATTTATATGTGGTATTTTGTGTATGATTTTGTACTTATTGGGTTTTGTATACCTGCTGTTTTAGTTTTGCCGGTTTTACTTGTTATATTTCCTCATTGGAGATATGGTGTATTGCAACGTTTTGGTATATTCAGCAGGGAAGTTTCTGAAAAGTTAAAGTCTGGTAATAATATTTGGTTGCATGCGGCTTCTGCAGGTGAGGTTGTTTCTTTGTCTGCCATTGCAAATCTGCTTAAATCTGTTTATACTGAAAACGATATTGTGCTTTCTACTACAACAAAGGCTGGCCAGGATATGGCTAATAAGACAATGCCGTGTATTAAAGCCTCGTTTTATCTTCCAATAGATATAAAATGGATTGTAAGATATGTGGTTAAATTGATAAATCCAAAACTTTTAATATTTGCTGAAACGGAGTATTGGCCAAATCTGTTAAAAGAGGCAAAACTTGTAGGTGCAAAGGTGGTATTAGTAAATGGCAGGTTTTCAGAAAAAAGTTTAAAACGTTATAAAATTGTAAAAAAGCCATTTGCTAAAGTTCTAAAAAATATTGATATGTTTAATATGCAAAGTAAAAAAGATGCTGATACTGTCTTGAATTTTGGTGTATCGCCTGATAAGGTTAAGATACTTGGTGATGCGAAATATGATATTGGAGAAAACACAGGCAAAGACAAAATAATTGTGGATTTTAACTGTTTGAATCATAGAGAACATATTATTATTGCAGGAAGTGTACACGATGGAGAATATGAAGAAGTTTTATATGCATTTTCAAAAATTGTTGAAAAATATAGTGATTCTGTTCTTGTTTTAGCTCCGAGGCATATTGATAAAATTGCAAAGTTGGAAGAGTCTGCGAATCAATTTGGGATTCCTTATTTTAAACGCACAAATTTTAAGTGTGAAAAAGTTAATGCTAAAACAAGTGGAGGATTTATAATTATTTTGGATACAATTGGAGAATTAGCAACATTGTATAAAATTGGAAAAATCGCATTTGTTGGTGGAAGTTTAATTCATGTTGGCGGACATAATGTTTTTGAACCGGCAATTGCAGGTATTCCGGTTTTGTTTGGGCCATATACACAGAATTTTGAAGTAGCAGTTACTGCCTTAAAAGAACAAGGTGGCGGTATTGAAGTAAAAGATAAAGACGATTTGGCAAGTACAATAATTAATTTGTTTGATAATCCTGAAGAAATAAAAAGAATCGGTAAATTGTCCAGAGATACTGCTAATAGATATACAGGCAGTGCATATAAAAATGTAGATTTAATCAAAAAGGTATTCCAGAGTATATGAAATTTCTATTAAATTTAGCCAGTGTTGTTTATTATTTTGTATTGCTTATAAGAAAATATATATATAAATATTTTATAAAAACCAAAAAATTGCCTTGTGTGGTTGTAAGTATTGGTAATATAACATTAGGCGGAAATGGCAAAACTCCAGGTGTTGAATTTTTGGTAAATAAGCTTACGTCTGATGGCAAAAAAGTTGTTGTTTTAAGCAGAGGTTATAAGCGTAAATCCAAAGATAAAATTTTAGTAGTTTCAGATTATGAAAAAATATATCAAGATGCAAATTCAGCAGGAGATGAACCTTATATGTTGGCAGTTAAATTTCCGGGAGTGCCTGTAATTGTTGGCAAAGACAGATATTTATCTGGGGTGTTTGCCTGTGAAAAATTTTCTCCAGATGTAATAATTTTAGACGATGGTTTTCAAAGAAGATTTGAACTCTATAGGGATTTTGACATTTTGATGATAAATTCAAGGAATCCTTATGGCAACTTTAAAATTTTTCCAGCAGGAATATTGCGTGAATCTTTAAATTGTCTTTCTGAAGCTGATGTGTTGATGCTAACAAGAGTTGATCAAGTTCAAAATTTTGATAAGTTATATGAAGTTTTAAATAAAGTTGCACCTCAATTGCCAGTTGTTGAAACTATTTACGAACCAATTTCTATAATTAAGTTAGCTGACAATTCTTCTATTGGCAAAAGTGAAGAATATAGCTATGAAATACTCAGAGGTAAAAAAGGTTTTTCTTTTTCAGCAATAGCAGATAATGGTTCATTTTTAAATACTTTGAAATCACTTAAACTTGAGATTGTTAAACATACAGAGTTTTTGGACCATTATAAATATACTATTGCTGATTTGAAAAATATTGTGAATGATGCAAAAAGTATAAATGCTAATTACATAATTACAACTGAAAAGGATGCTGTTCGGTTGCCTTCTAACTTCAGTTTTTTAATTCCTGTTTATGTAATGAAAATAGCATTAAAAATAACTAAGAATGAAGAAAAACTATGGCAAAAATTTCCCATTATATAGAGTATGTATTTGTTTTGAATTTAAGGTTTTTAATATTGTGTTTGCCATATAAATTTGCATTATTTTTGGGTGGCATATTAGGCAAATTTGCATATTTTGTTGATAAAAAACATCGCAATATTGCTGCAACTAATTTGGAGAAAGCATTTAAGGGTGAAAAAACTAAAGAAGAGTTGATAAAAATAAATAAGGCATTATTTAGCCATTTATGTAAATGCTTAATTGAATTTATAATGCTTCCGCGTATTAAAGGAAAAATAAAAAATATAGTAAAAATTGAAGGACTTGAGAATTTACATGCTGCATTTAAAAGAGAAAAAGGCGCAATTATGTTAGTTCCCCATTTTGGCAATTGGGAAATAGCTGGTGCAGTTTATTGTATGTTGCTACCTTCAAGGTCAAATGCAATAGCATTTCCTCAGAGCAATAAATTAACTGATAGACTTATAAATAAAAGTAGGGAATCTATTGGTATTAAAATGATTTACACAGGTAATGCAATAAAAACAGCATTGCAATGTTTGCGTAGAAATGAAGCTGTAGGGTTTTTGGCTGATCAAGATGCAAGAGGTGATGGGGTGTTTATAAATTTTTTTGGGAGACCTGCTTCAACGAATAAAGGTCCTGTTGTGTTTGCGTTAAAAACAGGAGCACCTATTTTGATGACATTTATGATACGGCAAAAGGATGATACACATCTTTTTGTTATTGAACCTGAGGTTGTTATGGAAAAAACAGGAGATTATAATAAAGATATTTTAGTTAATACACAGAAATGGAATGATATACTGGAAACATACGTTAGAAAATACCCGGAACAATGGTTTTGGGTTCATCGCAGATGGAAAACTCAGCCATAAATGAAATAAGTATAGAGAAAGTAAAGGGTTCTATTCGCGAACAATGTATTGATAGCATTGCGAAAGAAAACCCTATTACAATATTTTTAAATGATATTGAAGTTGTGACTTTATTGTGTTCGCCAATTCAAATTAAAGAGTTAGCAATAGGTTATTTGTTTTCAGAAGGTCTTCTAACAGATAAGTCCGATATTTTAAAAATAACATTAGATGAGGCAAAAGGAATTGTTTGGGTTACTTCTAAATTTACTGATTCTTGCATAGTTGACATGTCAAAAAAACGTCTTTTAACTACTGGGTGTGGAAGAGGTTTTTCATTTTATAATCCACTTGATGCTTTACAGCTGGAGAAAGTAACTTCAGAAAGTAATATTCTTTTTAAAGATGTAATATCTTTAATGAAAGAATTTCATAGTAAACCATATATTTACAAAACTACAGGTGCAACTCATTGTGCAGGGTTATGTATGAATACGTCATTTTTAGTATTTGCAGAAGATATTGGCAGGCATAATGCAGTAGATAAAATCATAGGTTATTCTATTATAAATAATATTCTTATGGAACATAAAATTTTAACTACAACAGGTAGAATAAGTTCAGACATAATTTTAAAAGCTGGTAGGTGTAAGATACCAATTGTGATTTCGCGCTCTGCGCCTACAAGTTTTGCAATTATGCTTGCTGAGAAATTAAATATAACTTTGGTTGGCTTTGCAAGAGGTGAACGTTTTAATATTTACAGTAATTCTTTTAGGATTTTATGAAAATTATACTTGCTATTTTGAGTGGTTTTTTATTAATCTTAAGTTTTCCAAATTTTCTTAGTCCTAATTTTTCACCTATATCAGGTGTGATTGCATGGGTATCATTGATACCACTTTTATTTGCTATTAAAGATTCCAAATTAAAAGAATCGTATGTTTTGGGATTTATTTCTGGAATGGTTTGTTTTTTGGGAGGTTTATACTGGATTACAAATATAAAAGAATTAGGAAGTTTAAGTTTCCTATGTCTTGGATTTCTTTCATTATATTTAGCATCTTATATAGGGATTTTTGCAGTATGCGTAAATTTTTCAAAGACATTATTTATTGCTCCATTTATATGGGTTAGTTTAGAATTTATTCGTAGCCATTTTTTGACTGGATTTCCATGGTTTGAATTAGGGTATTCACAGTATTTAAATCTACCTATTTTACAAACTGCTTCAATATCATCAGTTTATGGTATTTCTTTCATAATATGTTTTGTAAATGTATGCGAGGTATCATTGCTTAACTTCTTGTTTTTCAAGCATAAAAGTGATTCAAGATATAATACAATTTTGTTTTCTATTGGAAGTATATTGATAATATTCCTTTGTTTATATGGATATTCCAATTATAATCTGACACAAAGAGAATTTTTGAAAAGTTCAGAGCAAAAGCGAGTAAATATTACACTTTTACAGGGGAATATAGACCAGAGTGTTAAGTGGGAAGTATCTAATTTAAAAGATAGTTTTGATATCTACAAAGATCTTGCAAAAATCTCTTCAATACACAGTACATCTGGTAATTTAGTTGTCTGGCCTGAAACTGCATTGCCGATTTATCTCAAATATGAGCCGGAATATTTGTCTAAGGTGATTAATTTAACTAATAATACAAAGAATTATATGTTAATTGGGGCTTTGGATGCAAAAATAGAAAATCAAGAATCAAATATCAAAAATCAAAAATTAAATGATGAAAAAAGAAATGAATATTTTAATACTGCATTTTTGTTCGCTCCTGATAAAGGAATAATTGATAAGTATTATAAGATTCATTTAGTTCCATTTGGTGAATATGTGCCTTTGGTTAAATTCGTAACTTTTTTGGAAAAATACACATCCGGGTTTTCTAATTATTCATCAGGTAAGGAAATTACCACTTTAAATTTTGAGCCGAGATTTTCTGTTCTTATATGTTATGAGATAATATTTTCTGAACTTGTTCGCAAATTTGTAAATTCAGGCGCAAAATTCATTGTAAATATAACGAATGATGCGTGGTATGGCAAGAGTGCTATGCCTTATCAACACGTGTCAATAGTTCCATTTCGCGCAGTTGAAAATAGAGTTTGGATTGCGCGTTCTGCAAATACTGGAATTTCCTGCTTTGTAAATCCTCTTGGTGAATTTAGTAAAAAGACAGACATATTTGTTAAAGGTAGTATTACTGAAAATATAAATATATTTGATTGTCCAACTTTTTATAAAAGATATGGTGACATTTTCGCTTTTTTTTGTATTTTTGTTGTTTTGATTGTTTTGGTAATTTGCTTAATAAAAGAAACATAAGTGTAGCGGCAGAGCGAAGCTCTGCGAGAAAAGAACAAAGCTATTGCTTTGTAGCTACAGAAACAATAAAAAGGGAGATTTTTGGGTGAAAAGAATTGTAATTGCAGGGACACATAGTGGAGTTGGCAAAACTACAGTTTCAGTAGGGCTGATGATGTTATTAAAAAAAATGGGTTTTATAGTTCAGCCATTTAAGGTGGGACCGGATTATATTGATACAAGTTATCACTCATTTATTTGTGGCAGAAATAGCAGGAATTTAGACGGGTTTCTATTGTCTAAAAATACTATTTTAGAAATTTTTGATAATGCCAATATTGGTGCACAAATTTCTATAATAGAAGGTGTGATGGGTTTATATGATGGATATAATGGAATTTCTGATGCAGGTTCTACATCTGAGATAGCGAAAACACTTAAATCTCCTGTTATTTTAGTAATAGATGGAAGTAATTTTTCAAGGTCTGCAGGTGCTTTAGCGCTTGGTTATAAAAATTTTGATAAACAAGTTAATTTGCGAGGTGTAATTTTTACAAAAGTCAGTGGTAAAAAACATTTTGAAATGTTGAAAAGTTCAGTTAAAAATATGGGTTTGCCTGTGTTGGGATGTTTTTATATGGATGTATCTTTAAATATTTCAGAAAGACATTTGGGGTTAATACCAATGAAGGAAAAGGTTGATTTTGATAAAGATTTTTATAAAAATATGTCAAAACAATTTAATAATTTGAATATTAAACATATTCTGAAAATATCAGACAGTGCTGGTGAAATACCAAAATATCATAAAAAAATAAAAACTGGATACCGCATCAAGTGCGGTATGACAGATAAAAAAAACAAAATAGCTGTTGCTTATGATGAAGCATTTAATTTTTATTACGAAGATAATTTTGAAATATTGAAATCTTATGGAGCAGAGTTAGTATTTTTTAGTCCATTAAAAGATAAAAAACTGCCTAATGATATTTCAGGTTTGTTTTTGGGTGGAGGATTTCCTGAAATTTTTGCTAAACAACTTTCTTTAAATGCTTCAATGCGAAAAGATATAAAAGAAAAAGTTGAAGGAGGTTTGCCAACTTATGCTGAATGTGGAGGGCTTATGTGTTTGGCAGAAACTTTGACTGATTTGAAAGGTAAAGAATATAAGATGATAGGATGTATACCAGGTAAAATTATAATGACAAATAGATTGGTAAACTTTGGCTATAAAACTATGGAAGTTTTAAAGGATAATATACTTGCAAAAAAAGGAGAAATAATAAAAGGTCATGAATTTCATTATTCTGTTTGCAAAACAAATAAAACAAAAGATTTTGCTTATAAAATATTAAAGCATAGCACTAAAACGACAATAAAAGAAGGGTTTGTTAAAAAAAATATTTTAGCTTCATATATACATTTGCATTTTGGAACGAACCCTAACTTAGCCAAATCTTTTGTTGAGTCTTGCAGAAAATATTCTCAAAATGAGTAAAAGCATACAAAAATATTTTACATTGCAATATTATTTTAAAAAACCCTTTGATGAAATGCGAATACTGGGAGGATGTATTGGTGCTATAGACAAAGGGAAAAAAGTTCCATATCATAAACACAGTTTCTATGAAGTTCATTATATTAGTGAAGGCAAACTTTTTCTTGAGGTAAATAATAATCAATACATACTCGGGGAAGGTATGTTATATTTAATTCCTCCAGAGATATTGCATTTTCAAAAAGCTTTATCAAAAGTTAAATACTGTTATTTATCATATAATATTTCTTCTGTTAATTTTAGAAATTTACCTTTTAAAAAAAGAGAACTTTTTGTCGCCATTGCGCCTCAGGAATCAAAAATTTTAAAAATTGAGAAAGGTATTTCTAATTTATTTCAAGAGATTATAAATGTGACGGATAAAAGAATTGCACTTAATAAAACAATGAAAATTTTTAGTTACATTAAAAATTCAATAGATTTATCAATGCCTATAGATAGTGGAGTTTCCCCAAAATTTCGTTAGGAAATGGTATAAGTTCTTTAAAATCAAGTAAAAAGAAGGAATAAGAAGTGGAAAAGGGATTCCAGATGGAAAATTTGCAGATGTAGTTTTTGAATGTTCAGGAAATCCTGCAATAGTTGGTGAACTTTATAAATTCCTAAGAGATGGCGGTTGGGGAAAAAGTGATGAAGGCGGACGAATACATTTGCAAGGAGATTATCCTGCTCCAATAATTATATATCCATATTTCAGATGGTTTGTAAAAAACTTAACACTTTCAATGACTTGTGCAGTAAAGCCTGGTGATAAAGAAGCAGTTCTTGAATTAATTGGCAAAGGTAAATTTGATGCAAACAGGAGTTTGTTAAAATTCATGCAGCTAATGTCAAACAAGGTTTGAGTCCAAGAT
>JBBTED010000140.1:0-3815 GCA_038042445.1 Candidatus Firestoneibacteriota bacterium
TTACAAAATATCTTTTTTTTCTGTCTTGTAGATTTATATTCTCGGACAACCTGTTAAGATGGTGACCCCACAGTCCCCATAAGCAGAGTATATTTTAGTTTTTAAGAAAACCGATGAAATAAATACTGAATAAGAGAAGCTGTGCCAATACCTCCAAACGGAGTCAGCAGCGAGATGAAAATAGAATTGTGGCTCAATGGGGCAAATGCTCCGATTTTTAGATTCTCAATGTATTGAATACAAAATTCTAAAAATGCCGCTGCTTCTTTTCTTTTTGTTTTACCTTTATATCCAAGGGGCTTTTTAAACTCTAAAAGTTTATCATTCAAACTATGAATAATTCTATGACGTAAATCTTTCGCGGTATAGAACAGGAGGATTGCAGAAAACAATATAATTATTACAGTTAAACCAATAACAATTGAAATAGGCAATGTCCATGTCAAGTTTTCAAAGAAACTATTACGAGATAGAATGACCAGAAATAATGCGATAAAGGGGTATGTGGTTATCTTTCCACTTACTTCTGTTTTCTTTGCAATGAAAATAAAAATATGCATCAATTTGATTATATCTTTCGCCTCTGATTTATTGTTATTATTAGTTTGTTGTGCAATACCTTGCGATTGAGATGGATAAATCTGGTTCAATAATTCGTCTTGCATAAATCTCCAGAAATAATATGTATCAATTACTATATAACATGTGAGGAGCGACATAATAGAAAAGCCGCCACAAAGGATAACTTTATCAGTCAAAAAACAAAGATTTCCACGAGTAGGAATTAATGGGCTATTTATATAAAACATATAACCGAAGGAGGTAAAAGTATGTAGGAGGCAACCAATTCCAATTAGATACTTCCGCTTTTCCCTTTTTCTTTTATGAAATTCATGCCATTTCTTACATATAGCATTTTTACAAATTGATACATAATGGTAACCATTACTACAATCATCGTGAAAGCGTTTAATGTGTTGAATAGAAAGGATGAATAAATATAATGAAAGGAATCCACAAAAAAGCCTCATCAAATTTGTAGGCCAAATGCTTATCCCATCGAGAAGGGTTATTGGTTCGCCTGTTACACTCGAGGAGGATATTAGTGCTACACAAAAAAATACCACAAAAAATATACCAGAAACTAGACGGAACATATTCCAGATTTTTTTAAAGCATGGATATAATTTTTTATCATTATTAAAATAAGCTTTTTTGGGGGAAGTATAACACGTTAATAAATACAAAACTACCCAAGAAAGGATTACCAAAAAGAAAAAATAGGATGTTTGAGTATTCCATTTCAGATAGTTTCGTTCAGTGTGTATATGTTTATGAGGATTTTGAGATGTTAAATCGTACGGACCTCTCCATCCGATTTCATAAATGCGAGGGGTATTATTTTCTAATTTGGCTTTATCAATAATGTCTAATGCAAGGAGTGTTGCAGTAAATAGCGATGTTTGGTAAGAAGAACGGAATTGAAGAATATCTCCTTGATATATATGACATAATTGAAGCCCATAGCTTGATGCTACCACCAGGCCGCGAGTATACTGCAACTCAGTATGATGCCAATAACGTGCGTCTATATCTGTAGTGAAGAAAATGACATTGGGAAACTCTTCCCGTAATGCCCTTAATATAAGCAGCTTGTCGTAAACATCTTTCCCTAATATACCAATTGCTCGAATATCCTTTCTTTTGCATGGCACATCCTTTAATTGATCAGTGATACGGCGTATATAATCATATTGATCAGGTCCTATGGGTTGTTCAAATTTAGGCTGAAAATAGTTAAAATCCTTTGCTATGTTTTCTGGCGAATTTTCCGCAGAGTACTTTTCCCTATATTTTTCTGGGTTCACACCGGGGACAAAACCATCGATACCACGCATGTACTCTAAACAATATATCCGAGCAGGCCAGCCTTGTTCTTCATTTTATTTTTTTGTGTGAGTACGGTCTTCTTTTTTTTCATTACGATAATTTTGAACAGATATTGCAAAGGATAGTGGTAAATCGCGTCTATAATAGGTATCCCAATCGCTGATAAGAACAATATGGTCTAAACCGGCGCTTTTTAAATTTATATTACGGTTGTCCAGTTCCTTTACCAGTGCATCTGTTAATTGAATAGTATCAAGTTCCGTGTGTCTATAATGAAAAGGAGTTTTTGAAAGAAAAAATGTCGGTGATTTTGGTGGTTCAGATAGTTTTTTTATAATGTCTGGTATACTCAATAATCCAGGAGTTTTATTGATTGGAATATGTGGATTTACATATGCCCTTGTATAATACAAGTTATTTTTATTGTTTTTTTCTTGGGATTGTGTTTTTTGTGATTGTTTTAAATACTGAACAAAGCTTAGTGTAGTAGAATCGATAATAAAGCACGCACAATAATTTGGTTTAAGCAAATCTTTAACTCGATCTATTAAATCTTCTATAGTGTCTGGTTGTATTCCAAAATATTTATCCCCGACCCATATGATAAGTGCCATATCATACGGAGGAGATTTTTCTCTCAGTGTGTGGGTATCTTTTTTTAACCATTCAAAAGGTACATATTTTTCATCTCCTTGTATCGTATACTTAAATACTCCAATATGATCGGCATCTTCTGGAATATAACCGGCAACATGAAATGCTGATAACACTGCATATCGAGTACGGAGCCTTTCCTCAAAATCTTCTACATAAGTACCTGTATTTATAATAACGGGCAAAATCAACAGATGATTATTTTTGGTGTTGTTATCCTCGTATATTGGGAGGTCTTCTTGTAAAGTCGACAAGTTATTATTGGAGTGATTTTGGAATATTGCCGAATTTTCCCATTCATTTAAAATATTTGGAATACGAAAATCCTTCTGTTTGGTTTTCAAATCCTTTATATATTTTTCAACTGCCTGAAATGGATCTTGCCATAAGCGAGACAGTATTTTTTCTTCTCCTTTATATTCTTCAATCTCTTTTTCACTGAACGATGGACGCATAGTTTCCCTTGGGGAATAAAAATGGAAAATGCCGCCAGAAATAATTAATACAATAAGGAGAATGAGTGAGAATGGAAATAGTGACTTTTCGTGGTGTTCAGTCATAGTATTTGTTCTTTTGGTTTAAGATACAAAATGTACAGACCTAAGTCTAAATATTACAGATTTCTTGTAATTTTAACTCTTCAGCCTTTTATATGTCCGATTATTCTAAATATCTACTTTAATTAATTCAATATATTTATTTTTGTAACACTTTAGTTCTTTGAAAAATTGGGAAAATTAGGGGAAAGTTAGAAAATTAGGGACAGACACTATACTGTTCGGCACGATGTTTGAGGATTAAGATCTATAGGTAAGATATTGTAGTAGTCCTACTAAAGGATGGCAACGAAAAAGTAAGATTGAGTCAGTGTGAAGTGATGCTGAAAAATGAAGACGTACCTCTCCCCTGAGAGGTAGATGGTTATAATATCCCCTATACCACAATGATTGGGGTCAAGTCTTTATTCTTGATGTAAGATTATCAGGAATCTGAAGTGAGTCAATTTGGAAATGGATTAAGGGCCAAAGCCTACTTACCCGAAACGAAGTTTCTCAAACATTGCGTTTCCAAACGGAGATTGAGAACGAGATGGTAAGGGGGGCAGAGAGAAAGAAGCTGGGGTAGGTTGAGATTATTTCAGCTTTCCACCTTCTCATTTTCTCAGCCTCTGCTTTCCTTCTTTGCGCTCTTTGTACCTTTGCGGTGAATTATTACTAAACTCTTTCATACGGATAGAATAGTTTTTTGTATTCATCCTGTGCAAAGCGGTC
>JBBTED010000141.1:0-11998 GCA_038042445.1 Candidatus Firestoneibacteriota bacterium
CCCCGTCTGTTTCCCATGTTGGAAAATTATTATCCCATAGATGTTTTGAACAAAGGTTTTCAGGGGGTATTTTATCCATTTCAATTGATTCGTATTTATCTGAAATTTTTTCTCCATTATTATAATATGGTGCAGTAAATTTATGCTGTCTAAATTCGGCAGGTATTCCAATAGCAAATTCTTTTATATGCATCCATCCATTTTTATTGCCTGCTAAATTATGCTCAATAATTTTGTCAGCATTTTTAACATATACATTATTTAAATATAAATTAGATTCAGGAAAAGCAAAAACAGTTTTATTTTCATTTGCAGATGTTTCAAATATAATTTCACTGTCAACAAGATTCATTGTGTTATCAAATGGTGAGGAACCTTTTTTTAGAATTATAAGCGGTCCGGATATTTTTGAAATTATTTTTAATCCTACAGCAGTAAATGAGCCACGATATTTTGAAATAATTGCTGCTTTAGTCTGATTTATCAGTGTAATTCCTGCCATTGTTGGTGTTGGCACGGAAAAACCATCTATATTCATAATTCCTATTTGTCCACCAATGATTGTAATGTTTTCCCAACTACCTCCATTTCCTGCTGCTCCATCAAGACCTGCATATCCATTAGTTGCATCAATTGTAACATCTTGTATTCCAGAACCTTCTGCAGAATTCATACGTATACCAATAGCTCCAGAATTCCCTTCACCTATAACAACATCAAGATTCACAATCATTGCATTAAAAATTACATTAAATTGTTGTTTTGACTGTTCAAAATCTGTATTAACATTCCCTTTATTATCAATGTTATATAATATATGCTGAATAAGATATTTTAGTTTCTCGGGATTGTTAAACCCTAAAGAATTTGCTGCAAGTAAAATTTTTGGTCTTGTTTTTCCTTTAGTAGAGCCCATAAGAACACAAGGCATATTACCAAAGTAATTAATTCTTTTTAAATGAGAGCGAACATGTATTCCTGCCCTGCATACTAATGTATCAGAAATCTTATAGGTTCCAGAAGGGAAGAAACAAACCATCTGGCTATCCCGTGCAAAATTAATAGCATCTTGAAGAGCTTTTGTTGAATCTTTTTGGCCTGTTGGATCTGCATTAAATGGTTCTGCTGTTACATCAACTAATCCCATATTTGCAAGTTTTTTATTACCGAGTTCTTCTGGAATTTCTTGTTTAACACCATCAGGAATTGGGGTGAGTATTGGCGGATAAACATAAGGCGAAAGATTATTTATATCTATTTCACCATATACAGTACTTATATTTATTATGCATAAAAATGTAATTAACAATAGTTTCATATCTGCCCCCTGTTTTTAGTTTTGTAGTCGCTCATTTATGAGCATAATTTAAAAGCCGATAAATCGGCAACTACAAAAAACTTAATGCGTTTGTATTAATTTGCGGTTCTTCTGGAAATGTTGTGGGTAAAAGAGAGAACCTTTATCTGTTACCCATCTTTTGATACAATCATCTAAGACTTCGGCTGAGCTCAGCCGAACGCCCTGCTTACTAAATTTTCACATCCTCATATCCTTTAATTTATTTTTCAGATAAAAACCACAAGATTCTCTTACTACAAGTTCTGGTTCTATAATTATTTTTTGTATTGGCGCTTTATCTTTATTTTCTATTTTTTCCAAAATAACTTCTACTAATTTTTTGGCAATTTCCTTTTTTGATGTATTCACAGTTGTTAAAGCAATGTTTAAATATTTTGCTTCTTCTATATCATCAAAACCTACAATAGCTATATCTTCTGGTACTTTTAATCCTGCTTCGTAAACGGCTCTCATAGCTCCAATAGCAGTCATATCATTAAAAGCAAACACTGCTTCTGGCTTATCTTTTAATAGTAAAATTTTTTTCATACCCTCATACCCACTTTCTCTTGAATCTGTCGGTATTACATCTCCTAATTGTTTAATCCATTCATTATTCATAATCAAATTGTTTTGATATATAATATCTCTATATCCTGCATATCGTTTTGTTCCTATATACCCGATAAAACCAAATTTTTTATATCCGGATTTTATTAAATGCTGAGCTACTAAAACTCCACCTTTATATTCATCTATTTCAACATAATCTATATCTATGGGATATCCCATAAACTTATACAAAACTATCGGGATTTTTTCATCCTGTAATCTAATAACTTCTTCTATATTGAATTGTGTTGCAATTATTCCATCAACTTTTCTATTTAAAAGAATATCTATAGCATCCTGATTTTTTTCAAAAATCTCAATTGGCAGATAAAATCCTATATAGTTTTTATCTTTAAGATTGAGTTGAATTTCTCTGACAAGTTCTCCGTAAAAAGAATGTGTAATTGATGGAAAAATAATTCCAATTGTCCATGTTTTTCCTGTAGCAAGATTTTTTGCAATTACATTTGGTCTGTATTTAACAACGCGGACAAAATCCTTTATTTTTTCTTTAGTAATATCACTTATCTTTGGCGAATCACTAAGAGCTAAAGAAACTGTAGCTATAGAAACATTTAAAGTCTCTGCAATTTCCTTTTGTGTCATAATCACCTTTCTATAACAGAACTGTTTACATTTTGCTTATTTAAACGAATGACATATTAGCATATAGTGCATATAATTACATTATTTAACCGCTTTACTAATAGTATAACACAATTCACGAAAAAGTCAAGTATTTTTTGCAGGAAAACGAAAATGGATATATATATAATAGTAGAACTGATGGGATATTTACTTTTGAATTTTAAATGCCAGATAAAGGTAACTTTATTGCAAAAGTTGTACCTTTTCCAATTGTGCTTTCAACAGTAATTGTTCCATTATGTTTTTGTATAATTTCATAACACAAACTTAATCCTAAGCCTGTACCTCTTCCATATTTTTTGTCTCAGAACTCATATTTCGCAAAACAGAATCACACTCAGCCATTTCTTTTAATGTAAAGTTTGCTAAATCGTACATTTTATACCTCCTACATTTTTAATTCGTATTGTGAAAAGTTTTTAACAATATTCCTTTATTTCTTTAATTACATGTATTTTAAAATTTGTAGTCGCTCATTTATGAGCATAATTTAAAAGCCGATAAATCGGCAACTACAAAAAACTTAATACGTTTGTATTAGTTTGCTTTTAATCCCCTGTTTTAAGTTCCCTCTCCCTTATGAAAGAGATTTAACCTTTATTTATCAGTATTTATGAAATTTTCTTTCATAAAACTTTTTACATTACTTTTTAATTACTACTAAATATATAACATATCACATTTGAAATTGCATTATATTCCTATATAATTTGGTAATGGGTTAGTAAAGAGATTGTTCGCATAGGCGAATCTGCCTTTGGTATGACTTCGTCGCTACTGTTTTTCGCAATGACACCTCCGCTTGTAATTGATACATTACAAACTTCACTAATATCTTCTTGCGTAACAATAAAATTTCTTTTAGAATGGTTTCTTGCAATGAATAATTTTAAAAGCAAATCGGGTTCAAAAAATATGGTACTTGTTGGTGTCCTTAACAGGCATAAAGATTTTGAGATCGCAAAAAATCTGCATTGGTATAGAATACCTGTTAAAAAATGTCCTAAAAAATCAGTGGATTACATTGCGTTTTATCAAACTTCTTGTTTTGGAAAAAATGGAAAATTCATAAAGTATTATGCAAAAGTACTTAAAATAAATAAAATTAAACGTATAAAATTATTACCTGATGAAAGAAAACATCCAAGAAGGCAAAAGTTATATTATAAATTTAGCATCTCTAATTTGAAATTATTACCTCAAATTATTTTGAATAGAACACGACGCAGAGTAAGTTTTACCTATACAACATTAAATCAATTGTTTAATTCAAAAGAAATAAGTGAAGTTTTTGATACACCTGCATTAGAGGAAATCCTATGTCTGGAATTGAAACGTTTTAAAATTCCATTCAAACGGGAATATTGTATTTATAAAAATCGTAAACTTCTTTATCGTCTTGATATTGCAATATTTTGTTCAAATGGTAAAATTGCAATTGAATGTGATAATGAGAAATGGCATTTTCTACGTAAACAAAAAATCAAGGATATCAAGAGAGATAAATATTTAAAGAAAATAGGATGGAAAGTTTTAAGATTTACAGGAAGTGAAATTATAAACAATTTGGCTAAGTGTATACAACAGATTTATGGTTTGGTGGAAAAAGTAAACCATAGTTAACAAATTTATTTGCACTATGTTTCGTTAAATGATAAAATAATTTAACTATTTACTTAACAAATTTTGAAATAATTGAAATAATGGGTTGCTCTGTCATGCTGAATTTACTTCAGCATCTATTGTCCTGTCCCTAACAGTTCTTTACATTTGATGTAACAGATGTGGTTAGCCAAGTTAAGGAAGTAGTAAAATGTTAAGGCTATTTGAAGCTGTCTGTCATTCTGAACGAAGTGAAGAATCCAGTTTCATTAGTATTTAAAAGGAGATTCTTCGCTATGCTCAGAATGACAACAAATGCCAAGAGATTTATGGGACACCACACTAGTAATTTTAGATCCTGAAACAAGTTCAGGAATGACAAAAAATTAATTCAGAACTTACTCTAAATTAATTTCAAGAATTATTATATCCGTATTGAATTAGCAAATGGAATTATAGTAACATTAAATAGTGGTGCAAATGACTAATTTATAAGCATATATAAGTTAAAAAGTGGAGTATTGAAGTAGCATATTATGTATATTATTGATATAAGTAGAGTTTTGCTGTATCTTGTGTATAATTTAAATAGTATACTAACACTAAATTATTAGGTGGATTATATGATACAACATAATAAGAAATATGATGTGATAGTGGTTGGAGCAGGACATTCAGGTATTGAATCTGCTTTGGCAGTGGCGCGGATGTGTTGTAAAACTGTAATATTTACATTGAATTTGGATAATATAGGCCAGATGTCATGTAACCCTGCTATTGGTGGAATGGCAAAAGGGCATTTAGTCAAAGAAATAGACGCTATTGGTGGTGAAATGGGTAAAGTAATAGATAAAACAGGTATTCAATTCAGAATGCTTAATACAAAAAAAGGTCCTGCTGTTCAGTCATTACGCGCGCAGGCTGATAAAAAAGCATATCAATTAACAATGAAATATATTTTAGAAAATGAACCAAATCTTGATGTTAAACAGGCATTAATTGAAAAATTGGTAGTTGAAGGAAAACAAGTAAAAGGTGTTGTTACTTCTACTGGTGTATTTTATCAGGCAAAAGCAGTAATTTTAGCTCCGGGAACATTTATGAAGGGTCTTATTCACATAGGTGAGGTTTCATTTTCTGCAGGAAGATCAGGAGAATTTTCAGCAGAAAAAATTTCAGATAATTTAAGAGAACTTGGGTTTGAAATGGGTAGATTAAAAACAGGAACAAATCCTAGAGTTAATGCAAATACAATTGATTTTTCAAAAACAAAAATGCAGGAAGGAGATACTCCTCCTATTCCTTTTTCATTTACTACAGAAAAAATTACACAAGAACAATTGCCTTGTTATATTACTTATACTACTACTCTAACACATGAAATCATACGGAAAAATATACACAGATCTCCACTTTACAGTGGTAGAATAAAAGGAGTTGGTCCAAGATATTGTCCTTCTATTGAAGATAAAGTGATGAAATTTCCGGAAAAGCAAGCACATCAGATATTTCTTGAGCCTGAAGGTGTCCATACAAAAGAAGTTTATTTGAATGGATTGTCTACAAGTTTGCCTGAAGATGTTCAGCTTGAATTTTTACAGACAATTCCAGGTTTGGAAAATGTTGAAATAATGCGTCCTGGTTATGCTATAGAATATGATTTTGTATTGCCTACTCAACTAAAACCTACACTTGAGACAAAATTAATAGATAATTTGTATTTAGCTGGACAAATAAATGGGACATCAGGTTATGAAGAAGCTGCTGCACAAGGACTAATTGCAGGTATTAATGCATCATTAAAATTACAAGAAAAAACACCATTTGTATTGGACAGGTCAGAAGCATACATAGGTGTTTTAGTTGATGATTTAGTTACAAAAGGAACTTCTGAGCCGTATAGAATGTTTACTTCAAGAGCTGAATATCGACTTATTTTAAGGCAGGATAATGCTGATTTGAGGCTTATGGATAAAGGTTATCAATTTGGACTTATTCCAAAAGAGCAATATAAAAAATTCATCCAAAAAAAAGAACTTATTGAACAAGAGATAAAAAGATTACAAGAAACAAGGATAAAGCCAACAAACGAAATACAGGAATTATTTAAAACATTAACAGGAACTAATTTGAATGAAAGTATATCTTTAGCACAATTACTTAAAAGGTCTGAAATAGATTATGCTTCTCTTAAAAAGCTTTGTTCTGATGGATTTATTGACCTACCTGCTGAAGTTATAGCACAAGTGGAAATACATATTAAATATGAAGGATATATAAAAAGGCAATTAGAACAAGTGGAACAATTCAAAAAACTTGAAAATATAAAGATACCTGCAGATTTTGATTACAAAAAATGTTATGGTTTATCTACTGAAAGCTCTGAAAAGCTTACAAAGATAAAACCTGCATCAATTGGCCAGGCATCCAGAATTTCAGGAGTTTCTCCTGCAGACACAACAGTGCTTTTAATAAATTTGAAAAAATTGTAGGGAACGGTTTTAAACCATTCCCTACAACAAATTATTTTGTTGTCTATTCGTAGGGGCGAGTTTACTCGCCCAATAAATGGGCAGGTAAACCTGCCCCTACAGGAAAAATTGCAAAAAGCGGGATTATCAATATGTTATCAAAACAAGAATTAAATCTATTGGTTAATGGTGCAAAAGAGTTAAATATTACACTTTCAGATACACAAATACAGCAATTTGATATTTATTTAGATGAACTGCAGAAGTGGAATGCGAGTATAAATTTGACAGGGTTAAAGACAAAAGATGATATAATCATTAAACATTTCATTGATTCTTTAAGTTGTGGACAAGTCTTAGAAGAATATTATCCACAGGATATATCAAATCTGTGGATAATTGATATAGGCTCAGGTGCAGGATTCCCAGGCATTCCTATTAAAATATGCTATAATATTAAAAAATTAGTACTTTTAGATTCTTCTAAAAAGAAAATATCATTTCTCAAATTTATTACAAACAAATTAAATTTACCAAATGTGATGTTTTTATATGGAAGAGCAGAAGATTATATGCAAAATTCAGATTGTAAATCTAAGTTTGATGTTGTATTTGCAAGGGCATTTGCAAAATTAAAGTTATCCATAGAAATTGCATTGCCCTTTGTTAAAAAAGATGGTTTGTTGGTATTTCAAAAAGGAATAAACGTTTTTGATGAAATAGAAGGCGAAGAAAACAATATTGAAGAATTCGGCGGCAAAATAACAGAAGTTAAAAAAATCAAAATCCCCTTTCTTGACCAAATCCGCCATTTGGTAGTTATCAAAAAAATCAAATAGATGTGAATTCTCAAAATGTTCCACGTGGAACATTTTGGACTGGGTCAGTCATCGGCGGAATTTTGTCATCCTGAGGCATCAGCCGAAGGATCTCTATTTTAAAAACGAGATTCTTCGCTTTGCTCAGAATGACAGCATAATTCGTAATTCCATTCACTGACTCATTCCAACATTTTTCATTTTTTACTTGCCACAATAGAATAAATATATTAAAATCTGCAATTATGGCTAAAATTATTGCTATTGCAAATCAGAAAGGTGGAGTTGGAAAAACAACTACTGCTGTAAATTTGGCAGCTTGTCTTGCTGCTGCAGAGAAAAAAACATTGCTTATAGATATGGATCCTCAAGGCAATGCTACAAGCGGGCTTGGTGTAAATCCATACAAATTAGAAAAAAGCATTTACGATGTTTTGCTTAACAATATGAGTATTATTGATGCAAAGCATTCATCTGAGATACCTTATTTGGATTTAATACCATCTAATATTGATTTAACAGGAGCAGAAATAGAGCTTGTTCCACTTATGGCAAGAGAAACTAAATTAAAAGAAAGTTTAAAACAAGTACGTGATACATATTCTTATATTTTAATTGATTGTCCACCATCTTTAGGATTACTTACAATTAACACTTTGACAGCATCAGATTCTGTTTTAATTCCAATTCAATGTGAATATTATGCTCTTGAAGGTGTAGGTAAGTTATTAAATACTATTGATTTGGTTAAACGTAATTTGAATTCTTCTCTTCAAATAGAAGGAGTTGTGTTAACAATGTATGATAGCAGAACAAGTCTTTCACAACAAGTGGTAAAAGAAATAAAAGAGCATTTCAAAGAAAAGGTATATAATTCAATGATTCCAAGAAATGTTCGGTTAAGCGAATCTCCAAGTTTTGGAAAACCAATTATTCTATATGATATAAAATGCACAGGTGCAGAAGCATATTTGCAACTTGCAAAGGAGGTAATTGCTCGTGGCTAAACAAGCATTAGGTAGAGGTTTAAGTGCATTAATACAGGGATCTAATACAAAAGTTGAAGAAAAAACAGGCATACTCGAAATTCCAATCAATAAGATCAAACAAAATAAATATCAACCCAGACGAAATTTTGATACTGATAAATTAAAAGAATTAATAAATTCAATTAAAGAAAAAGGTGTTATTCAACCGGTACTTGTTCGTCATACAAATAATGATTTTTATGAACTTATTGCAGGTGAGAGAAGATTAAGAGCTGTTCAGGCGCTTGGTTTAAAAGCAATTCCTGCAATAATTAAGGATGCGAATGATGAAGAATCTTTAGAAATTGCATTAATAGAAAATATAAACAGGGCTGATTTAAATGCTATAGAAGAAGCGCAGGCATATAAGCAATTAATTGAAGAATTTAAACTTACTCAGGAGGAAATATCAAAAAAAGTAGGAAAAGACAGAGCTACTATTGCAAATATATTACGACTTCTTAAGCTTCCTGCTGAAATTCAGCAATATGTTTCACGTGGAACAATTGATATGGGACATGCAAGAGCGTTATTAAGTTTAGATACTGAAAAAGAACAAAAAGCCGTAGCTTTCAAAATTATAAATAGAAATTTAAATGTCCGTCAGACAGAGCAATTAGTTTCTTCCAGAAAAACTACAACGTCTCATAAAATCCACAGTAAAAAATCTACTACTGCAATAGAATATAAAGCTCTGGAAGAAGAATTACAACGTCTACTTGGAACAAAAGTCAGACTCTATAACACTAATAAAGGTGGGCATATAGAAATCTCTTATTACTCAGACGAGGATCTGGAAAGAATTGTAGAACTAATAAAGCATTAATTTAATCCACATTATAAGGCATTTTCGGTGTTATGCTCCACTTTTTGTATTTTGTAGTATGATTTTAGGTATAATCAAACCACTTTTTATAAAAACTTTAGTAAAAATTGGGATTATGTTTTTTAATCAATACAAATTATTTATACCACATATTGTGTATAGTATGTGGATAAACACTATATAAGGAAATACAAGTTAGATTTATGTAATTATTAAAAGCATAATTACTTGTATGCAATAAATTATTGCATACAACATATTGTGGATAAAATTTATATAATTAGAATATTTTAGTTGGGTATGGATGGAGGAAAATATGCGTAGGAATATAAAAATAATGAACAATTCAACAGTCGTAAAAATTATTATTGCAACTTTTTTTATTTTTCAAAGGCCTGTTTTTTCTGAAACAAAACCGTCTACAGGAAATGTTTCAAAAAATAATATTGCCAGTTTTTCTAATCCTTTCGCGTCAACTTCAATATGGAACAAAAAAATATCAGCTAATACCAATTACGTAGATGTTCAAGATGCAATCTGGGGTGATTCCACGCAAGCGCCAAATACACTATACACAGATTTAGTTGGAGTTTATTATGTTGATAATTCACAGCCATTAGTTAATTTTAGATTGAATCAGGGATGGAATTATCCTGAAAGATCAAAACCAAGAGGAGAGGTTCTTTTTCAAAAAAAAATAGCTTTAGAAGATGGAACAGAATTTAAAAGCCCAAAAAATGGAAATGGAAATTTTGTGATAATTGATTTGCAAACAGGTATTGCTGTTGAAGGATCAGCAGGTTGGCGCGAATCAGGTGGAGATTTTTTGATGTTTGAAAACAACGAAAAGTTTAATCAAAATATTGATGTTATTAATGGAAATGGTTTAGTTGGAACAGGCGGTTCAGGATTACCAGTGCTTGGAGGGTTGATAACCCAGGGAGAACTGAATTCAGGGGTAAATCATGCAGTTGCTGTTGCTCTTAGCAGCAGAAGATATTCAAAAGATGTTTTTTATGTATGGCCGGCAACAAGAAACGATAGTTTTGCATCTAATTCATTATATGGTTATTTAGGAAATAATTCAAATTATACTATGGGAACGCTTCTCGCAATACCAAATGATTTTAATTTAGATTCTGTTACATGGAAAACTATTCAGGGAAAAAATTTAGCAAAAGCTGCACAAACTTATGGATGGTATATAGTTGATTCAGGCACAGGAGAAGCAGGAGGAAATATTATGGCTTTTGGCATTGAGCGTAAAGCTGCATCTGTTGATTTAGGGATGATAATTGATTCATAAACAGATAACATAACTGTAGATGCTAACAAAATAAATCTTGAGGGATTTAGTTCTGATATAGGACAAATATTAAAATTGGTAAAAGCAGTGTCTACAGCAGGTACTAATTCAAAAACAAAAAAAATATTTGCTTTTCCAAATCCAAATAGAAGCAACAATTCCACAACAATAAGAATGATTTTTACGAGTCCTATTTCAGCAGGACTGATAAAAATTTATACTGTATCCGGAGATTTAGTATTTACTCAACGAATAGATACAAACAATTTTAATAGTAATGTTTCAACAAGCGATGATTTTATATATGATTATTTATGGAATTTAAAAAATGCTTCTGGAAATGATGTAGCAAGTGGTATATATATTTATTTGATTGAAGCTGAAATAGATAATCGCAAAGAAATAAAAACAGGAAAATTAGCAATAATAAGATAAATTATTTTTTATAAAGTAGCAGTTGGACTACTATCCAACTAAAAAACAAATGAATATATGGTTGTTTATCTGTGCAATTTTTGTTACAAATATTTGTAGTGGTAATGAAATTAAATGGCATCCTGGCCATTATATTTTGGTTGCAGATGATACTTCCCAAAAAAATTTTATCCATCCTAAATTTCTTGGAATTCAAAAACGGTATTACTGGAATAATTTAGAACCAAAAAAAGATGTATACGATTTTTCAGAAATAAAATCTGATTTATTCTATTTAGAAAAATATGAAAAACGTTTAGTGGTTCAGATTCAGACTAAATCTTTTAAAAAAGATATTACTTATGCTCCAGATTACTTGAGAGGTCCTGAATATGGTGGTGGTATTTTTAAATCAGATACTGGTGCATTTAATCCTGTATATTGGAATACAGAAGTATCTAAACGTTTGAATGCTTTATATACTAATCTTGGCAGGGAGCTTGATAAAGAACCATATCTTGAAGCAGTTGTATTACCTGAAACAGCACTTGGTTATATAGTTCCTAAAATAGGTGTTGAATCTTATAATGTAGATAAATATATTGTGTCGTTAAAAAGCGGAATGAAAGCATTAAAAGATGCTTTTCCTAATACAGTAGTTATTCAATATACAAATTTTCCATTAGATGATTTAGAAGAACTTACTAATTACGAAAAAGAAATAGGTGTAGGATTAGGTGGTCCCGATGTAGCACCATATAGTCCTTCACTTACAAATATAAAAAAAGGCATTTATCGTTTTTATCCAAAATTATCTGGCATAATACCACTTGGAGCAGCTGTTCAATATCCTGATTATACATGGAAAAAAACTGAGAAGACTCCTAAAGAACTACGAGATGATTACATCTGGAAAACAGGTGAAGAAGTTTCT
>JBBTED010000142.1:0-32924 GCA_038042445.1 Candidatus Firestoneibacteriota bacterium
CTATTGTTCCTACATTTATATGTGGCTTCTTTCTCTCAAATTTTTGCTTCGACATTGTTTTTTCCTCCTGTTTAACTAAAAACGTAAAGCTAAAAGCAAAAAATCATAATTCAAAATGACCTAAAAGGTCATCCTGAACGAAGTGAAGGATCTCGTTTTTAAAAAGAGATTCTTCGGCTAACGCCTCAGAATGACAAATTTTACACTTTTCGTTTTACGTTTTGCGTTATTTATCATTTTGCTTTTGCTAATATTTTACCTTGTGATTTAGCTACTATTTCCTCTGAAATATTTTTTGGAACTTCTTCATACTGAAAAAATTGCATAGTATATGTGCCTCTACCCTGAGTTACAGAACGCAAATCAGTCGCATACCCAAACATTGTAGCTATTGGAACGAAGCCCCTTATAACTTGTGCATTCCCTCTTTTGGACACCGTATCTATTCTTCCTCTGCGAGAATTTAATCCACCTATAACATCTCCCATATATTCCTCAGGCACAACTACTTCTACATCCATTATAGGCTCAAGCAAAACCAAATCTGCTCTTTTAACACCATCTTTAAATGCCATTGAACCAGCTATTTTAAATGCCATTTCAGAAGAATCTACATCATGATAGGACCCATCAAATAATGTAACTTGTACATCTACAATTGGATAACCTGCCAACACACCACCTTCAATTGCTCCTCTTATACCTTTATCTACAGGAGCAATATATTCCCTTGGTATAGATCCACCAACAATTTTATTTATAAAATTATATCCTTTATTTCTTTCTTGTGGTTCTACCTTAATCCATACATGTCCATACTGCCCACGACCACCTGTTTGTCTTATATATTTACCTTCTGATTCTACAGAACGTTTTATTGTCTCTTTATATGCAACCTGTGGCTTGCCAACATTTGCCTCAACTTTGAATTCTCTCTTCATTCTGTCAACTATAATTTCCAAATGCAATTCTCCCATTCCTGAAATTATAGTCTGACCTGTTTCTTCATCACCTTTAACTCTAAAAGTTGGATCTTCTTCAGCAAGCCTGTTTAATGCAACACCAAGTTTTTCCTGATCAGCTTTTGTCTTAGGCTCTATTGCAACTGATATAACAGGTTCAGGAAAAAACATTGATTCTAAAACAATAGGCTTAGATTCATCACAAAGCGTATCGCCAGTAAATGTAACTTTTAAACCAACTGCTGCAACAACATCACCCGCATATACTATATCTACATCTTCCCGTTTATTTGCATGCATCCTCAAAATTCTGCCTATACGTTCCCTCTCACCTTTACTTGAATTATAAATATAAGACCCGGAATTCAACATTCCTGAATAAACACGAAAATACGTTAATTTTCCAACATACGGATCAGACATTATCTTGAATGCTAATGCAGTAAATGCTTCATCATCTTTAGTGAATCTGTTCTCTTCAGCATTATTTTTAGGATTTATACCTTTAATAGGTGGTATATCTAATGGAGATGGCAAATAATAAACAACAGCATCAAGAAGTGGTTGTACCCCTTTGTTTTTATATGATGAACCACACAACACTGGCACAATTGCAAATTTTAAAGTGGCTGCTCTTACTGCTTTTCTTATTTCATCTTCAGTTAACTGTTTACCCTCTAAGTATTTACTCATAACAGCTTCATCATAATCTGCAACGGATTCTATTAACAATTCATGATATTCTTTTGCTTTGACTACTAATTCTTGCGGTATATCTCTGTATTCAAATTTAGCACCTAAAGTTTCATCTAACCAAACTATTGCTTTCATAGTTATAAGATCAATAATTCCAATAAATTTATCCTCTGCTCCCAATGGTAATTGCAATAAAACTGGTTTAGCACCAAGCTTTTCTTTAATACTAGTTACTGAAGAGTAAAAATCTGCACCTATTCTATCCATCTTATTCAAATATGCAATTCGTGGAACTTCATATCTATCAGCCTGTCTCCAAACTGTTTCAGACTGAGGTTCAACACCAGCTACTGCATCAAATATAATAATAGCTCCATCTAAAACCCTGAGAGAACGTTCAACTTCCATTGTAAAATCAACATGACCAGGAGTATCTATTATATTAACTCTGTAATCTTTCCAGAAACAAGTTGTTGCTGCAGATGTTATTGTTATACCACGTTCCTGTTCTTGTTCCATCCAGTCCATAGTAGTAGTTCCTTCATCAACATTACCAATTTTATATATCATACCTGTATAATATAAAACTCTCTCTGTAGTTGTTGTTTTACCAGCATCAATATGTGCTACAATACCTATGTTTCTGGTTTTTTCTAAAGAATATTCTCTACTCATAATATTAACATTTTGCAGTTTGCATTTTGCACTTTACATTTTAAATTTTGCATTTTAATTGTTACCACCTATAATGTGCAAATGCTCTATTTGCTTCAGCCATTTTGTGTGTATCTTCTCTCTTTTTCATTGCATTACCAGTTTTATTATATGCTTCACTCAATTCACCTGCTAATCTTTCTTCCATCGTCTTTTCATTACGTCCTTTTGCAGAATCAACGAGCCATCGTATAGCTAATGTAATTCTCCTGTCTGCTCTCACATCCACAGGAACCTGATAAGTTGCTCCACCAACTCTACGTGCTTTCACTTCAAGTACAGGCTTAATATTTTCTATTGCTTGCTTTAAAGCTGCAAGCTGAGGCACACCAACTTTTTGTGATGCAATATCCATTGCTGTATAAACTATTCTCTCAGCAATACTCTTCTTGCCTTCTTTTAAAATAGTATTTATAAGTTTCGCTATAATTCTGTTTTTGTATTTTGGGTCTGCAGCTAATTCACGTTTAAAAACTTTTCCATGTCTTGACATATTATTTTTTCTCTTGAACCACTTTTGGCGCCTCTACTTTTGGAACTTTTGCACCATATTTTGAACGACACTGTTTTCTATCCTGAACACCTGAAGCATCAAGAGCACCTCTTATTATATGATATCTAACTCCAGGAAGATCTTTAATACGTCCGCCTCTAACCAATACTATTGAATGCTCCTGCAAATTATGTCCAACACCAGGAATATATGAAGTTACTTCAATGCCTGAAGTGAGTTTTACACGTGCTACTTTACGTAAAGCTGAATTAGGTTTTTTAGGAGTAGTGGTATAAACTCTAACACAAACACCACGACGTTGAGGTGACTGCATAAGTGCAGGTGCTTTACTTTTTTTCTTCACCTGCTTACGACCTGTTCTAATTAACTGTGCTATTGATGGCATCTTTTAAATACAAAAGGCGGGGTAGTCCGCCTTTTGTTTTCTAACTTAAGCGTATTATTATTGCTAATAAATACTTACCCTTAAATCACCCCCTAAAAAATTTTTATAAGTGGGTGAAAACTAATCAATGTAAGCAAATGTGGATTTTATCTTTTTTGTTCAATTTTGTCAATACTTTTTTTAATATTTTTTAATTTATTTTTAGCATTAAAATTCTGCTTGAAAACATACATCTTTTCCTGATCCCTTTGCTTCTATGGCTTTTTCATAAACATCAAAATATTGCTTAGCTATAAGTTCCCAATTTACTTTATTCTCCAGGTACCATTTTAAATTATCTCCTAATTTTCGTCTCAATTTTTCATTAGAAGCCATAGTTATTATACTTCGTCTAAGTGATTCTTTATTTGTAAAAAGCAACCCTCCTTCACTTTCGAGAGTTTGAGAAGTCAAACCTTCCATAGGAGCTGTAGTTATATAAGGAGTATTGGTTGCTATGACTCTTGCTAACGTACCTGATTGGGTTTCGTCTATTGAAGGAAGAACTATAAAATCACATATTTCCATTATTTTGTAATATTTTTCTCCACGTGGTTCAAACTTATAATGTTTAGCAATTCCTTTTTCTTCTAATTTTTTTAATTTTTCTATCCATTCAATATAATCTTTATGATGCGCAGAATCTCGCATGTCTCCTGCAGCAAAAAGAAACCAATTTTCTTTTGTTCTTCCAAAAATTATTTCTTCCAATTCTTTCCACATATTTATAACAATATCCCACCTTTTATTGCTTTGTACCCATCCAACAAGCCCAACTATTTTTCTATTTATTAATTCTTCAAACCCTAATTCATTTTTTAATTTATTTATTTCGTCGTCTCCAACTCTTCTATCTAATCTTGCACCATGTGGAATAACAGTAACTTTTTGCAACAATTGATTTATCTTGTCTTGGAATGTCCAGGACAATCTCCATTTCTGATAATCGCATTTTAATATTAAAACAGTACATCGTTTCAACAATTCTTCAATGAAATATTCTTCTTTTTCTTTTAGTCTTCCATGAACAGTATGTGCTTCAATTACTGTAGGATATTCCTTTATTAAATCAAGTAATTTAATAAAACCTAAATTGTTATCGATTTCTCCTCTTTCATCAATATAATTATATAAACCATATTCATGCTGGATATGAATAACATCAGGATTAATATTCTTTATCTCTTTCGCAACAGATTCATACCAATTTTTATTTTTCACATCTATAACAGGATGTACATTCTCCCCTTCACCATCCAAATGTGAAATAATATCAACTTTTATATCAGAACGTTCTTTTTTAATAAACTCTATTGCTTCTTCAACAAAAGTTGCTATTCCACAAAATCGTGGAGGATAACTACTTATTACTAATAATGTTTTCATAATTTTTTAAACCTTTTTAAATCAATTCTATATATGCAGATAAATAAGCAAGTACAGACTCTGCACCTTGATTACGATTTATTCCAAATGCATACAAACCATCAAAACATCCGCCACTTACTGCATCATACATTACTTGTTTTGAAGAATTCTTTCCAAAAAACCAATTAAAACTTATCCATGCTTTATCATAATAATGCTTTTGTTTTGTAACTTTATATGCAGTAAGAAAAGCTTCAACCATACAACCTGCATCTATTGGTTGCTGATCGTAAAAAGATCTATCGCCATCTTTTTCATACCATTCTTCATTCCCAATAAGTACCAATTCCCCATTTATAATTAAAATATCGGATAAGAAATTTATGCTCTTTGTAGCAACTTCTAAATATTTTTTTTCTTTTGTTATTTCAAATGCACAAAAAAGAGCCTGAGGCAATCTTCCATTAGCATAAGTTAAATAGGCTTCAAACCAATTCCAATCTGAAGTTTCTGTTTCTTTATATCGTCTTACTAATATATCTGACAATTCTTTTATTTTTTCTAAAATATGTGTTTGTGGAACTCTTTCATAACATGCACTTAATCCCATAATAACAAAAGCAATTGCCCTCAAAGAAGTCATATTAGAAAGTTTGGATATAACATCATCAAATAAATTTTTTGCCATTTCACTTATTGAAGAATCAATTTGGGAATAATATGTGTAACCTAAAGCCCATATAGAACGACCTATTGAATCTTCAGAACCAACTTCATCCAACCAACGTCTATCATATCCCATAAAATTGTGAAATTTTCCATCTCCAATATAAGCATAATGTATAAAACTTAAATATGTATTTATCAAAGAAAAAATTTCTTTGTCAGAATGCTGTTTATAATATTTAATTAAACATATTAACGCTCTGGCATTATCGTCCACACAATAACCAGTTTTTTTATCAGGAACACTAAATATTGCATGTTGAATAATTCCTGTATCATCTGTCAACCTTTTCAAATGAGTCAATTTTAAAGGCGGATACCCTTGTAAAAATAAAACAGTTTTTACAGCCACTTCTCCTACTTCTGCTTTTGTCCTTTCTGTTGTCTTCTTCAATGCAAATCTCAATTTGTTTTTAATATTAACTTCTATATAAGTCAATTTTGTTTTTATTAATGCAAGAATGTTAATCCTTCTAAAAAGTTTCACATATTCTTTTCCAACGTTTATCCATATCATATGTCTACCCAATTTATATGCATTCCTTTGTATAGTATTTTTAAAATTTACATCCCCAAGAATTTGATTAACTGCAAGAGCAATTGAATCTGAGTCTTTAAATGGAACTAAAAGCCCTCTATTATTTGCCAACATTTCTCTGGCATATATAAATGGAGTTGATACAGTTGCCCTCCCTGCCCCAATAGCATAAGCTAATGTACCACTAGATATCTGTTCCATCTGAAGATAGGGAATTATATATATATCCGTAGCAATCAAATATTTAATCAATTCATCATAAGGTAAAAATCTATTTTGAAATTGAACATATTCTTCTAATTTCAATTCTTTCACTCTATTCTCAAGTAATTCTCTGTAATTCTCTCCCTCTTGTCTTTTCACTTGTGGATGAGTAGCACCTAAAATTAAATATAAAATATTAGGGTGTTCATTAATAATTTTAGGAATTGCCTCAATAGCATACTCTATACCTTTTCCTTTGTTTATAAGTCCAAAAGTAGATAAAACTATTTTATTTTCCAATCCTAATATTTTTTTAACACGTTCAGGAGGATAAAAATGCAGTTCTGGGACACCATGAGGAATCACAAAAATCTTTGAAGGCTTTAGTCCATATTGTTGAATTAAAAGTTTAGCGGCATATCCAACTAAAACTACAATTGCATCACTGTATTTTCCAATATCATGGACAACTTTTTTCATCTTTGCAGAAGGTTCAGATAATACTGTATGCAAAGTAACAACTATTGGCTTTTTTATTTTTTCTATAAATGGAATAATATATTCCCCTTCTTCGCCGCCAAACAACCCGAATTCATGCTGAATATTTACCAAATTTAAATCTAACTTGTTAATATAATCTGCTGCTTTAACATAACTTTGAAAATCCGATTGAATAATTTTACACTGTATACTTGAACCATACTCATAAGAAGAACCATCATCAATTACCGGAATAATTTCAGCTTTGTTTAATGGATTGAATTTTGCAACAGCATTAACTAAATCTGCAGTAAATGTAGCAATTCCACACCGTCTTGGAGGATAACTTGCTACATATCCTATATACATCTTAGTCCTATATAATTTTAATGTGTTTAATAAACCTATACTCATAATTAATATAATATACAAAAAATTATTAAAAAACAAGAAATTTAGATTGATTTATTTCTTTAGAATTGGTGAATATTTTAGTAGTGGTAACCGCAAGCTTTATCTTGCGAGAAAAAACCGCAGGCTAAAGCCTGCGACTACCTTTATGAGACAATCCAAATGACGTAATTCAATGAATTTTTATCTTCCTGAAATCAAATTTTCTGATATTTTTTCTAAACTTGCTATCCTTCTACCTAAAGTAGGATGTGTGCTGAATAAATTTACAAAAAAACTTTCTTTCATTGGATTAACAATAAACAAAGATGCTGTAGACGGTGTAGTATTTAGTATAGGATTTTTTTTTGCACCTTCTGAAATTTTTTGCAAAGCATTGATCAAGGACTGAGGTCTTTCAGTCAAACGTGCAGCACTTTCATCAGCACTATATTCCCGTGAACGCGAAATTGCTAGTTGAACTACAACCGCTGCTAATGGCGCCAATATTGCAAGAGCCAAAAACACTATAGGATTAGACCCACCCCTATCATTATCTCTATTTCCTCCCATTCCACCAAACATTGCAGCCCATTGTGCCATATATGCCAAATGAGATATAGCTCCGGCAATTGCAGCCGCTGAAGTAGCAATTAATATATCACGATTTTTTATATGCGATAATTCGTGTGCCAAAACAGCTTCAATCTCATCTTTTGTTAACATCTCTAATAAACTTGGACTAACTGCTACAGCTGAATGTTCTGGATTTCTTCCTGTAGCAAAAGCATTTGGCACAGGCATTTTTAAAACATACAATTTTGGCATTGGTAAATCAGCTTTTGTAGTTAAATTTCTGACTGTTTTAAAATAGGTTGAATATTCTGCTTCATTTGCTTCTTTTGCACCATACATCTTCAATATTATTTTATCTGAAAACCAATACACTCCAAAATTCATAACAAACGCAAAAAGCAACGCAAAAGTCATTCCATTTACGCCACCTATAAATCTACCTATTCCCATTAAAAGCAAAGTAAGTGCAAACATCAAAACAAAAGTTTTAAAATAATTCATTTTAATATTCCTCCTATTTTTACATTATGCCCATGCAGAAATTCATCTACACTCATAGCTCTTTTTCCTGCAGGTTGAATTTTTTTAATCAACAAACAATTTTCTCCAGTTGCAATTAGTAACCCTGTTCCTTTAATTATTTCAATAATTTCCCCAGGCTTTTTGACAATATCTTTTTCTATTGTTTCAGCTTCTAATATTTTTATTAAAACGTCGTTTAATTTCCTGTTTATGGTCTGTCTTCTTTCACCAGACCATAATTTTGTAAAAGTACCTGGCCAAGGATTAAAAGCTCTTATTAAATTATATATTTCTATTGCTGATTTATTCCAATCTATAGCACTATTAAAACGTTTAAGCAATGGCGCGTATGTCCCTAAACTATTATCTTGCTTAATTCTTGGAACATTACCGTTTTTAATCAACCCTATTGTTTCTTTTAGAAGTATTGCCCCTTCTTCAGCTAAACGTTCGCTCAAAATTTCATACGTATCTGTAAATTTTATATCAACTGAACGCTGAAGCATTATATCACCGCTATCAACAGCGTCAATTAAAAAAATTGTAGTAACGCCTGTAGTTTTTTCACCATTTGCAATAGCCCATTGAATTGGAGCAGGCCCCCTATATTTAGGAAGAAGTGATGGATGCAAATTTATACAACTGTTTTTTGGATAATTTAAAACTTCATTTGAAAGAATTTGTCCAAATGAAACTACCACTATAAGTTCTGGAACTAAAGTTTTTAATTTAGATAAAAACTCTGGTGTGTTTACTGAGTCCTGTTGAAAAACCGGCAATTTCAATTCAAGTGCAACCTCTTTAATTAAAGGAGCTTTTAATTGCAAACCTCTACCAGCAGGTTTATCTGGCTGACATACAACTCCAATAATATTTTCAGATTTATTCAGAATTTTTAAACCTGGAATTGAAAACTTAGAAGACCCAAAAAAAAGAATTTTCATATCAAACTAAGCACCATGTGTTAAACGCAATAACTCTTTTAATTGTTTATTTAAACTTAATCTTTTTAAAAATTTCATATGTTCTATGAATAATATACCATTTAGGTGGTCAATTTCATGCTGAAATGCACGTGCTAATAATTCCACTCCTTCCATCTCAAAATCTTTACCATTCAAATTCGTAGCTTTGACAATAACTTTCTTTGCTCGCTCAACTTCTCCTGTTATATTTAAAAAACTCAAACATCCTTCTTCCGCTATTATCTTACCTTCCATTTTAATTATTTCTGGATTAATTAATACTAAAATGTCTTTTTTTCGTTCTCCTCTGCTTGTATCTATAACACAAAGCTTTTTGTCAACACCAACTTGATTTGCAGCCAAACCTACACCATGTTGATTATGCAAAGTTTCAATCATATCCTTAACCAATTTATGGATATGAGAATCTATTTTCAAAACAGGCTCTACTTTTTTCTTTAGTATAGAATCCCCATATGTTCTTATTTTTAAAATTGCCATATTAGATTTATTATAACAAATTTATTATATATTTCAATAATAGTTATTTTCTCCTTTCAAATCTCCCCTACCCCTCTTTTTCAAAGAGGGGTAATCCACTATAATTAGAGACGCTATTAAATTTCATTGTATAATTTCAAAATTCTATCTACCATTTTTTCCTTTGTAAATTCTTTTTCTACCCTTTGTTTTGCATTTTCACCATATTCTTTGCGAAGCTCTTCTCTTTCTAAAAGAGTATTAATTGCTTGCGCAAGTGCATCGGAGTTTTTAGGTGTAACCACTAACCCTGTTTTTTGATGTAAATTTACAAATGAAACACCTGTAGGTAAATTCGTGCTTACCACAGGCTTTCCACAAGTCATAGCCTCAAGTTGAACTATACCAAATGCTTCACTATTTGCAATAGATGGCAGTACAAATAAATCACACGCCCAATAATAAGAAATAAGTTCGTCTTCATCCATAGATTCAAGAAATGTGATTTTATTTTCAACTTGTAGATCTTTAGCTATTTGCTTAAGATTATTTTTAAGAGGTCCATCACCTATAAGTACAAAATGTGCATTGATTTTTGGAATACTTTTAATCAAATATTCAAGTCCTTTATAATAAATTAACCTTCCTACAAAAAGAACAATTTTATTTTTAAATTTATTCTGGATACAATGAATTTTCTCCATATTTTGTTTTAATTTAAATTTTTCTACATCTATCCCAAGCGGGATAACTCTGCATTTTTCTTTATAATTTTTCAAAATAGGAGAACTTTCAATAAGATTTGGAGATGTAGCAATTATACAATCTGCCTTTTTCATAAAACTATTCAAAACCGGGGCGAACAAACCACCTGTAAATTTTTGGCGAACAATATCACTGTGATAAGTAAGCACAATTTTTCCTTTTGGTTTGGCAATAAGATATGAAAACATTCCTATAGGAAATGGATGATGAAAGTGTAAAATATCTGCGTTTATTTTTTTTAGCCAAACTGGAAAAGATGGGCTCAGGGGCATGGAAAATAATTTACCCAAACTTGCTATTTTAACAATTTCTAGATTATTATATTTTTCAACTTCAGTTTTTGCTTTAATGTTTGAAACCAAAACTGAAACTTCAATCTTTTTACTAATTTCTTCGCAAAGCAATTTTAGATGATTTTCAATTCCGCCAATTACAGGGTAATAATATTTATTGATTTGTAAAACTTTCATTGAACTTTCTCGAAAACTTTCATTATTTCTTTTGCAGTGTTCTCCCATGTAAATAATTTTACTCTTTCAAGTCCATTTTGGATAAGTGTTTTCCTTAAATTTGCATCTGTTAAAACTTTACAAATTCCATCTGCTATACTTTCAACATTATTTGGATCAATATAATAAGCAGCATTACCACAAATTTCCGGTAAAGAAGACACATTAGAAACAACTACAGGACAACCACATGCCATTGCTTCTAAAGGTGGAAATCCAAATCCTTCATATAAAGAAGGAAATACAAAACAAGATGCTTTTTTATATAAATTAACCATTTCATCATTATCTATATATCCCTTAAATATAATCTTATCATTTAGCAGTCCAAGAGAAGCAATTTCATTAATAAGTTTTTCATATCCCCCACCCACAATAATTAATTTATAATCTAATTTTTCTTTTATCATATTAAAAGCTTTTATAAGTCCTGTTATATTTTTCGTTGGTGCAATTCTGCCACAATACAAAATATAATTTCCTTTGTTATGAATAAAGTCTTTTTTTTCATTAAGATAATCGTCTTGTATTCCATTATGTACCACATAAATTTTTTCGGAAGGTATATTATAAAAATCTTCAAGCAAGCTTTTTGTATGGCTAGAAGGAGTTATTATTGCAGAAACATTTTTAAATGCAAATTTAAGAAAATATTTGAAATAAATATAATGTTTTTTATGAAATTTTTTAAATAACAATGGTATTATATCGTGAACAGTTATTACCTGTCTGCATGGTATGAATATAGATTCCAACTGGCTTGTATTGAATATCAAACTATCTCTATATTTTATAGAGAGTAAATTGGAATATAACAATCGCAAAGAGAGTCCTATAAAGCGGAAATCTGAAGACATTAAGTTTGTTACATATTTTATTGAAAAATTTTGAGGAAATATTATTTTGTCAAGATATTGTTTAGCATAATCATTTACAATGACTAAAAATTTTGTTTTAGTATTTAATTTTGCAAACTCCTTCAAAAGATTCAATGAATACACACTAATCCCATGTAATTTTTTACCTATGTTAGTGGCATTTATTATAATTCTCCTGTTTTTCATTTTAGTGCTTTATTGGTTTTGCTTAATTGCTTCCTAACTGCATCCATAATATCATCCACTGTAACATTATTCATACATTTTAAATCTTTACATAAATCCTGTATGCAATACGTACAATCAACATCTTTGTCAATAACAATATGCCCCTCACCGGGAGCCCAAATTTCAGGACTATCAGCTGGATGTTTAGAACCAAGAATAACAATAATAGGAACATTAAATACCGAAGCAATATGCATAGGCCCTGTGAAATTCCCTATATATAAAGAACATCTTTTTATAAGAGACACTATTTCTGTTATTCTCGTATTTCCAACAGCTAAAATTGGTTTATTTTTCATCATTAAAACTATTTCATTTATAAAACTTCTTTCAGAATTATCCCCTGTAAAAACAACTTTAACATTTTTATAGAGTAAAAGTTTGTCTGCTAATTCTGCAAATCTTTCTTTATTCCATCTCCTATAAATTTTACTGGCACCAGGATGAATATTTATCATAATATCGCTTTCCTTAATATTATGATGTTGTAAAAACAACGCAGCTTTTTTTTCTCCATATTCAGTTACAGATACATTTAATTTTTTATTTTTAGTATCAATCCCATAAAAACGCAAAATGTCCAAAGTGTATTCCACTTCATGTTTTAGCTTTCCTCTTTCACGTGGATGTAGAGACCACTTAGTAAGTAAAAACCCTGACCCCTTATCATCATATCCAGTTCTAAATGGCGCTCTGCTTAAATACGCAAGCAAATTTGCCCATATATTAGGATACAAAACAGCGACTAAATCAAAATTCTTCATTCGAATCTGTTTTGCCATTTTCAAAACTGTCTTCAAACACATTCTATCAATCAATATTATGTCATCCACATTTGGATCACCTATAATAAGCTCACTTATATAAGTAGTTACCATCAAAGAAATTTTGGCATTTGGGAAGTTTTCTCTAACTGCATAAATTGCAGGTGTTGAAAGAATAAAATCGCCTATTCTATCTGTGCGAATAAGAAGAATATTTTTAATATTTCCCTTATCGAAATGTTCTATTATTGGAATCAATTTTAGAAATCTCAATATTGACAATACAGTATTTCCTATCACCCTGATAGTAATAAATATGACTATCCATACATTATTTCCAATTCTATTCAATCGCTGACTTGAAATCATCCTTTTTATAAATCGTACAGAAAAAACAATTGCAAAAAACGGAATTAAGAGAATTGCATTTATCAGTATTAAAAATATTTCTGCTACATAAAAAGGTTTTCTATTACTATTGTTTTGCATATTTAGATGTAAATGGTAATATATTTTTAAATATTGCTAAATCCTCTCTTTTCAAAACTTTAAAAATCAACAAAAATGCTACATATACAGTTATTCCAATTAAAATAGTAACAGGAAGAAATAAATGTTTAGTGGCATAAATACAACCCCCCATAATTAAAACAGAAATAGCTGATTTTATCCATATATTTTTATCGATATAACCAAACGTTTTAAAAAGAATTAAAGGTATTATTATAAAAGGAAGAGCTTCTGTAAATACAGAAGCCCAACTTGAACCTGCAATTCCAAAATGTGGCACAAGCAAAGCATTTAAAGAAACATTAATCAATGTAGATAAAAATATGATATAAAATACTATTTTCTGTTTACCTATTCCAACCAAAATATTCCCATTTAAATCATTTAAATACATAAAAAATAATTCCCAGACACGGATTTTCAATGCAATAGAACCTTCCAAATATTTTGCACCAAAAAGAAATCCAATGATTTCACTTCCTAAGATTGCTCCACCAACACCCAAAGGAAGTGCAACCAAAAACAGATATTTTATTGCTGTTTTATATATTTTTTTCAAGGATTCAAATGATGTAGCATAAAGCCTGCCTATAACAGGAAACAGTGCAGTAACTATGGAATTTGGAATAAACATTAAAGCAGTAATCATACTATCTGTAACATTATACAAGCCAACAGCCATTTCACCTTTTATTTTTGACAAAAATATATTGTCAATTCTGGAATAAATAATAAGTAAAAATGATGAAAGAAATATTGGAAAAGACTCTTTTATAATACATTTTGCAAATTTTCTATCCCATATAAATTTTGAGATTGATAAAAAATACCGGGCTATATATAAATGAATAAAAATACCAACCAGAGCAGTTATGATATATGATACTGCAATTAGCACAACATTTTGCTTTAATATTATTAGTATAACAATATAAACAGAACTTATAATTTTATAGATAACATTAACTGACGAACTATACTCCATTTTTTCAAGCCCATCATAAATAGCACTAAATCCTGCATTAAGATTTGAAATTACCATTGCAATTCCCATAATATAAGCAATATAAATAGTGTCTTTTGGGTAGCCAAGTATGTTTATAAAAATGAGAATAAGAATAAAAGAAATTACACCTAATAATGCTCTCAAACCAAGTGTTGTTCCAAGATAAATATTTACTTTTTCACGATTTTTTCCAACTTCTCTTGTTGTAACAACTCCTAATCCAAAATCTGCTATTACATTAAAAATTGCAATAAAAGAAAATGCAAAAGTATATTTGCCATATACACCCACATCAAGATATCTTGCCAAATAAATGCCTACAACAAATCCAAGAAAATATGTGATAATACGTGAGGTAAAAACAAAAAAGGTGTTTTTAGAAATAGTTCGGAATGTATCCATCTATTGAAGGAATTACTTTTTACTTCTGCCAAAATCAGTCAAATGTCCTAAAACTGATTTAGCTGCTTTTGCAAAAAATTTTAAATCATAAAAATCTCTGATTGAAAGTATTTTCCGCAATACAAATTCAGGATCAAATGCCACTTTGTAAACCATTTTTACAGCTTCTTTTAACTCGACCTCAGTAACAGTTGTTTTCATTATTGCTTCACGCATATCATATCTTTCCCAATCAAGAGTATTTAGCAAACCTTTCTCTTTGCAATCTGCAAATAATGGCGTTCCGGGATATGGAACAACCATTGTAGACTGTAATGTATATGCATATCCCTTTTTAAGTAAAAATCTGCCTAAATTAACTGTAGCTTTGACATCCTCATAAGTTTCCCATGGATAGCCAAACATTATTGTAAGATGCGGATATAATCCTGCTTTACCTGCATTTTTACAGGATTCTACTATAGTTTCTACAGTTACACCTTTTTTTATTATATCCAGAGTTTTTTGATTTGCAGACTCTAAACCAAAAAGCATAAGCCGAAATCCAGCTTTTTTCATTAATTTATATTCTTCAATAGAAAGTGCTCCAAATCTCATATTGCAATCTATTTTTATAAATTTATTATATCCTCGTTCAATCATACCTTTACAAAATACATCTAACCACTGACCAGTTGGAAACGACCCTGTGTCATCCATTATTTCCTTAACACCAAGTTCAATTAAAGAACCTATTTCATCAAGCAAACTTTCTGGCTTTCTAACTCTAAATTTAGAATAAGTAGTTGTCCATGAACAAAAAGTGCATTTATGATACCAGCAATCTCTTCCGACCATTGTATAAGTGCCGGGAGTTTTTTTATAATTTCCATTTTTTTCACTATAAAGCAACCATTTTGTCAATTGCCTGTCTACAAACGGCAAACTATTCAAATCGTGATTTAATTCAAATTTACCCGTAGATTTTACTGCTCCATTATCACGATACCATATTCCAGTTTCAAGACCAGAAGGTGAGAGTTTAATTTTATTTCCATCCAATGTTAGATTTTTGCAAAGGTTCAATAATAGAAAATCGTAATCTCCACCTGTAATAACATAATCTACTTTGCTATTTTGAAAAGATTCTTCCGGCAAAGCAGTAACATGATCACCAAACAAAACAATTGCTAAAGGCCAATTTCCTTCTGAAATTGATTTGAGTTTTTCTATTATTTTCCAGTGTAATTGGACAACAGGAGTTTTTGTTTCAATAGCAATTAAATTTGGTTTCTCGCTTTTTACTTTATCTAAAAAATCTTTTTCTGTTTTTTCTTCAGCTATCGAATCTTCCCATAGAACATCATATCCATTTGCTTTAAGTAGAGTAGCTGCAGACGCAGGAACCATAGGATAAATATAACAAGCATTTGAGAACCACTGAAATTGTCTGTTTTGTCCAAGCATCGGACAACCTTTTCCTGCCAAAGGAGGAAAAGCAATCATTATTTTAAGATTCATTGTTTTGATATTCAGATAAAAGGAATTTTAACATTAGTTTTATGAAGAACATTTGCTTTTTCGTTTTGCAAATGATTATGCCGATCTTTATTATAAAATCTTAATATACGAATTCTATAGAAAACCGCCATTGTATCCATCCATGTACGAAACATATCTTTCAGTGTTATCCTACCAAAATCCCTTTGAAAATGCAAAGTAACAGGAGCTTCCATTATTTTGTATCCAAAACGATGAGCCATAACCAACAATTCAAGGTCATAAGCATATCTTTTCACAAGAAGTCTGGGAAATATATGCTTTATTACTTCCTTTTTGAATAATTTAATACCTGTCTGAGTATCTCGGACTGGTAATCCAAAAAGCATTTTTATCACAAAGTAATATACCATCGATATTATATCTCTATGCCATGGATAATTCACATCAGAATCAGGATGACGTTTTGAACCAATAACAACATCAACATCTCTTAATTTCATCATATCAAAAAGAACAGGCACCTGGCCAGGATGCAAATCCAAATCAGCATCAAGAAAAAGAATCAAATCGCCTTTTGCAAAGCGACACCCCATTTTAAGAGTTCTGCCCTTTCCATAGTTTTTCCTGTGAGTTTTAACAACAATATTATTATATCCTTTTGCTGCTTTTAGTGCTTCCTCATAAGTATCATCACTACTTCCATCATTTACGACAATAAGCTCATACTTGCATCCAAATTCATCAAAAGTTCTTTGGATTTCTCTAATATTTTTGTAAATATGTGAACCTTCGTTATAAGAAGGTATAACAACGGAAATTAAACCTTTATAACTTTTCATAGTGACTTATTTTCCACCATACATATCAAATTGTCAATTGTTAAATTTTTAACTATTGGTCTGTGTTTCTCCACCAGACCATATTTTATACACACATTATATTAAATCCCCATACAATGTCCATGCATTGGCTTTAACAATTTTTACATCAACAATTTTACCAATCAAATTACCCTCGCCATTTAAAATAACCAATTTATTTGTTTTGGTTCTTCCAATAAGTTTATTCTGCGCCTTTTTGTCATACCCATCTATCAAAATGTCTATTGTATTGCCTATTAGTTTTTCATTTTTCCTTTTTGAAATATCCGCTTGAACATCACTTAGTATTTTTAACCGTTCAGCTTTGATTTTCTCATCTATCTGATTTGTCATATCTGCTGCTTTTGTACCTTTTCTTATGGAATACTTAAAAGTAAATGCAAAATCAACTTCTATATCTTTAATTAATTTCAAGGTTTCATTAAAATCAATATCTTCTTCCCCAGGAAACCCAACAATTATATCAGTTGTTATACTTGCATCAGGAATGATTTTCCTGATTTTATCCACTAAACACCGATATTCAGAATTTGTATAACCTCTATTCATAAGTTTTAAAATTTTATCTGCCCCAGCTTGCACAGGAATATGAAAATGTTCACAAATTTGTGGAAACTGCTTAATCACATTAATTACATCTCCAGACATATCACGTGGATGTGAAGTAGCAAAACGTATTCGCAATATTTCTTTTATTTTAGACACCATTTCAAGAAGTTTTGCAAAATTCATATTTGCATTTAAATCTTTCCCATAGCTATCTACATTTTGCCCAATTAACGTTATTTCCTTAAATCCTTCATCTGCCAATCTTTTAACTTCTCCTATTATATCCTCTGGCTGCCTACTTATCTCCTTACCTCTCAAATACGGAACTATACAATAACTGCAATAATTAGAACACCCTCTTATTATTGTAACATTAGCCTTTATGTTATTGCTTCTCTGTATATCAAAATGCAATGAATCAAAATATATTTTTTCTTCAGCTTCAGATTCACCTGTAAACAAAATTTTATTCCTTTCCTGCAAAATTTTCTCAATGCTTTCTTTTAATTTACCTATCCGTCTTGGACCAATTACCAAATCAACATAAGGAGCAAACTTAAACATTTCCTCTTTCGCATCTTCTGCAATACATCCTAAAACACCTATTATTAAATTTGGATTAGCTTCTTTTAAAGGTTTCAATTCATAAGACAATTTCCCATGCACATGAAGTACCGCAGTTTTTCGAACACTACAAGTATTCAAAAGTATAATATCCGCCAATTTCATATCCTGCACAAACACATACCCAGCCTTCTGTAAAACCCCCTTCACCAACTCCGAATCATAATCATTCATCTGACACCCGAAAGTAAGCATATAGATTTTTTTTGACATATTTTCAGTTATTACCCTATTTATTAACCCATTTATAAAATTATTACCCTATTTAATATTCTGCCACTTGGCAGATCTACCTTTACCTAAAGAACGAATCTTTCCTGCTTTCTGCACCTGCCTGAAAATAATCTTTATCATTTCTCTACTGACTGAAGGACATTCTTTTCCAATATCAGCTAATGTAAATTCTCCGATTTGTCTTTCAATAGCATTGACTACTATTTCACTTTTCACTCCGCGGGAAGGATTTATCTTTCCAGCACGTTCTTCAAATTCTTTATAGGCAGAAAGTATTGTTCCAAGAAAATAGTTAAACCAAGGGAATATATTATGTTTTGCTTGATGCCAATTCTGAGAACTCTTATTAAGTGTTTCGTAATAGGTCTCTTTAGTCTGCTCAATTATCCTCTCTATGCTTATGTATTTACCAAATTGATAACCATGTTGATATAACGCTAAGAGAGTTAAGAGCCGTGATACCCGGCCATTGCCATCACGAAAAGGATGTACGCTTAAAAAATCTAATATAAGACAGGCGATAGCATAAAGGTCAGGATATTTTAGTTGTGCTATACTGTTTTCATAAGAAAGACACAATTGATTAATCATTTCCGGTGTTTCTTTTGCACTTACCGGCTTAAATATAACTTCAATCCGACCGTTCGGATATTTGCGCACAATGTCATTATCCTTTTCTTTCCATTTTCCGGCATCCCAGGATTCACCTCTGCACAAATGATGTAGCTCTTTTATTACTTCTGGAGAAATACTGAGGCTTTTATACTTTGAATGAATTATGTCCAACGCCTTCCGGTAGCCCGCAACTTCCTCTTCAGAACGATCTCGTGGTTTGCTATGCCCGAGTACAAGAGGTTTGAGCCTGTACTTTTCAACAGTAACACCTTCAATACGATTGGATGATTCAGCACTTTCAATAAGCGCCATTTCAAGAAGTGTTTTTAAAATTTGCGGCGACTGTTTTGCATACAATTCCTGCTTGCCTTTGTATTCACTAATGCTATTCATAAGCCACACAGATCCAAATGGCAACAATACTTTATCGTTTTTAAATGATTTCATTTTTTTCTCCTGTTAAACCATGTAAATTCTGACGACACAACACTTATCTCCTCTTTTTCGGACATGGCTTCTTATCCAAAGATATCTGCTGTTAAGCACACATAAAATGATTTGCGTCTTTGTAATGCTCATATACGAAGTTGTATACCTCAAGCCCCTTTATTTCACAATCTTGCTCAGCATATGTCGGCTCAGGAAGATCATTATAAAGAACTTCAAATATTGTAGTTTTAACACCTGCCCTCGTTTGTTCCCACTCCCGCCAGTCAATCACAAGCTTTTCCATCTTCAATTTATCAAGCAACCCACGCGATACTTCTCTCACCTTTTCAATTTCATTAGGATTAAGATTTTCCTTGAGCAGTAGATCGAAAATTGCTAATTCCTCTTCAGTTAGATTTTCTTTTACAGCACGTTGTTCTTCCTCGTTTAAACTTTTCGCCAAATCAATCAAATCATCAAAAAGCTGATCTATATCATGAGCTCCACTGTTATATTCTTGTAGAATTGCATTCAAACGATCCATAAATTTAGCACGATTCTTATTACGTTTCACCATATCCGTAATTTTCTGCTCTAACTCAGCCCGAAGGCTTTCCGCCTGAAGATTTTTGTTCTCAATTCCCTCAAAAAACTTTCGCAACGCATTAGCATCAAGAGCGCTCAAATCCTTAAGTCGCTTATGTTGAAAAATAACATACTCACCCGCTTGTATAGACCTATCGAGTAAATCCTCTAAGTCTTTCTTGACTTGAGACACATCCACGCTTTGAGCACCAACATCACGTATACGAGAAGCAATTACTCGTACAGCAGTAACTTCATCGTAATAATTTTCAGCGGACGGATCCGGCATCACTGATTTATAAACGCTATATAGATCGATAGATAAATTGAGAAACTCCTTCTTTTTGTCAGGTTGTCCAACAATCGTATTTGCATACCGTTCAAGTAAACGTAACTTTTCCTCAGCAGATGCATTCAAAAGTTCTACCAACTCAATTTGTTCGCCTTTTAGAAATGTCTTTGTTTTTTTAAGCAAGTCCTCAAGGTCACGAACAAGTTCCTGTTTATCTCGAATAATTTCATCATCGTCATGCGTCTTACTGACAGCATAAAGAGCAAGCGCCCGTTCAATATTACGAAACACCCCGATATAATCCACAATTAAACCGTTAGATTTTCCCTCAGCTACACGATTGGCACGAGCAATGGCTTGCATAAGCGTATGATTTTTAAGAGGCTTATCCAAATATAACGTTGATAAATTCGGAACATCAAAACCAGTCATCCACATTGCGCATACAAACACAATACGTAGATTGCTATCAGCTTTTTTAAATTCTTTTTCGAGATTTCCTTTGATAATCCTTTCTCGCAAAGGCCTCATATCAATTTCAAATGGCTCAAGATCAGCTATTTCATTTTGGCTTTGACTAATCATTACAGCCATATCTACATTTTCATGCTGTTCAAGCTGTCTCAGTATTTTTTCACGTCCTCGCTCATCCACACAACGAGCTAAATCCATCCGAAGCTTACCAATAAATCGTTCCCATTCAGCCTTAACCTTGATATACATACGGACTGCTGTCTTTTTGTCTACAGAAACAACCATCGCTTTGCCATTATATCCACGCCCTACAAAATGCCCTACTATATCACGTGCTACTGCATCAAGCCTATCCTCACGGGTAATTAAATTATAAAAAGTAGAAAACTCTTGCTCGAGCTTCTCTTCTTCGTCATCATTAAGCTCATAAAAATCCATTACCCTACCCAAATCTCGCTCGAGATTCTCGTTTACATTATCAAGACGTGGCACACGATTCTCGTAATAGAGTTTCACTGTAGCGCCATCTGATACGGATTGTCCAAAGTTATACACTGAAACATATTCGCCAAATGTTTCTCTGGTTTTCTCCTCGCCCTCTACCATTAAAGGCGTTCCGGTAAACCCAATAAATGAGGCATTCGGAAGACTTTTTCGCATATTTTGTGCCATACGATCATATTGCGTACGATGAGCTTCATCAGTCATCACAATAATGTCATCTCTATTAGAAATAGCGCCAGTGATATCCTGAAATTTCTGAATAGTAGTAAAAATCTGGCGATGGTCTTCAGAGAGAAGTTCATGAAGATGAATAATGCTTTCCGCTTGGACTTCCTTTTCATATACTGCACCTGCTGTAGCAAAATTCTCATATACTTGGCGGTCAAGAGCTCCGCGGTCAGTAACAATTACAAATGTAAATTTCATCGAGACCTTGCGAAATATTTTTTGCGACAAAAACACCATTGAATACGATTTACCAGATCCCTGGGTATGCCAAAATACTCCTAATCTTCCCTTGTTATCTTTACGATTTTGTACGCTTTTAAACGCACGATTTACTCCGAAATATTGAAAATAACGAGGAAGAATTTTTTTAGCTTCTCCTATAGACTCATCAAACAAAACAAAGTTTTCAAAGATATCAAGCATTCGATTTTTGCTGCATACACCGTAAATCATCGTAGCAAGATCGGTTTTAGGAATATTTTTTTCGCTCTCCGCTTTTTTCCATTCATTGAAATATTCAAAAGGCGATGTAATCGAACCGAATTTATTTTCAATACCGTTAGATATGATAATTCCCATGTTATACCAAAGTAGTTTTGGTATTGTATCTTTATAGTCACGAAGATTGTCGCGGTAAGCATCCACAAGACTCTTATGAGAAGCCTTCAGCTCTAAAAGCACAAGTGGAATACCATTTACAAACAACACCATATCAGGCCTTCGGGTATACATATCTCCTACTACCCACAATTGCGAAACACATAAAAAGTTATTATTTGATGGAATATTAAAATCAAGGAATTTTACACGCTCAGTATCACTCGCACCATCAGCTCGTGGAACATTCACGCTCACACCATCGCGCAAAATTTTATAAATCTCATGATTAGCATTAACCAAACTCAAATGTGATCGGTCACGAATAAGCTGGTCAATCGCTTGTGCAAATGCATCTACAGGTAAATTAGGATTGAACTTTTCAAGAGCAAGCAACAAAAACTTTTTGAGCACCACCTCACCACGATGCTCTCGCCCCAGCCGTGCATCTTCGGCATCGGTATACGCATTAATATGACACGCCTCATCCGTCCATATTTCTTTGATGAGCTTAATGACTGTCTGTTCAACTAAATTGTCTTCGGTGAATGGGTTCATAATTAAAAAATTGTTTTTGAGATCTTTTCTACACCAGTAACAAGTTCTTCAACCTGTTCCTTGGTAGGCTTTTTCTTTTTATCGTGATCACAGAGGTTTCTTAAATCTCCCAAATGTTGGATAAAACGCCAATTGTGCACTTCTATAATTCCAGCATCTTTGAGAACTTGATTATAATCATTAATAACTGGATTTTTCTTAACGATATTTATCGTATGATTTTCACACACTTGTGCCAAATGACCTTCCAACACAACACCCGCCATTGCTCCTGCACCCCGAACAAAACCATTATTATTTAACTCGCGAGCAGCTTCTAACTCAGAATCAAATAAATCTGCTCTTAACATCTGTTTAATATCAAATAACGAGCTTTCAAATCGTTTCTCACATGCTTTTAGAATATTTAACTGTTGCCAGAATCGAGGTATTGCTGCATCTTGTCCAACAACTTTTTCGTTATTCCAGTTTTTAACTATATTTAATCCTTGAAGGCAATCTTCAATAACATAATTTTCAAATGTAATTTCCTTGCGTGTTTTTGGTTTCTCGTATAATTTAACAAAATCAGCACTGCGATCAGGCAATAAAAGTTTTATAACCATCAAGGATTCTGAATACCAAGATTGATACTTTTCTTTAAATGAAGGCAATGCTTTTATATATGACTCATATTTATCTTTTAAAACTTTCTTTGCTTTAGTCCTAAATTCATCCGGAAAACATTCAAACTGTATAGAATCGTAGAGGTTTTTACCTTCAGAAATTAGCTGTTCCAAATCCTTTTTATACTTCTCTATATTTTTCATAACCTTACTGCACCTCCTTTTTTCCAGTAACCAACTGAGGGATTAAAAGGTCGCGGGTATCTTGTAAAATCTTATTTGCCGTTGTAATGATTTCAACTTGATAGAAATAATTACCTATAACTTTTTCAAAACTCTTTTCTAATTCTTCAGTCCCACATAAAAACTCAATATTCTCGATCTCGATTTTATTAACTGATTTGTAAATAGCTCCGTTCCCAATCATATCTTTCTCTGTAAATTTATTTATGAACATCAAATAAAGCAAAGATTGCAAAGAATCTTTATGTCTTATACCACAAAGACCACGGCCTAAAATAAATTTCTTGTTTGCGATATTCATTCTGCCAACAGGAGCTCTAACACTAAAAAGAAGGTCGTGTTTCTGTGCGTATTTATTCCCAGCAGTAGAGTAAACACGGTCTATTGGATATTTATTGCCGAAATCTGCTACACCCTGATGAAAAGGAAACCCTTCACACTTTGTGTTGTAATATTTTGATTCTGGAGATTGCCCCATATTAACGATTGCAAAATCGCCTATCCTTTTCACCTCCCACCCCTCGGGAATTTTGCCGAATTCAGTACCGCTGTTCACCATTCGCACTTTTTCGTAGACAGGGAATTTGAATTTTACGAACCACTCGGTATAAAGCCGTTGGGCCATTTCTTCTAAAATCCTAATCCGCTTTTCATTGTTTTCAATTAAATCGTCATAGGTAGAAAGAACGGAAGCAATACGAGATTGAGTTTCAACATCCGGAGCCTTTATTTTCAAGGTATCAATTTTTTCTAAACTAAGGTTATCTTGAGCGGTGCCTTTAGCAGTTTTCTGAAATTCACGCTTACTATTATCCAAAGCATATTTTACAAATTTTACATCTGATTTTTTATTATCTGACACAAAACCAACAACACTATCAGGAAAACAAGCCGGAAAACTCAAAAGCGCGGTCTCCGCGATATTAGCGGCAATTGTCATACATAGCGTATCTTTTGGCCATAACTTGCTTTGCGCTAACCCAACTTCATTATAAGTTTGTGAATATGAATTAACATAAAAATTCGCGTGTTTTATATCCGAAGTTTGAATAAATGGATATTTACCGCCGTATAAAACAGCATCATTCCTTGGCCGATGTTTTGACTTTCCGCGAGCAATAGTTCCAAAGTGCGATAACGAAACATATTCCCAATTGATATTTTTAACCATATCTACCTAACCTTCTTCCTCTTCTTTTCCGCTGATAATTTCGCGGAATTATTCGCTGTTTCTTCCCTGCTCCACTCTAAAAGTTTCCGCTTTAACTCTTCTTTTGACGGTAGGTAAAGTTTATATTCTTTAGCGTGGATGTTAGCGCCTTTGGGAAGCGTGATTTCAACCAAAGCGTCGTGTTTCTCCCGGCAAAGGATAATACCAATAGTAGAACCTTCTTTTTCTTTTTTCACATAGCGGTCAAAATAGTTAACATACATCTGCATTTGTCCTAAATCCTGATGGGTTATTTTACCAATCTTAAGATCAATCAGGACATAAGATTCTAGCAGGCGGTTATAAAAAACCAAATCCACAAAGAAATGGTCTTCAGCAAAAGTAAATCGTTTCTGCCGAGCCTCAAATAGAAATCCTTTGCCAAGCTCTAAAAGAAAATGCTCAAGCTTATCTATAATAGCAGATTCTAAATCTGATTCAGAATATTTAACATTTTCATCAAGCCCAAGAAATTCCAGAACATAGGGCTCTTTGAGTAAATCACCCGGCTTCGTTACCACCTGGCCCTCTTTTGCTAATTTTCGGACACCGTCTTTATCCCTGCTTAACGCTAACCTCTCGTATAAACTTGAGTTAAATTGTCGTTTAAGTTCACGCAAAGACCAGTTTTGTTGATAGGACTCAATCTCATAAAAGGTTCTTTCCTTCTCATTGTCAAGCCCTATTAGAAATACATAATGAGACCAGCTAAGTGTAAACGGCTTTGATTCCCCAGACACTGTCTGGGGAATCTTGATGCCGAAATCCCCAGACACTATCTGGCTTTTTTGATTTTCAATCAATTTGACAGATGAAACCTGACAATTTTTTTCAACACGCTCGTGATAGAGCAAATAAAACTTACGCATATACTCAACATTGGACTTCGAAAAACCTTTTCCAAATTCTTCCGAGAGTTTTCGGGAAAGAACCTCAATTAATTGCTTGCCATACTGCGCGCGATAATCTCCTTTTTGCTCATGTTCAACAATACGCCTGCCAATTTCAAAATTAGTAACAACCTGAATAGTATCAACACTTCTAACAACAGCAGTCCTAGCCGCTGTAATCAATCCCCGAATTTCTTTAAGTAATGATGAATTAACTAAATTATTTTGTTTCATAGTATTTTCTCCCAATCTTCTTGAATTTTCTTCTCCAACTTATGCGCCTCAGTAGTAAGCGTTACAAATTCGCCCATCAGCTCTTTCATACGCGCCTCAAAATCAACATTATCCATTTCTTTCTCAACGATTTCCACATAACGCCCGGGATTAAGAGAATAATCGTTAATACGAATTTCCTCAAGATTTGCTACTTTACATCGGCCTTTTATATCTTTATATTTTCCACAGCCTTCTTCTTTACGATAACGTCGGACAATATCCGCGATTTCTTGAATTTGTTCGTCTGTCCATGTGCTATGCGCACGATCTATTACAGTAAAAATATCTTGTGCATTAATAAAAAGAATTTGCTTCTGCTTGTGGCTGTATGCTTTGCTCTTATCAAAGAACCATAATGTGCAAGAAAGGGTAGCGTTTAAAAACATATTAGTTCCTACAGAGATAATCACATCTACAAACCCGGCATCAACCATCTTTTTGCGGATTTCCTTTTCGGCATTACCCGCGTCTCCTGCGGAATTTGCCATAACAAAACCTGCTCGGCCTTTTTCTGAAAGCGCGCTTGCGAATATCTGCATCCAAAGATAATTGGCATTACTTATTTCATTTTTTCCTGTAAGTGGAAGCCCGAAATTATACCGCTTGTCATTTTGAAGACGGGCAGGATCAATAACAATCTGTTTATTTTTGTCTTTTCCTTTAACGTTAAATGGAGGATTGGCAAGGACAAAATCAAATTTACCTATTGAATGATGCGGATCGTCATAATAAGAATTAGCAATCTCAATCTTTCCCGAAAGCCCATGAATAGCAAGATTCATTTTGGCAACACGAAGATTGCTTTCTCCTTTTTCCTGCCCGTAGATACCTACTTCTTCCATAATGGAACGTTTACCATTGTTATGCGCTGTCACAAAACGAGCTGACTGAACAAACATTCCTCCACTTCCACACGCAGGATCATAAATTTTCCCATGATAAGGTTCCAAAATCTCAACTAACAATTTAACAATAGACTGAGGTGTAAAAAATTCACCGCCTTTTGCCCCTTCTGCTCTGGCAAATTCACCAAGGAAATATTCATAAATCTCTCCGAACGCGTCACCTTCGATATCATCCGGAATCTGATTAAAATTTTTAAGAAGCGTAATAAGAATACGACTATTCTCATCTTGCTTCTTGGAAATGGTTGTATAATCTTGAGGAAGAATACCAGCGAGTTCTCGATTGTGTTCTTCAATAGATTTCATCGCTTCGTTAATGGCTTTGCCTATATTCTCACTTTCTGGAAGACTCATTAAATACGAGTAGGTCGCGCGTTCTGAAATAAAAAGCACTCCCTTAGCTTTATAATCATCTGGACTCACCGGACGCTTGCGATTGCCATACGTAGCTGTGCGTGCCTCAGAAATTCCTTTTTGAACTCTCTTAAACCGCACATCAGCAAATTTTAGAAAAATAAGTCCTAAAATAGGCTCGGAAATTTCATTTAGCTTAAGACTGCCATTAGCTCGTAATTGCTCTGCAGCAGCCCAAAGTTTTTCTTGTAATTTTTTGCTATGTGTATTCACCTTTATCCCATCATCCCTTCATCTTCAAAACTGTAATATTTATCATCACCAATAATAATGTGATCTAATACATTGATTTCCATTAGCTTTCCGGCGTTAAACAAATCTTTAGTAAATTTTTTATCCTCATTACTTGGAGTTATATCTGCACTCGGATGATTATGAACACAAACGATTGACTTCGCGAACTTTTGCAAAGCGGTGTGAATTATTTCGCGGACAATAGGAAACACCTGATCAATAGTGCCAACAGCAGTATCCAAGATGTCAATAATGCGGTTATTGTTATCAAGATAAACAACCTTAAAAACCTCTGTCTTAAGGTCACGAAGCTGTGGCATAACGATGTCAACAATCTCCCTGGCAGAGGCAATCTTCTGCTTCCCGGTGGACACATCGTCCTGTCTATATCGCATCCCGATTTCAAGCGCGGCCTGAATGTGAGCGATTTTGGCCCCGCCTAAGCCCTTAAACTCCTTCCAATCGCGCGTGTCCGTATGCACCATATTTCTAAATGTACCAAATTTTTTCATAACTTTTCGCGCAATATCAAGGGCACTAGATCCATTAGTGCCTGTACGCAAAAGAATAGCCAGAAGCTCCGAATTGCTCAAAGCACCTGCACCCTTCTTAAGCAACTTCTCCCTCGGCCTATCATCCTCCGGCCAACTTTTTATGCCTGTCACTTTGTTTTTCTCTGCCATTATTTCACACCTTCCATTGCCTTATTGATTCGCTCAAGGGCATTATCAAGATTGAAATTTTGTTGTTCTGTTTTCGTTAGTACTTCAAACAACTCTGCCTTAATACGTGAACGCATATCCTTGACTTCAGTATCCGTTCGTCCCATATTCATCCGATATTTTTTAAGATCAGTATCTCCTCCATCCTCTTCAATCTTCTTTTTGAAAAGATTCATCACTTCCTTATTACCTAGAACAAAATTGTTGCGAAGAATAAAATCAAGGTCATAAAAATCACGAGGTGCAATTGTCTTCCTCAAAGCCGCAGCACGAAGTTTTTCACTAACAATTTCATTGAGGGATAAACAATTTACCTTTCCACCATCGAACAAAGGCTCTTCTGTAAATGGATGCAGAAATTTATGTTGCACCTGCCTCGATTCCGGCTCCGTAATAGGGTTAAAACGAAGTCCTATCTCAAATTTAATGGTCTGCTCGGATGGCATAGTTACCGGATCATAAACAAAATAATAGATATACTGTTTTTGTTTTGATTCATTCCGCCCAGCTTTTTCAGAGCCTTCTAAACGAAACCCAAGATTTTTAGCAAACGAATCAATATTATCTTTTACTAATTGTATACACTTACGCCGATTACCGCGAGTCGTTGTATATTCAGGCAAACGCATGCTAAAATCGAGATCCTCGCTCAAGCGATAATACGAATAGTAAATCTTATTAATACACGTCCCGCCCTTAAAGATTAAATCTTCACAGAGATTATTTATTCGAGAAAGAATATAGGTTAAATAATAGTCCTTCTCCATAAGCGGCGCGTAAAAACCGGTCAAAGAAGCCGTCCTGTCTACCAAATCGCGAAATTTATCTTTATCGTTGTGGATCATTAATAATTGCTCGCCATTTTTCATTGATTTTTCCTTTTCGATTGTTGGTGAATGATATCAAGGATGTTTTCTTAACACTCCTCTCAAGCGATTTCAACAAAGCATCTCTCACGCCTGCGCTCTCTAAAATAAAACCTATGCGCTTACGTGTCTTAATTTTGGGAAATCTGATGGTATAATCAATCAGTTTCTTAATATCGCACTTCTTCTCTTTAACAAACCTTTTCAAAATATCTGACGCAGAATCAATTCCACCCACAGGCTTATTGTAATCAATTAAGTCAACCAATGTTCTCTCTTTTGAACTTACAATAGTATCCCTTCCTTTGATATTGATTGTTTCCTGACCATACATCCTATCAGAAGTGATTTTTACAAACTTAAAAGATAACCCGGCTATTATTCTCTCCCGAGATATCCTTAGATTTAACACATAAACCGTCTGGAATTGTTGGTCTGTAAAATTATAATAATTAAACATCGTTGAATAGCCGAGATAGTAATCGTTTTTGGGAAAGAAAACGGTTGGGATAAGAAACTCACTGACTCGTCGTCCTGTCGAAACAGCTTCCAAAGGTACAAATATATAAACCCCGTTTTTAATAGGAATCAGAATCCGCTTTTTCTTAAGGCTGTAGACTAACTGGTTTCGATATGAGAAATCTGCCGGAAGATACGAATCCAGCTCTTTCGCAGTTACAATATCTTTTTCTTCATATGTAAGCCGAGCGATAATTTCAACCTCTGTTTTGCTTAATGAACTCATTGTATTTTTGTTCATTGATAATACTCCTATAATTATTTTTAAGTAACAAACATACAACACTAAAATAACACATTTTCCCTACAAGTCAATAAAAATCTACCGATTGTCAAATAAAATTTAGGAGCAATTCTAGGAACACAACAGTTATCTCTTCTTTTTAACTAGATTATTTTAGGGCTTCTTCGATTTGGGTGACTAATTCGGAGTTTAGTTCGTCTCGTTTTGTTTCAAGGGTTTTTGATAAGGATTTTCGTATCATACTTTGGACTTTTTCTTCTTTGTCTGCAAAAAATTCAAGTAGTAAAATCGTGCTTTTTTCTGTGGCTATTTCACCAAGTGCCCAAGCAGCACTGGATCTCATCCACTTGTCTTTATCTTTAAGCATTTGTTTTAATATATCCAATGCTCTTGCAACATCATACTTATATAATGCTTTTGCAGCATTTGCACGAACACGATTACTTGTATCTACTAATAATGGTTCTATTACTTTAACTGCCTCTTCTACGTTTTCTTTAGTTTTTTCTTCCTCAAATTGCCCTTCGATTATTTCAACACCTTTTGCACGAACACGAGCATTTGGATCATCTAACATTTTCACAGCATCATTCTGAGGTGCCAATAATACAGCATTACGCCCTTGAGCACGCAAGAAATCCTGAAGCAATCCAATAACTTGTTCTTCACGACGCATAAGTATCTGCTCCTGATTTGCAAGCCTTGATTTTGCATATCTTCTGAAAGTAAAAAAAAGAAAATATAAAATTATAGCAACTATAATTGCCGCAGCTAAAGCAATATAAACTGCAAATTTACCATATACATCTCTTTGTGTTTTATAAGTATCAACCAACTGGTCATCTCTCTGTGTCAATGCCTTAATATATTCTTTATGCTCAGTTTTAGAATCTTTAAGTAAATCTACAATTGCTTCCTGTGGTTTAATAAATGACTCTATTAATTTTGCCTGTTGTTTTTGAAAAGAATCTACTAATGATGTCATTGCATCATATCTTTCTGTAGTAACAGTTGCAGAAGATTTTACTTCAGGAACAGCTTTTTCTTCAAACGTCTTAACAACTTCTGGTTGTGATTTTGCAGGATATAACTCCTGATTTGTCAATGCATACATTTTGTTTATATTTGCATTATTTGAATCTAATTGTTTGGCCTTTTCAAAATAAGATAAAGCATCTTTGTAGTTTTTCTTTGAATATTCCTGTGAACCACGTTCCACTAATACTTTTACAAGTAATGCTTTTGCTTTCCCAAAATTCGGTTCAAATTCTAAGGCCTTCTCTAAATCTGCAATTAGCCCTTCAATGTTTCCAGTTAAATATTTTTGCACTCCTCTGTCAAAATACACATCAGACAGTTTTTTCTGCTGGGCGAAACTTGTCCCTGCAGGCAATAAGCAGAGAACAGAAGTAGAAATAAACAAAAACAAAAGTACAAAATTGAGAATTTTGATTTTAATGTTATGATTTTGCATTTTTATTGCACGACCCACTAAAGTGGGTACCCCGAATCCTTGCCCTACTTATTTATTTCAATTAGATCGCTTACTTTCTTAGCCAATCCACCTGCTTCTTCATTTTCAGGATTTATTGTCAACACCTTGAGTAATTCCACTTGTGCTTTATCATACTCTTTCAAAGATATATGCTCTTTTGCTTTAGTTAAATGCTCAATTTCCAATTCTTTTCGTATATCTGAATATAATTTTTCTGCTACCTGTATTTCATCTATTCCTTCACGTTCTTTTCCTTCTAACAAATATTGCAACCCTGATTCAAAATGTCCATACGCTTCTTTTTTGCGATTCATAAAATTAATTTCATCAAGTAGTTTTTTTGCTTTGGAATCTTCCGGGACAATTCTTAAAACTTCATTTGCTTTTAAAAGAGCAGTTTCATAATCTTTTTCATTATATGCTTTTAGTGCTTCCTGATAGTATCCCCCAATTTCAATTTTTATGCGATTTTCTTCTAATGCTTTCTCCTCTTGCGTCAGCAAAAGCCCAAATCTAACTGCCAAACTAAATCTATGCGTTAAACCTAAATCTTGAATTCCAATTGCATAATCAAATAAAATATTATGTGCATCTGCACCAATACCACAAGTTATCTCTTTATAATTTATACCAGCTCTTGCAGAAAACACATCAAACATTTTATATTCTGCACCAACATACCACCTTAATGGCAATTTAACAGAATCATTGTAAAGATCTTTTTTGGGAAACAAATTTAACATGCTTACATCTACAGTTCCTAATAATTGTTCATCAAAAAATTTATGTGCAACACCTACTCTTAAATTAGAAGGCAAAGTATCAGTTTCATCTTTTAATTTTAACTTTGCAGGCAAAATATTTTGCAACATAATACCTGTTGAAAATAACTTGTTGATTTTATACATTCCACCTAAATCAATACCATATCCTGTATCTGAATAAATATCAAAACTTTGTGACACAAGTTTAAAATTCACACCAGCACTTATATCATTATTAAACTTATAGGCATAAGAAAGCATATAAGTTGCCTGACTATCTTTCATATCACCAATTTTTCCACCAGATGAATCTGTTTTTTCAATATCTTCCATATCAAATCCTACTCTTGAAATTCCAATTACATGAGAATCAGTTATAGGATGTGCATAACCAATATAACTAAATGCTGTTCCTTCAAATAATTTAGAATATAAAAAAGAACCTTCTTTATAGGATAACTGTGAAATACCCGCAGGATTCCAATAAGATGCGCCTGAATCATCTGCAATTGCAGTATATGCCATACCTAAAGCAGATGCTCGTGCATTCGCACTAAAATTAAAAAGATAGCTTCCTGCAAAACCCGCATCATCTGTGATTTGTTTGTAGGCAAAAACATTATTAGATAATAGCATAAGACTTCCTAATATTATTATTAAAAACAGTTTTATATTTTTCATTTTTTAGCGCAAAAAACTGCCGATAAATCGGCAACTACAATTCATAAATGACACGTCGTGTCATTTTATTATACCGATTTTACGAATTTCTTTTTTCACTCCTGAACCATCTGTTGGCTCTGCAATTATCTGGCATATATATCCACCATTTGCAACAATCATTCCATACCCATTTCTTCCATC
>JBBTED010000143.1:0-12840 GCA_038042445.1 Candidatus Firestoneibacteriota bacterium
TATTGAAAATAAAGGAGTTAAAGAAAAAATAGGACTAAAATTTAACAAAGTCCTGAAAGTGGGATTAGTAGGTTGTGGAAAGATAATGTCAGCACATTTAAATGGGTATAAACAGCTTAGAGAAAAAGGATTGACAGATTCATTGATAGTAGGATTATGCGATTTAAAGAAAGAAAATGCAGAGATGTTTAGGAAAAGAGGAGAAGGTCCTGTTCCTTTTGCTGAAGTGGGACCAAAAGGTGATCCTTTGAATGAATCTCATTTATATGTATCTGATTTTCAACAGGAATATGATGCAAAAATTTTTACAGATTATGAGGCTATGCTTAAAGAAGTTGATGCCGTAGAAATATATACTACTGTATCAACACATCATTCTTTGGCTCTTAGTGCGATTAGTGCTGGTAAACATGTTTTAGTAGAGAAACCAATGGCAATAAGTATAAAAGCCGGGCGAAAGATTGTAGAAGAAGCTGAAAAGCGAGAGGTGGTTTTTGGGGTAGCAGAGAGTTTTAGATATATGCCGATGTCACGAATGCGTAAGTGGATTATAGAACAAGGTTATATAGGAGATATTCAAATGGTTGTTGGTGCATCTATTGGAGGGTTTTGGTCTCCTGATAAAATTATTGCAGAAACTTCATGGAGACATTGTAAATTAAAAGCAGGTGGTGGGGCAGTAATTGATGCTGGAGTGCATGGTTTTCATCTTTTACGATATCTTGTGAGTGAAATAGAAGAAGTAAATACAATTGTAAAAAATATAGAATCTCATAGAGTTACACGTGATACTTCAGGAAAAATAATAGAAAGTATCGAAAGTGATGTTGATGATACTTTTTTTGGATTGTTTCGGTATAGAAATGGTGCTATTGGTCAAAACTTATTCTCCTGGGCAGGTCATGGAGAAGCATCAAATTTGGAACAAACGATATACGGCACAAAAGGATGTATAAAAGGTGAAAGAATAATTCTTGATGATGGAACTAATACTACAGTTAAAAACTTTTTTGACAATAATGTAGAGCCGGGTATTAAAGAAAAATATTTTCCTAAAGGAGTAATGGATCCATTTGCATTAGAAACATTAGATTTTTTGTCTGCAATTCAGGAAAAAAGACAAATGGAAGTTAATGGTAAAGAAGGTTTGAGGGATTTATCAGTATGTTTTGCAATGATTGAATCATCACTAAATGGGAAATTCACAAAAGTAGATGATATAGAAAGTGGGAAAATAGCTGAATATGAAAAAGAGATAAATGAGTATTATAAATTATAATACTAAAGGAGGATATCTGGAAAATGGGAAAAATATATAAACTTGGGATCGTTGGATTGGTTCACGACCATGTATGGAGTTGCATTGAGAATATCAAAAAAATGAATAATGCTGAAATAATTTGTATTGCTGAAAATAATCCTGTGGTTTTAAAAAAAGCTAAAGCAATATTAGACAATGTTAAATTGTATAAAACTCATAGCCAATTGTTAAATGAAGAAGAAATAGATGTATGTTTGGTTTTTACAGAAACCTGCAAACATGCTCAGGTAACAGAAGCTTGTGCAAAAAAAGGTATCCATGTTATGGTAGAAAAACCTATGGCAGTTACATTTAAAGATGCTAAACAGATGTTGAATTCTGCTGAAAAAAGCAAAATAAAATTAATGGTTAATTTTCCTACAGCATGGAATCCTAATTTACATAAGTGTTATGAAGTAATTAAATCAGGTAAAATAGGTCGTGTATGGATGATACGTTGGCGAGATGGACATCAGGGACCAAAAGAAGTTAATTGTTCCAAAGAATTTTTGAAATGGCTTTTTTGTGCTCCAAAAAGTGGTGGAGGTGCTTTAGTTGATTTCGGATGCTACGGTGCTGAATTTACAGCTTTGTGTTTTGGACGACCTGTGAGTGTAACTGCAGTAGCAGATACTTTAGTAAGAAAATACCTGCAGGTGGAAGATAATGCTGTTATTATCACCAAATATGCTCATCCAACAGTTTTATGTAATATTGAAGGAACATGGTCCCAAATACCTGGTGGTTTATCTTTACATATATTAGGAGAAAAAGGAAGCATAGTAAAAAATCCATTATCTCCTGTGGAATATAATATTTATACACAAGATACAAAAAAATGGGAGCTTTTAAAACCCTCTGTATTAGCACAATGGCAGAGTGAACCAATTGCTTATTTTCTACATTGTATCGAACAAAATCTACCAATAGAAGGATTAACAAGCCCCTATGTTGCAATAATTATGCAGGAAATTTTAGAGGCTGCTAAACTATCTGTAAAAAAATGCAAAACAATAAAAATGGAGGATTAAAATTATGGAAATAGCAATAAGTACATTTAATATAGATGAAGAGATAGAAGCAGGCAAATTAGATTTATTTGAAGCAATGAAACAAACCCATGAGATGGGATTTGACGCAATAGAGTTTTTAGGTAATCAAATACCTTCTCTTGAAGATGATTATTTAGAAAGGCTTAAGTTGCACGGTAAAAAATTAAATTTAAAAATATGTGCAATAGATGTAGTAAACAGGCATTTTGGAAGCAATGATTTTGAGCGGAAAAATGATATCAGTCTCATAAAATTTTGGATCAAAACTGCAGCACAGCTTGAATGCCCTTGTCTTGTTGCGTTTTTAGGAGGTTTTGAAGAAGAAAAAAACCGTAAAATGCAATTACGAAGAGATATTGATGCATTTAAAGAATGTGTAGAATTTGCTGAAAAATCTAAAGTAAGATTGGCTATAGAGAATCATCGCATTTGGCTTAGAGAAAATGAATGGGAGCAAGAAAATGAAACAGACGATATTCTGCTAATAGTTAAAACAATTAATTCAAAGTATCTTGGTGCTTCACCAGACATCGGCAATTTCTATAAAAGTAGTTTTAAAGAATTATCAGTTAAACAACAAGAATATGCATATAATTGTTTTGAACAACTTATTTCAGTAGCATTGCATATCCATATTAAGATTAAAAATTTTGATGAACATGGAAAGTCATTACAAAGTGATTTTGGAAAATTGGTAAATGTATTAAAAAAGTATAATTATAATCGCACAGTAACACTTGAATTTGCTAAACCTGTAGCTGAGAAAAAAGATGTTTTACATGAACAAGGGTTAGCATTGTTAAAAAAATATATTTAAGGTTATGGTTAATAAAAAGACAATTACCGGGTTTGTATTTGATATACAGCAATTTTCATTGCATGATGGGCCAGGTATCAGAACTACAGTTTTTCTTAAAGGTTGTTCGCTTCGTTGTTTTTGGTGTCAAAACCCTGAAGGTTTGACTGTAAAATCTGAATTACAATTTTTTGCAACACGGTGTATTGGTTGTGGTTCATGTTTTCGTGTATGCACAAATAAAGTTCATATAATAGAAAATGGGAAGCATATTATTAAACGTGAAAGATGTATGCAATGTGGAAAATGTGTTGATGAGTGTTTTGCAAGAGCATTAATTATGGTTGGCAAAGAGATGACTTCAGATGAAGTGGTTAAAGTAGTAATACAGGATAAAATGTTTTATTCATTATCAGGAGGTGGTGTTACTCTTTCAGGTGGTGAGCCTGTTTTGCAAAGTGAATTTGCTTATGAAATATTGAAAAAGTGTAAAAATAATAATATTCATACAGCTATTGAAACAGCACTAAATTTTAAATGGGATAATATTAAAGTGCTACTTTCTGTTCTTGATATTGTGATAATGGATATTAAACATATTGATTCTAAAAAACATCAGGAGGCAACAGGTGTATCCAATAAATTAATTTTAGAAAATGCAAAACGTTTATCAAAAGAGAAAATACCAATTATCATCAGGGTTCCTGTTATTCCATTATTTAATGACAATGTTGGGGATATTAAAAAAATAACAGATTTTGCTAAAGATTTTCCAAATCTTTTGTATATTGAATTATTACCGTTTCACAGATTAGGTGAAAGCAAATATGAAACTCTTGGTTTATTTTGTAATACTAAAAAATCAATTGCTCCTGATAAAACAAAAATGTTAAAATTTGCTAATATAGTGAGAAATGTTGGTATAAGGGTAAAAGGATAAAATATGAGGCATAAAAACTATAGTTTTCAGGAACGATTAGATATTTTACGAAAAACAAAATTGCAGCATACTAAATTAAAAAGTATTCAGCAAGGGGCTAAAGATATGGATGATTGGGGACAAATTCCTTATGAAGGGGGATTTATATTTGTTCCGGAGACTGACCATCCTAAAGGATATGTAATAGGTTCAAAATTATGCGGCAAAAATTTCAGACTATTTTTAGAAAAATCTCCAACTTATATAAGTAAGTTAAGTTCTTTATTAGGTGGATATTATTTCATATTTGCATCTTATGTTACAAAATGGGATCCTGAGAATTACTGGGTGCATTTAGCTCAAGAGCAAAAGAAATACAATATTCTTTCTGGAATAACTGCAAGTCATCATTTTGGTATGGATTTAAAATTAGGACTTGAATTGGGTTTTGGAGGTATTTTAGATAAAATAAAGTATTATAGGGAAAAAAACTCATCAGGGGATATTGACTTTTATGATGCTTTGGAGAATGTAGTTATTGGCATACAAAATTGGATAAAAAATCATATTAAAGATGCTAAAGAAGCAGCTAAAAAAGAAAACCATTTGCAACTTAAAAATAATCTTGAAGAAATGGTAGAAATAAATACAAAACTTATAACGAATCCACCTGAAACTTTTCGTGAAGTATGCCAATGGGCAGCTTGGTATCAAATGGCAGCTCGTGTATATAATGGTAGTGGAGCATTAGGAAATATTGACCAATTATTTTACCCATATTATAAAAAAGACAAAGAAAGAGGATATTTAACTGATGAAGAAGCTATTTTCCATTTAGCATGTTTGAATATAACTGACCCTCAATATATACATATTGGCGGTATTGATGAAAAAGGTAAGGACATTACGAATGAATTATCGTTTTTGATATTAGAAGCAGTGCATAGTATTAAAATAGCGGCTAATATTGCAGTTGATGTTCATGACAATATGGATAAAAAATTACTATATAAATCTGTTGAGCTATTATTTAAAGATAAATTAGGGATACCAAGATTTTTCAGTATAGAAAATATGGCAGAAGGTTTTGCTAAAAATGGTATTCCAATTGAGACTGCAAGAAAAAGAATACAGGTTGGCTGCCATTGGTTTAGTTTGCCTGGTAGTGAATATTGTGTAAGTGATGTAATAAAGATAAATTTTGCGAAAGTATTTGATGTTGCTTTTCATGAAATGATGGAAGATTTTTCAATTAAACCAACTATTAATGGATTATGGAATTATTTTGAGAAACATCTAAAAAAAGCAGTAGAAGTAACTGCACAAGGAATAGATTTACATATGGAATATTTTCATAAATATTTTCCTGAGCTTGTTCTTGATATTCTTTGTTATGGGCCTATTGAAAAAGGGGTAGACGCAACACATGGGAGTTTAAAATATAATACTATTGGTGTAGATGGTGCTGGATTGGCAACAGTAGCAGATTCTTTTGCTGCAATAGAATTAAGGGTTGAAAAAGAAAAAAGAATTACTTGGAAAGAACTACTTAAATGTATAGATGTTAATTTTACAGGAGAAGAAAAAATAAGGCTTATGTTACAAAATATTGCTTGTTATGGAAGGGGAGAAACACGTGGTGATTATTGGGCAAAACGATTATCAGAAACTTTCACAAAGATGATAAAAGAAAAAACCACTCCAGCAGGATGGACAATGATTCCAGGCCTTTTTTCCTGGGCATCTACAATAGAAATGGGAAAAGAAACAGGAGCCACTCCAAATGGAAGAAGAGCAGGTGAACCTATTTCTTTCGGCGCAAATCCTGACCCCGGAGTTTTTAAAGGAGGTAGTTTAACTCCTACATCATTAGCAATTGCAGTAGCTAAAGTGCAACCTGGATATGGTAATACAGCTCCATTACAATTAGATGTTGATTCAGGGCTAATTTATGATGAAAATGGCATTGAAAAACTTGAAGCAATAATAACAGGGCATTTCAAGTTAGGGGGAACACTTATAAATGCAAATGTTTTAGATAAAGAAAAAATTTATGAAGCATATAAAAACCCATCAAAATATCCTGATTTAATTGTTAGAGTAACAGGATTTTCTGCTTATTTTGCGAGTTTATCAGATGAATTCAGAAAATTAGTATATGAACGCATAGTATCATTGTCATGTTAAATGAACAGGCTGTGTCATAACCAAAATTTTGTCATTGTGAGCGACCAAAGGGAATGCGGCAATTTCTTTGTTTATAAGTATATTTTTGAGATTGTTTCACTTCGTTTGCAAAGGCAGTGTTTAATGAGGATTTGAGGGTGTTAAAAAGAAGTAAAGATTTATAGAAATGAGTTTAAAATGGTTAAAGAACAAAACAAAATTAGTTTAAAGGAATAAAAATTTTATATTATACAAATTATACAATAAAAGAGTAAAAAAGTTTAGAGAGATAAAATTTTGGAGGTGATGCAAGGGAAAAGAATATTTTCAGAAGTGCAAAATTCTGTTAGAAAGTGAAGTTCCGTGGTGGCATATCACGTTAGGGAGATTTTCTAACAGAAGGAATTAAAAAAGGTTGTTTTGATTTAAAATTCGTCCTTTGGGGATGAAGTCAAAAACGACCTTAAAAAATGCAGTTAAACATTGGCTGTTTCTTTTTTAACAGCCTCGATTTACTCAGGAGGTGGTAAAGATGTTAAGGCAATGTATAAGTTTTATTGCAGTATTTTGGATGTTCATTGGGTATAGTAATGCCCAAGTAAAAGAGGATATTTTTGTAGATAAATGCAGAGATGGTTGGAATATGATTGATTCCAAATGGACAAGCAGGAGTGTAGTTGTAAATAATGAAGTTACATATAAAGGTTCTACATCTTCCATTAAAGTTGTTTGTGAAAAAGGTGGAAATGTATGGGGCGGTTTAATGCTGCTGGATAGCACGAAGAAAAATCCAATTTATATAACCAAGAATTTGTTAAAGAATGGATATTTAGAATTTTATATCAATGCAGAGGAGTTAATTCCAGCCAAAAATATAACTGTATTATTGAAAAGTCAAATTGGAACCAAAGAAGAATCAGCAGGTGATGAATACAGAGTTATGATAAGCAAATATTTGAAAGAAGGAGAAATAGATAAAGACATTAAAACCTGGCAGTATGTTTGTATTCCAATAGCTGATTTAATAGACGAAGATTTAAAATGGCAAGACTTTACTAAAATAATGATTTTAACACCTACAATAGATACACCAATATATTTTGCTGACATTGCAATTGTAGAGAAATAGTCTATGTATAATTCTAGAATAGAGCCAAATTTTGAACGATTACGCAAAGTATTATTATTACAGGGTGAACCTGATAGAATTCCAATAATGGGATTAGGAGTGGATGAGTCCGTAAAAAAAGTATGATAAAAGTTATTTTACTTGTAATTGCAGATTTTAGTCTGCTATAGAGGAGGCATATTAATGGAAAAAGTGAGATTAGGAATTATTGGATGTGGAGATATTGCACATAAGAAGTTTTTACCTGCAATTAAGGAATTAGAAAAATGTCAGTTAGTAAAAGTGTGTGATATAAATGAAGAAGTTGCTAAACGAACAGCTGGAAATACAGTATCCTGGTGTACTGATTATAAAGAATTGTTAAAACAATCGGATATAGATGCTGTAATTATTACTACGCCTCATCCTTTTCATGCCGAAGTAATTATTGCTGCTGCAAAAGCACATAAACATATATTGGTGGAAAAGCCGATGGCTATAAGCCAAAAAGAGATAGATGCTATAGTGCAAATTGTCAGTAAAAATAAGATAAAATTTCTACCTTTGCCATTTTTTATTAGTCCTGCTTATTCTCTTGCTAAAGAACTTTTAAATGCAGGATATATTGGAGAAATTACCGGAGCAGAAGCTTCTACTGTAGGTTCTGAATTATTGCCATCTTCCTGGTATCTTTCACGGTTTGCAGGAGGAGGTGCAATTTTAGATTTAGGAGTTTATAGTATCAGCACAGTTATTGGACTTTTAGGTCCTGCTGCTAATGTTTCAGCTATGCTTTCTCGTGGGATGTCAGAGGTGATAATGTCAAAAGGAAAGAAAGTGCCATTAGAGCAAGAAGATAATGGACGAATAATATTGAAGTGGGAAAATCGTTCGTTAGCCAGTATTTTTTGTGGTTGGATGCAAGGGTGGAGTAAAAATATGATAACTATTACAGGTCGCGAAGGCGCATTAATTTTAAATGGTTGGCAGAATGACTCATTGTATATTTACTCCCAAAAAGCACTTTCTGTTGATTATGATAATGTGGAAATTTTAGGATATAAAATGTATCGTCCTATATTGCCTATAGGAAAACATTACGGAATACCTCCTTTAGAATATTTCATAGATGCTATTTTAAATGATAAAAATTTAACCTTATATGCTCAGATACAAAGACATGTTATAGAGATAGTATTAAAGGCATATGAATCTGCAAGAAAAAAACAAGTAGTAAATCTGATTACTGGTTTTTAAAAAGCAGATAACACGAGGAGATGATAAAATATGTTTAAAAGACGTGCAAATACTTTGAATAAAATATGTATATTTTTATTTATTGTTATAGTGGTAATTTCAGGTTGTGTCAAAAAGGATAAAAAAGTAGTTTTACGGTTTGCGAACTGGATAACTCCTGGAGCTAGTGGCAGATACATTTATGATCTTATAGCAGAATTTGAAAAGACTCATCCTGGTGTAGAGATAAAATCAGAATTTGCATCAGGGCAGCCATATTGGAGAAAACTGTATACATCACATACAAGTGGAAATGCACCTGATATATTTTGTATGGTTCCAAGTCAGCTTGTGAGGTTATCCTCAAAGGGTATGATGTTACCATTGGATGAGTTTTTGGCAAAAGAGGAATTCGGATTAAATGATTATCAGCCTAATATTCGCAAGGTGATACAGTTCAGAGAAAAGGTATGGATGTTACCATTAGGATTCCACTCATTTGTTCTTTATTATAACAAAACAATGTTTGATAAAGAGAAAATAAAATATCCTGATAAAAACTGGGGATGGAGTGATTTTTTAGATGCAGCAAAGAAACTAACTAAAGATACAAATGGTGATGGAAGGATAGATCAATATGGATTTAGTTCGTATCTTAACATTAATTATCTGAGTTTGTGGATTTATGGAAATGGAGGTAGAATTGTAGATGAAAGTGGAAAAAAAGTAATGTTGGACCATAAAGAAGCAATAGAGGCGTTGCAATTTATATCTGATTTAATTAACAAGTATAAAGTAGTACCGCGTGAAGCAGTAACAACAGGAGAGATGCAAAGCAATGTAGTGCAGGACTATTTTGCGAATGGAAAAGCAGGTATGTTTATATTGGGAGCATGGTGTATACCAAGGTTTAGAGAAGAGATTAAAAGTTTTGATTGGGATATTGCACCATTTCCAAAAGGTAAGGCAAATCGCAGATGTAATCTTATTAATGCAGGTATATCAATATCTTCACAAACAAAGCATAGTAAATTAGCCTGGGAGTTTGTGAAGCAAATAGCAGGGCCTGTAGGAGTGCGTTTATCTGCAAAAGCAGGGCAAGATATTCCAGCATTAAATGATAAAGAAGCAAAGCATAATTTTTTGACAGCAGGGGAGAAGCCAAAGAATATAAAGTTATTTTTTGAAGCATTGGAGTATAGTGAACCAACCCCATTAAAAATGGGATTTGAGTCAAATTGGGATAAATACTTAAAACCTGGTATGGAGAGTTTAATGTTAGGGAATGAAAGCGCAGAAAAGATGATGAAGAGAATTGGTCCTGAGTTACAAAAAGGGCTTGATGAATTCTGGAAAGATTTAGAAGTAGAGTCCAGGTAATAAAATATGTGTAAATCTAGAGTAGTGCCAAATTTTGAACGATTACGTAAAGTATTATTATTACAGGGGGAACCTGATAGAATTCCAATAGTAGAATTAGGCGTGGATGATTCCGTAAAAAAAGCATTTCTTGGCAGGGTATCATTGACTGCTAAAGATAATGTTGATTTCTGGCATGAAGCTGGTTATGATTATATTAATTTATGGCTAAATTATGGATTAAGGCACGACAGTAGTGTTGAGAAAATAGCTGATATTGATAATGATTCTAAAGACAGAGTGTGGGCTCCAGAGGGGAAAGGTGCGATAACCACATGGGAAGAATTTGAAAAATTTCCATGGCCAGACAAAAAAATAAGCTATCAAAATTTTGAAGAAACAAATTTATATTTACCGGATGGGATGAAAATAATAGCAGGTGAAGGTAATATTTTTACACATACATGGGAAATGATGGGATTTGAATATTTTAGCTTTGCATTGGTTGAAAACCCTGATTTAGTGGAGGCAATTTTTAATAAAATTGGTGAAATTATATATTCAGCATTTAAAGGTGTAATGAGTTGTCCTAATTTAGGTGCTTTGTGGTTTACTGATGATATTGCTTATACAGAAGGATTAATGGTGTCCCCAAAAGTTCTTAGAAAATATTTATTCCCATGGATTAAAAAAATAGGGGATTTAGCAAAAGAGAATAATTTACCATATATTTATCATACAGATGGTAGATTATGGGAAGTGTTAGACGATTTAATTGATTGTGGAATTAATGCAATTCATCCTATGGAACCTAAAGCTTGGAATGCAGTAGAAGTTAAGAAAAAATACGGTAATAAATTGTGTTTGATTGGAAATATAGATTTAGATAGAATTTGCCGTGGAACAACTGTAGAAATAGAAGAAATGGTAAAAGAACGAATAAAAAATTTAGCGAAAGGTGGTGGATATTGTTTGGGTTCTAGCAATACAATTCCCAATTATGTTTCAATTGAAAATTACAAAGCAATGCTTGAAGCATCTTTTAAATATGGTAAATATCCGATTTAGATTATGTGTAAATACCCAGTGAATGCTGTCCCACAACTATGATTAAGAGATTAAAAAAGGTACAAAAATCTATTAGAAAGCGAAGTTGTGTTAGGTAGATTTTCTAAGAGAAGGAATTTAAAGGGTTGTTTTGATTTAAAAATCGACCGTTGGGGTGAAGTCAAAAACGACTTTTTAAAATGTAGGTAAACATTGGCTGTTTCTTTTTTAAACAGCTTAAAACTACGAGGATGGAGGAAAAAATAGGGTCCAAAAAAAATGTGTTGTTTGTAATGGTAGATCAGGTAATAGCGAAAACACTTGGTTCTTATGGTGGAAGTTGTCAGACACCTAATATAGATAATTTATCTAAAGAAGGAATAACTTTTGATAATGCGTATACACCAACATCTCTTTGTTCACCTGCAAGGGCGTCTATTTTTACAGGCAAACTCCCAATTAAGCATGGTATTATAGCCAATACTGGTGAACCGTATGGAAAATCTGAATCTGAAATTGAAAATGTGAAAAGTGTTATAACACATTATCTTTTAAATGCAGGTTATAAATGTGGATATGCAGGCAAATGGCATATAGGAGAAAAAAAAGGGCCGCGTGAATATGGTTTTGAAGGCACAAAGATTTCTCATTATGGGTGGCCTGGTTTTGTTGAAGAGTATGATGAATTTTTAAAAAAGCAAGATCACGTAGGGTTAAATGCAATACAGGTTAAAAATTTAATAGCAGAAGAATCTTTACCTGAAAAATCTTATGGGTTATTTTCTGAAACAATGCAAAGACTAGTGAAGATTGGCGTTTTATATTCAGCTACAATAGATTTGCCAACAAACCTTACAGAACCTGGTTTTGTTGCTGAAAAAACTATAGAACTGCTTAAAAAATACAAAGACAAACCATTTTTTATAACAGCATCATTTTGGGGACCTCACCATCCTGCATTTCCTTCACCAGAATTTACAGGCAGACATAATCCTGAGGATATACCGGAATGGGGAAATTTTCACGATGATCTTTCTAATAAGCCACGAATACAAAAAAGATACATCAAATCTTTTCATAGAAAATTAGGTTCTTTCGTATTTAGGGTGAATATCTTCTTGGGTTTAATAACCCACAATGCTGATGAATTTTCAGCTTAAAGTACTCGACATCTTTATATCCATAAGCCATTCGTTTAAGACGTTTGATTTTATTATTAATCCCTTCTGATATAGCCGAGCTGATTTTCTTTTTGAACCAGTTGACGATGTATTGCAGTTTATCCCGAAAACTTTCAGCTATGGTTCTAAATGTTTCTACGGCACTTGAGAGAGCGTTTTTAATCCACTCCTCAAGATAACTCTGAGCTTCTTCAGGCGTTTCGTAATCGTAAACCTTCAGGAAGCTTTCTTTTAAAAGCATAGCCTTGTAAATCGGCTCGTTTATCTCACAAAGTCTTTTTAGATAACCCGCTTGGTTTTGGGTAAGGTTATTCTTGTTTTTAAGTAAAATAAATCTCTGGCGACAGTTCATCAGGCTAATTAGTTCATCGTTGTCTTCTTTGCGGGCTTTGAGTAATTCTTGTTTTCTGGTCATATCCACCGCCCAGTTAAGCTTCTGCATAATATGGAATTTGTCGTATACGATTAAAGCATTTACGGCATATTTAACTGTTGAACCGATAAAAGTACGTGCGCCGTCTAAAGCTACCGATTCTATTCGTTTACAATTGTCTTCACCTATACCAGCGTAATACCTGTCCAAAACTTCAGTTTTCCTGCCTTTGTCGTCCCAACTTGCGTACTTTCCCACTAAAAAAGCCTCTTTTTAGGTACCACTAAAAAATAAAGTCTTGAT
>JBBTED010000144.1:0-3709 GCA_038042445.1 Candidatus Firestoneibacteriota bacterium
CCTTCGCGCCTATATTTTCCGCGGCCTGCGCGATATACATCAACCCCATAGGTAACCATTTCAAGCGCGTATGATGGGTTTTTATTAACAGTAAATCTTTCTTATTATCCATATGTTTATTTTTTAAAAATCAGCATTTCAGTAATCATAAGACCATGTTAAACAATAAAATTTCTTTGCCAAAAAGTGTTCCCGATAGAGCTTTCAATCATTACAACAATCCTTATGCCACCAACTGTTGAGAGGCGTAAACTTAGCTAGAAATTCTATGCCTTTACTGTTTAGGTATTGCGCTACTTTCGGATCAAGAGCATCTTCGAGTAAAATGAATATCTCTTTCCCTGAATTTATTAGCTCCTTAGCTCCTTCAAGAATTTCAATCTCTAATCCATCTGTATCAATTTTAAGTACTACAACATCATAATCAATTAGCTTTCTTAGAACCAAGGCATCTAATGTGATCGCTTTCCTTAATGACTTTCCATACTGCTCCCACTTTATACTTATATTATCATCCCGGGATTCTTTGCTGAAACATGCGAGATTATATAATTCTATATTTTCTGGAACTCCGTTCATTGCTATATTTTTCTTTAAAAGAGTATAAATTGACAACGTAGGCTCGAAAGCCATTATTTTTATATTCTTATTATCTTTAAATCTCCTGGCAATCATAATAGTATATTTCCCAAGATTAGCGCCTATATCAATAAAGAGTAATTTATTTTTTGCCTTTAGCTTGTCAATCGTTTTAAAGAGATAATTAATATCTATTCTCTCGTATGCTGGGGAAGCATAAATTGCGTCAATCGTATGAGGCCTAATTTTGAATATGCCAAATTTTGTTTTGATGATATCCGTTTTAAACGGCCAACGAAATATATATTTAGAATTAACAAAATTAGACAATGAATAAATAAATTCATAAATAAACAATTTCACTCGCGGTGCATCAACTTCAAACCAAAGTAATAAGACCTTAAATATGAAAGATTTGAGGTAGTAATTTATCTTAGTTATCGTTGAGAAATCTATATTCTTTCTCGTTGAGAGGTCATAAGTTTGCTGTTTATCTAAATGGCTTTCTGTCTTTTCTCTCATCTCGCGCGGTTGTTTATAAAATAAGTTTTAATCAATTTGAAAGAGTTCTTTTATCGTTGAATTTAATTCACTGGTAACTATATTTCGCGAAAAAGAGAGGCATTGCGGTTTTTGGCATCCAAAATCAAAGCAGGGCCTGCACCAGGCTCTGCCGTAAATTATTTTTTTGATTAGATTACTCGAGGTTTTTGTTTCTTCGATAATTATATCGCGTTCTGTTTTATTTCTATAAGGATTTTTTGAGTAAGGACGCCATACTTCTTGAGGGGGGTTGCCAAAAAATAAAATAGCATTGGTGGGAATTTGTAAAAGATGAGAAATTCCAGAGTCCGAGCCGAGATAAAGCTTACTTTTCGAAGAGATATAAAGAAGTTCCCACAAAGAAAATTCTCTATCCAGATAAATAATATTGCCCTTTTTTATGTATTTCTTAAACTCTTCAAAATGCGGCCTTTCCAGCTCATCCATAATAACAAATTCACCGTTAAAGTTAATTTCGTTTATAATCTCCGCGTACATCTTAGACGAAGGCCCCCGGAATTTCTCTATGCCGGAAATATTGACCAGGATAAAACCTTTCCCATTAAAATCATTAGGCTTTTCCATTTTATCGGATACATCTGTGCAATCCGGAATATCTATATCTATATCCAATGCGCCGCTAATTAACTCTTTGTAGGAATCTAAGATATGTTTTTTTGAGAAAAGAACAGGGTATCCCGGATGCGCGTAATCAAGCATACGATTCCATATTCCCATATTAAAGCTTATATAATATTTGCATAGATTATCTTTCTTGATTTTTAAAAATATATCTAATTCCCGCAAGCCGCTTAAATCAAGGAAGAGATCATATTGTGGTGTATTGTCTTTTTTATTTTGAAAGGATGTAAGAAGTGAATTACTAAGCATTTTTATACTTTGGTTAAAGTTCAGGGGTTTTTCAGTAAAAACCTTGGTTTCAAACAACTTTTTTAGAAAAAAGTTGTTATATTCGGAAGCAAGAATAGTTATTTTAAAATGCTTATTTAATTCTAAGAGTAGCGGTAGACTGACAACGGCATCACCTATTCTGTCTGTCCTTTTTACCAGGATGGTTTTGATTTCAGAAGGGTCATAGGAAATGCTCCTTTTCATTAATAAAAGTCCAATCCAAAGATTTATTCTGGCTAATATTTTAATGACAAGCGCGTGAAACATTTTAGTGGTTTTTAGCTAAGATATGCCGATAAAATTCTTCGTTTTGCCCGGCTATCGCGTTCCAGTCGTATTCTGAAATAGAGTTTTTGGCAGTAGAGGAAAGAGTGTTTCTTAATTCGTTATTAGAGAGTAAGACAAATATTTTACTGGCGAGATCTTCCGGGCTTAGATTGGAGAGAAAGCCGTTTTTGCCGTCTTTAATAAGTTCGCGGGAGGCATTCATCGGATGTTGGATGGTAATTACCGGTAGGCCGCAGGCCATTGCCTCAATAGCTACTATGCCAAAACCTTCGCGGGTAGAGGGGAAAACAAAAATGCTGGCCGACTTCATATAGGATATAACTTCTTGATATTGAAGAAAACCTTTAAAGATAACGTTACTGTTTAAATATAGTTTATCCGCCAATCTAACCAAATTATTTTTCTCAGGACCGTCACCGATAATAACGCATTTCAGATTACCAAAATCATTTTTTAGCCGAGAAACAGCCTCAATTAAAATATCTACATTTTTATCTTTTATCAATCTACCCGCGAATAGCAAATCAATATTCTCTTTCTTAGGAGGCGCTTTATCAATGAAGTTTATATCAATTCCATCCGGAATTATTCTGATGCTATTTTCGCCGGCGCCGCATCTGATGAGCTCATTTTTTATTCTCCGCGTATGGGCAATAATATTTGGAGCTAATTTAATTACCATTTTTTCGATACAGCGGGCAATATGGCCTTTAAAATATCCTAAATATCCATACCAGTAGCTTTCCCAAATCTCCTGCCAGGTGATCACTAAAGGGATTTTTTTAAGCGAAGAGAACAATTTTATGGGAAAGAACGGTAAATAGGGAAAGGCGTTGCAGTCAATAATATCAAATTTTTCCTTCCAGAGACGCGGCAGGATACGCAGGCTGAAATACAAAGCCTGCCGGATATTTCTTATGCCGCTTTTTGAATATAAGGGAATGTGCCGGCCTATGCCGTGGATAAAGACTCCTTCCTTAATGAAATCCGAAGGCCCAATCCAGGATTTCATTCCATAAAGATGTGTCTGGTGGCCCTTAGCGCTTAAACGTTTGGCCAATTCCCAAAACCTCTTTTCCGCGCCTCCTTTGACATAGGGATAGATTACATCATAGATAAAGGCAATTTTCATATAATATCACTTATGTCCAAATTAGCGCGTTTCGCTCGACGATATAAGCTTTTTGAGATACGATTCCAGACCGCCCACATGCTCTTGTCATTCTGAGGAGCGATAGCGACGAAGAATCTTAAAAGAGTGATCCTTCGCTTCGCTCAGGATGACAGTAATTTGGACAGCTATGATATAATATGAGAAATAGTCCCGCGGGGATGATCAGTTTTTTGTCTTGTGTGAGCAGGGTGTCTTTTGAAAGAAAAAAGGACG
>JBBTED010000145.1:0-15595 GCA_038042445.1 Candidatus Firestoneibacteriota bacterium
CTGGTACTCGGCACATACATCCTTAACATCCAAGAGCTCCGCAAAAAACTCTTGGAAAACACAGTCAATCCGAGTTGGCAAAAACGGCTACTTGCGTGGCTAGCACCATTCCTGGCTCTGCGCAGAAGCGCTGGCGTACGCTGGTCATTCTTCGCAGTCGGCTTGTCCACGATCAGCTTGAACTACGACGGCCTTGTGGCGCGTCGGACTGACGTGGGCTTCGGCTTTGGACTTGTCTGCGGGATTGCCGCGCTTGGCAACCTTGCCGTGACAATTGCCAGAAAAGAGCACCGCGGGGTCAAAACCAACGAAGCCCTTCTAAGGATGGCTGTCCTTGGCGGGCTATTCGCAGTCGGTGTATTCTTGACTGGATTAGCTTTCCGCTACTCATTAGTGGCATACGTAGGAACGATGAAGCGGGTGGTAATCCCGATGACGATTGTCCTCGCATACATGTTACTGAAAGAGCGGAAGTCATTCAGGCAGAGGATCGCTGGCGGAATCATTATGACTATCGGGGCGATAATTATCGCACTCGCCTAACAGGGAGGAAACACGGCCTAACGAGGGACTGGCCACCCTCTTCATCCGTGTTTTTAAAAATTTTGAAAACAGTGATGACAAACCCTGCACCGTTCTGGCGCAGGGTTTGTTTTTAACAAAACCTATCATCTAAAATAAATCCCCACAATCAGCATTACAGACCCTATTAATCCCAAACCCATCCCCAACCAATCTATCCATCCAAATCCTCGCTTTTCTTGAAAAACAAATAAACCAATTAACACCACTCCTAATACAAAGAAGAAAGAATGCAAAGGAAAAAACAGGGTGGCCGGAATAATTAATAACAACCAGTAAAAAATCCACATAGCCCCCACAGTCGTCAAACCCAAAAGAGAATAAAAAAACAATTTTTCTCTGTCTATCCAAATAGTCCAGCTTCGTCCTTTAACTAAGGAAAGTAAAGCGCCCAGGAAAGCTCCACTATACCAAGAAAATAAATAATTATGTTCCGCCACTTCTCGCACAGCAAAATATTTTATTAAAAAATTTACTGCGCCTCCGATTAATACATACACAATCGCAGCAAAAATCCAGCGCCGGCGGATAGTATGGCTATACCGCTTGCTTGTTCCTAAAAAAAACATTGCCAATAATGTGGCCAACAGGCCAAATAAAGTAATCAAACCGCTATTACTCCTGGGGTCAAGAAAATGCCACTCGTCAAGAAATAAAGCGCTTAAAAAAACCGCAACCGTGCTTACTAATGGAAACAAAAAAATGCTCTGCGACAGTGCTATTTTTACGGCCCGACCAAAAAACAAAGCCGCTATAACATTTATAAAACCAATGGTTGCGATTTCAACATTAAAATCAAGCGGCTTTTGCGATATCAACACTATCAGCAATGATAATGGAAAACAAAAAAAGAACATTAGTGCTACCACCTTACCAACTGGTTCAGTTATTAGTAATTTTTTATTGCAATACTGCGAAATGATAGCGGCGATTATCCCTATGCCAAAAGCTAAAAAAATCATAATTTGTTCAATTTAGGATTGCCGCTCTTCTTGCAATGACTTCGCATACCCTTCATTGCGTTTGTTTTTAGAGTTAATTATCCCCCACTGGGGATGGTCACTGACAATCTTTAAAATAGTATTCATTTTAAAATCATTTAACCGTTCTGCTTCTTCTGTTATGAGTTTTATAAATTCTAAATCCTCTTTTGTGTCTAATGTCCAGCGCAGATCGGACAAATCTGGGCTGTGTATTACATTTTTTAATTTAAACTTCTCCGGATGCTTCCATAAATAAGGGGTGACATGCTCCCGTTCTGATTTTAATCTGGCTTCTGTCCAAGCTTTTTTTAAGGCCGCAAATGAAAAAACCTCCACGTCCAGGCCATCGGGAAAAGTCGGTGGGTGAGTATTGGAAACATAATCATAATCTCCTCTTTGAAACTCCTCTACAACCTTGTCCACAATTTGAAAATCTAAAAGCGGGCAGTCGCCAGTAATACGCACTACAGCGTCGGCCGCCGCCTCTTTTGCAGCATTGTAATACCTATCTAAAACATCGTTCTCGCTGCCACGATAAAAATTTACTTTATTATACTCTGCCCAATTCGCCAATGAATCATTATCTTGATCTTTGCCAGTAGCCAACACAATTTCATCAATCATTTTTGATAATCTTATTCTTTCCCACACATGCTGAATGGTTGGTTTCCCAGCTATATTCAAAAGCATCTTACCCGGCAGACGAGTAGAGCCCATTCTTGCTTGAATAATTGCCACTATTTTCATATGTATATACTTCTATCTTCTTCCGAAGACTCTTTGGCCGCACAAATTAATTTTAAAATCCGTGCGCCTTTTTCTATAGGAGTAATCGTTTGTTTTCTATTTTCTACACAATCCAAGAATTGTCTAATCTGCTCAACATACATATTGTTGATATCATAATCTACATCAAGTGAAAACTCCTCCTTCTCTTTATCTTTGACCAAAAGTACGACTTTCTTTTCATTTACATTCCACAATATAGTTCCATCTTCCCCAAAAAACTCAAAATCGCGTTGTGAGAATCTTTGCACATAATCTTGGTGTATTTCACAAACCGCGCCACTCTTCATTTTCAGAATGACTTCAGCGACATCTTCAGTATTGACAGTAATGTCGCTTACTCTGCTGGCAAAACAAGCCAGTTTTTCAACATCGCCTAAAAACCAAGTCAGATAATCAAACTCATGAGATTCAAGTAAAATTCCGCCCCCAAGTTTCGTGTTTGCGCTATAGCCATCTTTATGATCTTCCCATGGATGCCAATCGGGAAGATAAGCGCCAAATTGGCAACGAGCTGATAAAACTCTGCCAATCATATTATTATCTAACAATTCTTTCATTTTTTGAAATAAAGGATAAAATTTCCAGTTGCTGCCAAACATTGTTACTAATTGCTTTTCTTTTATAATGGCAAGTAACTTATTAACGCCTTCTAAATCATGAGACAACGGCTTTTCCACAAATAAATCGCAACCCCTCTTTGCGCATTCTAAGGCCTGCTCCATATGATAGACAGATGGACTACAAACAAACGCGATTTCAAAATCTTTATCAGCAAAAGCGTCTTCAATCAAGCGGTACGTTTTGACCTCATATTTTTTTTCAATTTCCTTTTCTGCCATATCCGCGTTTGGCTCAACAATAAAAATTTGTTTTTCACCAAGAGAAAACAGATTGCGCATATGGCGCTTGCCAATTGACCCACCGCCGATAATTAGTATATTTTTCATAGAAATTGTTTGATATCTCTAAAAAATTGATTACGGTTTTCAAATAACATTGTCTGTAAACCGATTCCATCCGCGATTTTGATTTTATTTTTAGAATTGTCAATGAATAAAGCATCTGGCGCGGCAACACCCATCCGCTCAAGCATTAGTTTAAAAATTGCAGGCCCATCACCCTTTACCATGCCCACACCCTCATCACAGCTATACATTTCTATTGGAAAATAATACACTATATCAGCGACTTTATGAATATAATCCCTCATAACCGGAGTTAAATCTGATAACAAACTTACCTTATATTTATTCTGCAGTTTCTTGGCCATCTCTAATACATCATGCCAGATCTCCGTTGAATCAATATATGCCCGTGTCATAGTCTCCGGGTTTAACAACGCGGTTTCTTCAAAATTGTAATATCTCAAAATTTTTCTGTAAAATTCATCAGGGGTATATTTCCCGCGATAAAAATCTAAATATAAACCCATCACATCCTTACAAATATCATTTGGATGCTTGCCAACTTTATTTTGAAATGCTTTTGACGCAAATGGTTCGCCTTCGCTACAGCACACACCGCCCCAGTCAAAAATAACAGCTTTTATTTTATTTTTATTTTTTATAGACATAATAATTATTAGTTGCGAACGGTGCGCGGAGCTACAACTTCCCCGCCCAACTCACTTTCAAGAATTTCAAAATCAACAATATCTTTAAGGCGGCAGCAAATATTATTTAAAATTTTGAACACTAAATCAATTTCTAATTTTTTATGTAAATAGCTAAACATAATTGAAGAACTAAAGAATACTCCCTCTTTGTTAAATTCTTGATAAATAAATGTCTTTAAAACACGAGACGTGTAATCATCTTTTATGTTTATTTTCATTACTGGATGAGGTCCATAACCAAAAAACTCCACAGGTACTTTATTGTCTGCACAAATTTTATTAGCATTTTTCATGAAATATTCTCCAATAGCATGCAGATGACTGTGCACATCTCCATATTCTTGCATCATCTTAATGGTTTCAATAGCAGCCACTAAACTTGGTACAAAACCGCCGAAAGTCGTAGAGACGAATACTTCATCCATTCTCTTCATAATCTCAGCCCTGCCAGCAATGATAGATAGTGGATATCCGGCCGAGACCGCCTTGCCAAAACAGGCAATATCTGGTATTACACCAAAATATTCCTGAGCTCCGCCCAAAGCCCACCTAAAACCGGTAACCATCTCATCATAAATCAATACGGCTCCATATCTGTGCGTAACTTCTTTAACTTTCTCCAAAAAATTATCTTGTGGTTTTTCTGAAGAGGTCGGTTCCATAATAACAGCCGCAATTTGCCCTGGATAATCAGAAAAGATTTTCTCTAAAGATGATGGGTTGTTATAGACGAAATCATGCGTCAAGGATTTAAATAGGATTGGCACTCCATTATTTCGACCTTCTTTGGTGCAGATACTCCAATCTTGAAAACCATGATAGCCGCACTTAGCAATATGGTCTCGGCCTGTAATATACCGAGCCAAACGAACAGCACCGCTCGTCGCCTCATTACCGCCCAAAAGAAACCTGCTCATTTCGGCACAAGGCACCACCTTTTTTATTAGTTCCGCCAATTCTAGCTCCCTTTCAGATGGCAGAGAAAAAATAGTCCCCTTATCAATCTGTTTCTTTACAGCATTATCAATACGCTCATTCGCATATCCAAAAATCATCGGTCCGAGCGCTATGAGCATGTCCAGATATTTATTGCCTTCTGCGTCCCAAATATATGGCCCTTTACCACGCGCGATTGTTACCGGAGAGACACCAACAACATATTGAGTCGGATTTTTACTGAGTGTCTGCGCGCCAGAAGGAATATATTTTAAAATCTTATTCAGATATGCTCGTTTGTCCATAAAATTGAATTATATAAATATCAACTTGGCCAAAAAAATTTAATCTCATCCATTGCAATTAGAAACTTTGATAAATTGCTTGCCCAAACGCGATTATTTTGTTTATAAACACCATTTAAAACAAATAAATTCTTACGAATAAACTCATCTTTCAAAAGATATGGCATCATCTCTTTTTCTTTATCCAACAAATTTTTTACTTCGTTATAACTCTCAATAAACATATCCTTAAGTTTTGAAGCATTCTCTTTTGTTTGTTCGACATCCTTATGAACAAAAAACTGTCTTCCTAAACGATAAATCGCATGCGCGACATCTCTTGCCTGTTGACTGACTCGCATCCCCCCAAGATCAAGAATAGCTTCTACATCATCATTTTTTATTAAAAAATTATGTGGATGAGTGTCAGAGTGGATAATTTGTTTTGATAAATTTTCTATATCTTGTTCATGATTTTTTACTTCTTTAACAGCATCTAAAAAACATGGTATCCTGTTTAAAACTTCTTTATCAATCTCAGTTTTTTCTGATTTTTTATCAATAATATTTTGCAGATTAATAAAATCTTTTTTTGAATATGTTTCTATAACATTAAAATAAAGATCTCCATGATGGCTTAAAGTTTGAATACGATCAAAATCAGAACTATCAAGAGCATTAAACGCGAGATGAAGCTGAGCTATTGCTTTGGCAACTGAGCAAAAACTTTTCATGCTGGGATAAAAATGTTCAGCTGAAATAAATTTATATACTTGATAATACTCATCTTCCACAACTACCATCCACTCACCAGCAATCGTTTTCAATGGTACAATGACCTTTGCTCCAAACTTATTCAATCTGTATGCCAAACCACTATAAAATTTAATCTGGTCTGTTTGTAAAGTTTTGTGTTTTCTAACTAAAACTTCTTCTTCTGAATTGCCAGCATTAAGTATAATTTTAAAATTCTCTGAATGCGCGGCGGTTCCACCGACTTTACATACCGACTTAATTATTGGATTGTCAAAATAATTTTTTAAAATATCATAAAAAGGCCGCCAATCTGAACCAATCTCTTCATATTGAATCTTTGGGTTGGAAAAATTATCTTGTGCAAAAAAATTCATAATTTACAGAGATTTAAAATATTCCAAATTCTTAACATCATTCTGCAAATTATTACTAATTTTAGGTGTCTCAAATAACAAATAAATAACTCTTTTTTCAGAGAAATTTTCCAACAACTCTCGTATCCACTTAATGTCAAACTCCGCTTCCCACAAATTGACGTGTTGATCCACAGGACTTTTTAAATCTCCTCCAGAAATATGAAAGTAGGATGGATCTAACTTTCTCATCGCTTCTTTGATAAACTCTCTATAATCTTTTTTCTGATAAATTGAAGCTTTTATTACTTTCTCAAAGTCAAAACAAATATTTTTCTTCTTTTTTATTGCTAACAAATCAGTTAAGGTCTGCCCAAATTGCATTGGATTGTTGTCAATATCTAATCCGGGCATGGTTTCTATTAAAATCCTTGCGTCATTAATTTTTTCTACATTTTCCCAAAATGTCTTTGTATTATGCACGCGTCCTGGATGGAGGATAATAAAATCAACTTTAAAAAAATCAGCCATTTCAACGGTCCCTTTCCAATCTGGCAATTGATCTTCTGTAATAAAAAAATCGTGCCATCGCTTATCATACCGCCCATGATGAACAGCTTTTACAGAAACTGAATTCAAAATTTCCAGCTTGTTATAATCCTTCAGCTCCGAACTATTGTGGTATATTTCTAAAAAGTCAAACTTTCCTAGATTTACTAAATTCACTGCTTTTTGAAACAGGTTAGTATTGTTTGACCAAATTTTTAGACCATATTTAATCATAATTATTTTTCCATCAGATCCAAAGAAAAAGGCGTACCACGTTCAACATCTTTTCCAGCTTTTTTACCTAATATATTTGGCAATTCCTTTGGCTCTAAGCCATATCCGGGGCGTATAACTCTAACATTCTCCCCATTAAACCTTTCCCCTTTTTTTATATCTTTAATTACAAAAATGGAGCGTTTAAATACCTTATTTTCAGATTCTTTTTCACCCATTTCATAACTTATTTCGCCAATAGCCGCTTCGGCTTCTCTAACAGAATGAACCAATTGCTTCATTTCTTTTGGCTCAAGTGAAAAAGCCGCATCAGGTCCACCATCATCCCTGCTTAAAGTAAAATGCTTTTCAATTATCGATGCTCCTAATGCCACAGAAATCAACGGAACTACAATTCCCAAACTATCCAAACTGTGATCTGATAGGCCAGATACTACATTAAATCTTTTCGCGATATCTGGAATAGTTTTGAGATTCATCTGTTCTGGCTTAGCCGGATAAGAGCTAATACAATGCAAAACTGCCAACTGCGATGCGCCCGCCTCTTTTAATGTCTTAATTGCCAATTCCAAATCTTCCGCGGAGGTCATCCCTCGGGAAATTATAACAGGCTTGCCAGTACCGCCAACTTTTTTTAAAAGCTCAATATAACCGGTTTCAAATGATGCAATCTTATACAAACAGACGCCAATATCTTCTAAGAAATCCACGGCGGTATTATCAAAAGGAGTGGAAAAACAAATTAATCCCTTTGACTCAGCATACTCCTTTAACTTTGGCTGCCACTCCCAAGGTGTATATGCCTTCTGGTAAAGACTGTATAAGGTTTGACCGCGCCAAGTGTCATTAACTTTTACCTGAAAATATTCTTTGTCACAATCAATAGTTATAGTATCAGGCGTGTAGGTCTGAAGTTTTATCGCGTCCACTCCGGCTTCCGCTGCCGCATCAATAATTGAATATGCCCGATTAATATCCTGATTATGATTGCCAGACATCTCAGCTATTATAAAACATGGTTCGCCAGAACCGACCTTCCTTTCTCCTTTTGGTGTATTTATAAAAAACGATTTCATACAGTCAATTTTATTAAAAACTCATTACTATTTAATTAGGGCTGCCAATTAACAAAATTTTTTAATAATTTCAATCCATTTTTTTGGCTCTTTTCTGGATGAAATTGTGTTGCAAAAATATTATGTCTAGCAATGATCGCTGTAAATGGGCCGCCATAATCACAGACCCCGATTGAATCCGAATTATCTTTACATTCTACATAATAACTATGTACAAAATAAAAATTGGAATCATTATCAATGCCTTGCAACACAGGATGTTCATGAACAAAATTAACATTATTCCATCCAATGTGGGGTACTTTTAATTTATCATCTATATCAAATTTTTTAACCTCTCCACGTATTAGACCCAACCCTTTCCATTCTCCAAATTCATAACTCTTGTCGCACAAAAGCTGCATGCCCAAACAAATACCCAATAATGGCTTTTTATTCCTCACAACTTCCTCATATAAAACTTTATCTAATCCTTGTTTTTGCAAATTTGACATTCCATCACGGAAAGCCCCAACGCCGGGCAATATAATCTTATCGGCTTTAGACAATTGCGCAGCTTCTTTAGTAATCACTACTTCAGCATCAACATATTCCAGGGCATTTGCAATGGAAGACAAATTACTCATCCCGTAATCTAAAACAACAATCATAAACAAAACTTCATTTAGTTATTAATTACCCAATTTTACGTTTGATTTGCGCCAAAATTCTTTAACACTATTATTTATAAAAAATTTCCCAATACAAAAAATCAAATCCTTTCCATAAAGCTTTTTTAGTTCATCTAAAATTTCCTCAATGTGATCTTTATCACAACAAACTTCATAACTCACATGCCTTTTATAAAATGTTAAAGGATTTGAACCGTCAGAGGAAAGCCACGCATTGACATCATAGTTTGAGCTTATCATTTTCGTTTTCTTTCTAAAAGATTTATTTTTTATAACTTCGCTGATATTTCTAGTAATAATCATCCATTGTTCCGCCGCCTTAAGTGATTCGTTAATTTCGGAACCAGATTTACTTTTTATTGAGTCTTTTAAAACGCAATACATTAATTTAATCAATGGAACACAGCATTCTAAGAGCATTTTTGTCCTGTATTTTCTTAGAAGGTTGTCTCCTAGTTCTCCTTTTAATAACTTGTCATAGTTTTTTTGTTTTGAAAAATATTGATATATTTCTTTTTCCGAATCAAATAACTCCTTTTTTGTTTCTTCAATATATGTTTGATATATAGAAGAAACTTTATTTTTTTCTAATTTTATGGCATCCCATATTTTTGTCATGTAATCATAAACATCTATATTAAAATCTTTAAGGTGCTTTTGTATAAAATTAAATTGTTCACTTGATAATAGCAGTGATGTCAATGCAAACCCGCGGCAGTCCAAATAATCTTTAAATGACATGGTGTTATTCTCAATACAAACTTCTTCAATCTCAAAACATTTTTTCTTTTTATATTCGCCAAATTGCCTGGGCAACAGACGAAATCCAGTTTTCATCTCATATTTTTTCCTTAATTTTTTTGATGCCAAAGGGGCGCCCTTTAAAAGCATTAGAGTGTAGGTTTCAATAAAATCAATCTCCGAATCCAATAGTATTTTTATAGAATCAAAATATGATTTTTTTGTTTCTTCTGGCATTGGAATGATTATCTCCGCCAAAGCGCTCATTCCCAGTTTCTTTATTTTTTTTTGAAGTTCTTTGTACTGATCCAGCGGAAGATTTCTGCGATTTATAATTTTCAAAGTTTTAGAATTCAAGGTTTGCACAGAAGTGGAAATAAGCATCTTGTTTTTTAAAATAGAAGATATGCGCAGTATCCTGTCATAGTTTGCTTTGCCGGTTGTAACGTTAAATGCGTTAGGCCAATTAAATTGATCCTGCAGGTGTCTGAGATGAATTGCTATTTTTTCATCTTCCTCTGTCATTCCAAAATTTGAATCGCATATCGACAATAAAACATCAGGATAACTTTTCATCTTTTTCGCCATATAAGTCAGTTCGTCTTTAATTCTTCTAATGCTGAACCTTGCCATGTGACTAAACCAAAGAAAGGACGCCTTGCAATAAGCACAAGTAAATGGGCATCCTCTAGCCATTTCTATTGATGGCGCATAATGACTGTTGAACCACTTATCCATCAATCCCGTTAAATAGGGGGAAGGAATTTCATCTAAATCCTCAATTCTTGAAATCACTTCTCCGATAACAAGTCTCTTTGTTTTTGGATGAATTGACATTATTCCTGCCTGTGGATTACTTTTTAAATCATTAACACAAATTTTATTTTTTATCTTTTGAACTAACTTCAAAAACGCAACTTCGCCTTCTCTATAAACAAAAAAGTCAATTTTACTTCTTTTTAATAAATAATCTCTACACTCTTTATTATCTGTTGGAAACTCAGGACCACCGGAGACAGACACTATATTGGGATTTTTCTTTTTTGCATATTCAAAAACCATCTTAGATAAATTTGTATTCCAACAATAATTTGACAACCCAATTACATCCGGATTCCAATCATCAATGCAATCAAAAATTTCTTTAGGATCATCGTAAAGACGAACATCGACGTATTCTGGGCCGAGTTTAGATAATAAATAGGAAGCAATATAGCCGATTGCAATCGGCATAAACACAGAGTGTCTTCCAATAGTGTTGTGTCTTAAATCTCCCAAAACAATCTTAAGCTTCTCCATATCTTTTGTGATTATTTCTCAAGCGATGCTTTGTGTTGTTCATCCTTTTGTTTTTGAGTTTCCACATCATCCCAAATATTATCCTTTATCCAATTTCCATCTTCATCCTGCCACCAAACTTTCGGGTCTCGGAAGGTATTGCAAACTCTATCAAACTCCTCTTCTGTCATATCTACATATTTAAGCCATCGATACAAATCTTTTGATTTTATGTGGTCGTGTTTTTTCACCTTCTCTATTCCCTCTTCTCTTGTCATGATCCCCAATCGGATATCCTTTGAGGCATGGTCTGAGGCACGCCCATAACCCCATTTGATAAACTTCAGATAATCATGTATGCCATTCTCGTGCATATCGTCCAAATTGGACATTCTTCTATAAGTGCGTTCAAATGGTTCGGGAGAAATTTTAAAACCAAAATCATTAATAATAAAATCTGTCTGTTTATTTGCATCCCATTCAATATAATTTCCAAGAAAAATACCGCGTACTCCAACTTTAGCAATATCCTCCATATCAGGATATTTAAAACAAAAAAGATCTTTTGCGGTTAATCCCTCCGCTAATTCCGGCCTGCCCAACTTTTTTAAACCCACATCTGTCATCGAGTCCCAATCATAACCTCGTTTATCATGTTCCAAAATATCCTTAGCTGTCATCTCCACCAAATCATCTAAAGAAAATTGTCCACCCAAATCCAGACGACCGTGCTCTCCCCAAATAATCAAGGGTATGTTAAATTTAACCGCCATTTGAACTGGCGTACTAAAAATTCCAGCATGATTTTGCCAGTTCATGTCACCCATCAACTTAAAGCAAATACGATTAAGTTTTTTCAACACATCTACGCTTGGACCAAAAATAAGATGGTCTGCGTCAAACACATTACGCATGTTTTTCAGATTTTCTTCTCCAACATCGAGGTAATTATTACCATGGTAAGTCACTAAAAGGGGCTTTAATCCAAGCTTCTTGGTCATATAGTAAGTCTGATAATGGCTGTCCTTACCGCCACTCACTGGAATAATACAATCATAATTACTGCCATCTTTTGATCTATAAACTTCAACTATTTCTTTTAACATTTTAAAACGTTCATCCCAATTTATATTAGATTTTTCAGCATTCACACTGCAACCGCTACACACGCCATTTTCGTCAAAAAAAAGTTTTACTGCTGAAGCAGCTGGGTAAACACATTTCGTACAATATTGCATATAATTAAATATTAAATTTATCTTAAGTCAATTCCACGCTCACGCATATATTTTTTTGCGTGCATTGTGCTGTGTTCAGTAAAATGAAATTTATTTCCTACTGATACGGCAGATGCTCCGCCTTTTTTAATTCCTTCAACAAGATGCTCCCATTCGCCGACTCCTCCAGAAGCGATAACAGGTATCTCTACTGCATTTGCCACTGAACTAACCAAGTAAATATCATATCCCTTATACGAACCATCTTGATCAACAGATGTAAGAAAAAGTTCTCCAGCGCCAGCTTCTTCAACTTTTTTTGCCCAATCCACAACATCAATGCCAGTGTCTTCTGTACCAAAATTTTTCATAACATGATGTGTACCGTCTGGCTGTTTCTTTGCATCAATAGAAACCACAATACACTGACTGCCAAACATCTTTGATCCTTCTCTAATAATTTCTAAATTATCTAATGCAGCTGTATTTATACTTACCTTATCAGCGCCAGCATTAATATATTTGTGTATATCCTCAACACTTCTAATACCTCCGCCTACGGTAAGCGGGATAAAACATGATTTGGATATGTATCTTATCAATTCACTAAGTTCTTTAATCTTATTATTATAATTAACATCATCCCTTCCAAAATCATAATTTTGTTTTCTATTTATATCAAGAAGAACTAACTCATCTACTTCCCACGCGTTAAAATGCCTCACTGCCATTATTGCATTTCCTATTACTAAAAACTTTGAAAAGCCGATGCTTTCCACCAATTGCCCATCCATTAAAAGCAAACAAGCTATTAATCTTTTTTTAAGCATATCTTAAACATTGTAATCCACTAATTCGGCATACTTTTCCACTTGCACATTATTATCTGATCATACAATACATCGCCATAGTTTACTAAATTTTTATAAACCTTAAATATTTTATATCCACATTTTTCATAAACTCTAATAGCGGCATCATTACCTGATAAAACCCCCAGACATAATCTATCCACACCTAAGTTATTAAGAGCATGGTCAGTTATTAAACTTATAACTTCTGTCGCGATCCCCTTTCCCCAATAATCTCTCTCACCAATAAAGATGCCTAAATTTTCATGTTTTTCTTCAAAATCAGCCAATTCCAGTTTTACGTTGCCTATGTGTTCATTATTTTCATTCAAAAATATACCAAACAATAGACACGTTCCGCTCTCTAACTTTTCATTAATGTACTTTTTTAATTTTTCTATTGTTGTCTTTTTGGTCTCTAAATATTTGTTTACAATGGGATCATTCAGCCAAGAGGCATACTTTTCTGAAGCATCGCTATCTTCCAAAACGCGCAAATAAAATCTACCACTTTTAATAGTTACTCTATAATTTTTTAGATCCATATCTAAAACTAAACCTTTCTTATGATGTACTTTCCATTAACAACAACGCAGTCAACATTATCCCCAAGCAAACTCTCAATCGCATCCTCAACCGTGCAGACAATTGGCTCCTCATGTTGATTAAAACTGGTGTTAATTAAACAAAGCCCGCCGGTTTCTTTATACCAAGAGCTAATTATGTCATAATAAAAAGGATTATCATCGCGCCCGACTATTTGCGGACGCGCAGTACCGTCAACGTGAACAACGGCCGGAGAATTCAGTTTCATCTCTTCTGTGCAATTGTAGCACTCTGTCATGAAGTTGGTAGTAATATGGTTCGGTTTCCAACCCACAAAACAGCGCGGCGCAATTTCTTTGGTGGTAACCGGCGCAAATGGCATAAATTCTGTTCGCTTTAAACGCTTATTAAGCCAGTCATTCGCTCCTTTATCATTACAATGATACAAAACAGTGCGATTTCCCAACGCCCGCGGGCCATACTCCATTCGACCCTGAAACAAACCAACAACTGTGTTGTTTTTCAGTAGCTCAATTACTTTATTAACCAGATCAGAATGCGAATATTCAGTGAGCTGAATACTATCATTATATTTATTGACTTCCACTTTAATTTTTTCATCGCTTTCTTCATTGCCGAGGTATACCTGTTTAACGCGCCAACGTCCCAAATCACGTTTAACCGCGCTTAGCAAGCAGGCGCCAGCTGACAATCCTCCATCCCCCATATGAGGAAATATATATAAATCATCAACGCCAGGCACTTCTCTCACGCACTGATTCACTCTGACATTAGCAAAAATTCCTCCGGCGCAAGCCACTTTATTTATTCCAAATTTATCAACATAATACTTAACATATTGGCTTATCACCTCTTCTGTGTGTCTCTGGACAGCCGCGGCAATATCTTCTCGAGTAAATTCGCGTAAAACCACTTTCAATTCATCGGTTTGTTGCCAAAAAAATGGCTTATAATATTTACCAACCTTGGCACAAACCTTTCCATCTTTAGCATAAATCATTTCTCGCATTATTGGCAGACATTTTGCTGGGTTACCATGTGCGGCTAAACCAGTTATTTTGCCTTCATGTCTGTGTGGCTTAAAACCAAGCATGTCAGTTATTTGTCCATAAAAAAAACCAAGACTATCCCAAGTGTAGTTACAAGAAATTTCTTCTAATTTATTTCCTTTGCCAATGCTAACTGTCCCGCTGCGAAAACTCCCTGCCGCATCCAAAGTAAATACTAATGCCTCATCAAAAGGAGACGTATAATATGCGCTGGCCGCATGAGCGTGGTGATGATCATAAAATTCAACCTTTTGCGTTACGCCCTTTTCTTTTGCCCATTTTTCAAACTGTTCTCGTCTTGGCACCGAACGCTCTACCTCAATTTTAATTCTTTCTAACATGATTCGCTTGGCCTCTTCACCACCCTCTGCAATTTCAAGCGCCCGCTTCACATAATCATGCAAATGTTCTTCATAAGGAAAACGATAATGCCACGCGTAACTCACAACATCCACTTCATTCAAACTTATACCGGCAAAATCCAAACAAGCTTGGATGGCCTTGTTGGGAAACTCCCCGTCAAGCTTGATTCTGCTTAAACGCTCCTCATTAATGGCAAAAATACACTCTCCATCTTTAAACAATACTGCCCCGCTGTCATAACAATTATGAATTCCAAGAATATACATAGTTTTATTTACCTAAAAATAATTCCCTTAATTTATTTTGATAATTATTTTCATATAATTGCTTATACTTTAAAATGCTCTCATCAATCGATGGCAATTTTCTCTTAAACTTATTGACAGCAGCACTCACATCAAGACTCATATTTTTGGGTCTTTTTACCGATAAACAGGAGCTATCAACAGAGATCGCCGTTATTAAAGAATCATCCAAATTAAAAATTTTTGCAAGTTTCATTCCAAAATCATATTTAGAACAACTGTCACTCGCCGCCAAATGAAAAATCCCCTTATCTTTTCTTTCAACTATTTCGAAAATATATTCTGCAAGATAATTTATTAATATCGGAGAAAAAAACACATCATTAAATAAACGTATCGGCATGCCACTTCGTAAAGAATTAACCATCCAACCAGCAATATCATCTTTTTGTTGAA
>JBBTED010000146.1:0-3172 GCA_038042445.1 Candidatus Firestoneibacteriota bacterium
TCATAAAGGATTTTACTTTCTTTGTTCAGGAAAAATATAAGATTGCTCTTGATCGCCCAGGAAGTGGAAACACAAAAAACATAGGCTCTGTTATCAAAATTGATGAATTGATAAACGGAAGAGGACCATTTGCTGAACTCGGGGAAGATGTTTTTGATGACTACTGGATGTATTATCTCACAAAGGATATGGCAAAGGCTGTTGACCTCAAAGGCGCTCCATACAAAAATCTGAAGGAGTATAGAGAATACAAGAAGTTGAAGAGATGATGTAAGTTGAGAACTAAGATGAGTATTACTAATGAGTTCATTGTATAGGAAACATAGACAGCACAAGTGTTGTAAAATATTTTTAATTTTCAGAAAAAATGAAAAGGATACAGACAAAGTAAGTAAGGGGTACTTATGATTCCTATTAAAGTTACTGAAATTATACCTAATGATTTATTTAATGAAATTTTGGTAGCCAATCTCTACAATCAAAATATCAAAGATTTTATTAAGGATATTTCTCTACCTTTATCTAATTACTTTTTACAAGGCAAATTAGGTATAAAAGTAACCTCTGGGACTTCATATTTTCTTGATGATAAAAAATTTAATTTTATCAATATAAGATGGGAAAACCTTGGAAACGAAAATATACCTACTTCAATTGAATTCAGCCTTAATAATACTATAAATGAGAGGAGAATTTTGGATTTCATAAAACTCAATTGTAAGCAGCCATTTTTTATTATAACAATTAAAGATAAATTAATAACCGCTCGTGTTTATGGAATAATTTTGTTGCTGTTGGAACCATGCATAAAGGAAGAGGATTACAAAAAAGCCTTTAAATTATCATGGGCTTTATCATATCTAATTTCTGAATTGTTTTCTTTTAAATTTAAAACCTATGTTGAAAATGTTAGAGCTAAGATATATAGAGAAATTTCTATAACCAAGGGGTTCAAGGGGAAAATTATATTTTATAAAATATTAGAAGGTATAATAAAATTAATCCCATTTAACCATAGTGCAACATTTTATTTATTCAATCAGAGAGAAAATAAATTATATGTCTATGCAGAAAAAAATAGTAAAGCTAACCCTAATTATGAAGATGACAAAAAAAAGCATTACGGTGTAGAAACCTTCTCTTTTAGTATAAATAATTTTGAAGACTTGTCCGATACCCCCAAAACAATATCGATAAATGAGGGTTCTCCTGATTGGCTTAAGAACATATTAAAATATAAATCTATACCTATAAAAAATGTTCTATTGAAAAAGATAAAAATATCATTAGATTTGGAAACAAAATTGAAGGATGATACACTACTTGGTTTAATGATTTTATGTAATTATAGTAATTCTAAATTTATTGATGGAGATATAGAGATGCTTGACTTTTTCCTTGGTGTCCAAAAGAAAAACCAAATGCCATCAGAGTATTATAATTTCTTTAACTTTATCAGCAGATTTAGAAAAACCTTTCAGAAACTTTCTTCTTCCTTAGATTTGACAAAGATTAACAAGACAAATTTGGAAAGTTTAATAACGGATTTGGAAACTAAAATTGAGACCTATTTAATAGAGAATATGCTGACTATACCAGAAGGAGAAAATAAAAAAACAGATAAACTTGTAGCATTTTTTACCACCAAGTTAAAACCATGTAGAAAGTTTTCAATCTTACCAGAAGAAGTGAAAAGATATTTGTTATCTTCTGAATTTTTCAAAGAGGTTGATGATGCATTCTACGGAATTCTTAATAGTAGTAAAAATAAAATTTTAAATGAAAATTTATTTGAGAGAAGATGGAATACATTAATAGCGGTTAGAATCCCTAATTCACCCCAGATACAACACTTGTGCATATTGAGGGAAGAGTATTTTGATATTTCATATTACGATAGATTAACTATTAAATTTATCTCAGAACATATTGGTTTAGCTCTTTTTGATTTTTCTTCGGTAGAAATTTTTAATAAGACAACTGAATATTTAAAAGAGATAGTAAAGCTTGGAACGACATATCTTTCATTGACAACTGAAAAATATTTAGAAGAGTTACTCACTATTGCAATTAAATATACTGATAGTAAAACTGGGAATATTTATACTGTTAGTGGAGATAGGCAATCTTTGGAGCTAAAGGCTCAAAAAGGAGAAGGATCAAGAGTTAAGAAAATACTGCTCTCAGAGAGAGGGGTTGTCCCTTATGTGGCTACAAAATACACAGAGTATAAAGACAATCCATTTTATATAGAAGATATCGAACAATTCATTAAAAACAGTCCAGAGATTGGTTATATCCCTGCACTTAAAAATATGCACTCTGAATTAGTAGTGCCACTGCTTTTAGGTGAAGATTTGTGGGGTATATTAAATGTTGAGTCTGATAATATCTCTAATTATGATGAGCAAAAGAAACATATATTTTTGAATATAGCCCAAAAGGCATCTGAAATATGGCAACAGAAACAATTATCATATGCTTTAGAAAAAACTGGTGAGTTTTTAGAAGAAACTATGAACCAACCTGCATCACTTGACGAACCAGATACTTATGTATCTTGTGCAAACCAAATAACTCAACTATTAAATATTACAATAAAAAGCACTTCAGCACATTCAGCAACTGTAAGATTTCTTGATGATAAAGCTGAAAACCTTATACTTCGTTGCTTTGCAGAAGAAGGGAAACAATCCTCATCAGAAACAATCTCTTTTAAAGAAAAACCTAACTGTATTGTTTTTACTGCAATTGGTACAGGGGAAATTATAGACATACCTGATGTAAATAATATTGATAGAACTAAATATCCAAAGGTTGAATATTATGAAACAAAAGAAGGGACAAAAGCAGAATACGCTATTCCATTAAGATATTTTAATAGGATTGATGGAGTTTTAAATATTGAAGGTGGACACGCTTTTACTGAGAATGAAAAGTTTATGTATAGAACAATTTCAAGACTTATAGAACTCCTATTGATACAAAGAACATACTTAATTAGGCGACAGGTATTTGACAAGACGGCTACCGTATCACTTGCATTGCATAAGTTAGAGCAAGCACTTGAATTTATGAAAGGTAAATTAAATCAATATCATGAAAACAAATGTGATATAGAGAATTTGCTTTTGTCTATAGAGGCCACTTATAAATCTGCTATAGATACAAC
>JBBTED010000147.1:0-13615 GCA_038042445.1 Candidatus Firestoneibacteriota bacterium
CAATCATCATTGCTCCAAGAACAGAGCATTCTGCTTCAAGATTTTGAGGAGGAATTTTGTCTGGTGAGGCGCCTTGCGAAACAGCCATATTACTCTTTAACTACCCAAATTTTTGCGTTGGCAGTTACTTCACTGTGCAATTTTATCGGAATACTATATACTCCCAAGCTTTTAATTGGCTCTTCTAATTCTATTTTTTTCTTGTCAATTTCCACACCTTCATTTTTAAGTGCATCGGCAATATCGGAAGATGTAACAGAACCAAATAATTTATCTTCTTCACCAGCCTTACTTGGAATTGTACAAGAAATTTTTTCTATTCTTTCAGCAAGTTTTAATGCATCTTTTTTCTCTTTTTCTTCTTTTATTGCCTTTCTCTTTTTCTCTTCTTCAATTATTTTTTTAGCCTCCAATGTAGATTGTAAAGCTAATTTTTTGGGCAATAAATAATTTCTCGCATATCCATCACTTACTTTGATAATATCTCCAGTATTTCCTAAATTTTCTACTTTTTCTCTTAATATTACTTCCATAATAATTCACCTCACAATATTGAACAAATTTAAAATACAAAACAAAAAACAAATATTCACTCAATCCCGTCACTATATATTTTAATAAATCTCTAATTGTCATTATTTATACCATCTTTTCTTTCTTGTCATTCCCAACTCAATTGGGAATCCAGAGTCTCATCTAATTATATCCTGATTATAAATCGCTCATAAAAGACACTGGATTCCCGCTTACTACACGCGGGAATGACACGCATTTCAACAAAAATTTATTCTATTGTAAACGGGAATATACCCAAAATTCTGGCACGTTTAATTGCTTGAGTCAATTGCCTTTGATGTTTAGCACAATTACCAGAGTAACGTCGTGGCAAAATTTTAGCACGTTCTGTGACAAAATTTTTAATCCGGTTATAATCCTTATCATTTATCCTGAATATTTTTTCAGCACAAAATCTGCAGGTTTTTTTTCTTAGCGGTCCCTGCGTCAGACTATCTTCTCTGCGCCCTTTTTTCCTATCTTTTTTCTTATCTTTTTTATTTGTCCTACCACCTATTCTACCCATTTGTTTTATTGAGATTCATCAACTTGAGATGCCTCTGCATCTGAAGTGACAACCTCCTCCTGTCCTTCCCCTTCTTTTTTCTTTCCTAAAAATTGAACTCTGTCTGCAACAACTTCCAGAGTACTTCTCTTTTCCCCATTTTCCGTTTCCCAACTTCTACTTTGCAATCTCCCTTCAACTAAAATAGGACTGCCTTTAAATAAATACTCCTGGCAAGTTACAGCCTGTTTTCCCCATACTACCACATTAAGATAACATACCTCCTCTTTTAATTCACCTGATTGAGTCTTATATTTTCTATTAACAGCAATACGCAAATCAGCAACAGCTGTTCCATTTGCAGTATATCTTAGCTGTGGATCTTTCGTCAAATTACCTATCAGAAAAACCTTATTCATACTTGCCATATTTTATCTCCCTATACCACTCACTTCGTTCGGGTATAGGGCACGCCCTCCTTTTTCTTTTGTAGCAACTATGCTACAAACCATAATTAAAAAATTATGATGCTTTCGTTTTCACTGTTTTTATTTTCTGAGTTGTCATATACCTGATTATTCCGTCTGTTACACGACAACTTTTATCCAATTCAGATAAAACAGAAGGAATAGCTGTAAATTCAACATGTACATAATCCCCCTGTTTTTGACCCGAAATTGGATAACTAAAATTCTTTTTTCCTAATTTATTTATTGCTTTTATTTCTCCCTTGTCTTTTGTAATTAATTGAAATATTTTTTCTATTAATTTATCTATATCTGCATCTGTAAGTTTTTGGTCAAACACTAAAACACTTTCATACTCTCTTTGCATAAGTTTTAATCTCCTTAATTTTGCAATTTGCATTTTGCAATTTGCATTTTTAACTTTTATGGGCCCTGTAGGGCTCGAACCTACGACCCGCAGATTATGAGTCTGCTGCTCTAACCAACTGAGCTAAGGGCCCAAAATCAATTTTATATTTTAGTATTTTAATGATTGCACTGTCAAGATTTTAATTGTAGAGTTTTTATTTTAACGTAAGTGATTTCTTCAAATTTAGCAGATAAAAAGTCACACACTTATATCCAATAAATATCAGCAACATTGCTATTCCAGGCAATCGCAAAACATTCAACTCTTCACCCATAAATGATATATATATCGTCAAAAGACTGGATGGAAAAATTGAATAATCAAAAAATATTCGCAAAACCAAGCTTGGTTTGTATTTATCTTTGTTTGCTAACACAGAAACAGACAAAAGAGTTGTAGCAGATATTTTTTTTAAACAACCTAAATACAATTTATCACCGGGAGTATTTTTTAGTTTTTCTTTGTATTCTTTTGTAAGTTCACCTAATACATTTAATTTTGATGCCAAAAGCATTAAATAATCATGCAGTGTTTCATTGCGTGGATCAGACAGAACCGCCTTACGAAACGAATCATAAGCAAGTTTAAAAAAAACATTGTTGTTTTCGCGAGAACCTTTAATATCATAAACTATTCCGAGTTTCATAAGAGCAATTTGGGAATCTGGTTTTAGATTTAACGCAAAACGATACTCTTTAAGTGCAGCATCTATTGCACCAGCATTAAAATATTTATCACCAGCTTCTATATATTTTTCTAAAGACTCTTCCATAATTATTGTAGGGAACAGGCATGCCTGTTCCCTACTGGACTTCGCGCCAGGAATTTATTGCAATTCCAACAGGAATTAATTTGGAAACATTTTGTGAAAGTAGAGGATCAAAACATACCTTTGGCGAAGCAGTAACTACGCCTGCAATCTTATATGTCTGACCACCAAAAAATGTTATTGGGCCCAAAGTAGAAGAATACCCTGCTTTATAACTTCTGGAACCTTGTGCTATAAAACCTGTTGAGGAATATAAAAAACCGTCTATTTTTATTCCTGTAGAATTAATATAAAACGCAGTATTCGTTTTTCTGCCGGAATTTATATATATATTACCAGTGCAAACCAAAGCAATTGAATCATTATGAGGATTAGAAACAGCAGGAGTTGGTGTAACAGGAGCAGTTGCAGAATATGCAGGGTCTCCAAGTGTATCATAATCATCATCTGAATATAAAATATCTCCAAGTATTTCTATATTTTGTGTTGCTGCAATCATTATTTTTTTATTAGTGTTAGCAATACCGGCAACTTCTGGTATTCTTCCATAAATTCCAGCAGTTCCTTCAACATATATTAAAAGCCCATATTGATCATCTAAAAAATCTGTATAATTTATAAGCCCCTGACATACATCTTCATCTGTGCCTGTGCCTAAAGCATTCAAATTTATTTTCACAATATTTGCCTGTCCTGTAATTCCGGCATCTATTGTAAGATTACTACTTGTATAACTTGAACCACCAATTCTAAATGTTGGAAGATAATCTCTTTGAATTACAACTTGTGCATAACTTGAATAAGTGGTAAATGGTATTGGTCTTAACTCTGCAGCAAAACCACCATGTGCTTTATCAAACCATGTGCCAAGTGGCCTGCTTGTAGTTGTAACTATTGAATATGAACCACTTGTAGAAATATATCCTCTTGCATTTGTAGCACCTGAAGACATAGTATAAACTGTATAACTTGCACCGTATTGCCCTATAGTGCTTGAAGCCATTGTAACATAAGCATCTGACCAAAATGGATTATTTCCTCCTCCTGGCAATTTACTTGCATTCCAATAAAGTGAACCTCCTACACGCAAAATTCCATTGCAATGAAACGGACCATCAATAATAAAATTTGTGCCTGCCCATATATCACTGGCAGTAGCAAATAAATTATATCGTGCAAGATTTATTACTGAAAGATCTGACTCAACATGTCTTGTTATCTGAGTTTTACTTTTCGCACCTACTGCATCAATAGTAACAGTAGCATCAACCACATACCTGTTATTGCCTTCCAAATCAGTTGTTGGCGCAAAACCATTATATCTATAATCTATAGTCGTAGGTACACTTATTGTTCCAGAAACTGTTGTAATAGGATAAGTTGTAGAAATAGGCATTGTACCTCCTAAAACATCTATCTGCCTATTACTTATATCACTTATCATCTGATTTACTGCAGCATCTGCTGCTTCAATTGCTGTATTTGTAGCTTTACTATGACCTGAAGTTGTAAGATTAGTTTGTGTAACAGTATAATAGGCAAGAATCATCGTAACCATTATTAAAAATACTACTGCTACAAATCCAAATGTAGTTTGACCATATTCATTTGAGATTTTGCCATTTCTTCTATTGTTCTTTAATAATATATTCATTTTAAGTTGTAGTCGCAAGCTTTAGCTTGCGTTTTCGCAGGCTAAAGCCTGCGACTACCATTATAACAAAATTTAAATGATAGAATTATTGATGTGAACATTTAAAACGTATTGCGTATTGTAACAGAAGTTGTTAATGTCAAAGTTTTACGAGTTCCTGATTTACTTTTATCCGCTGTTGAAGCAGTAATACCTACTTTAATTACGTTATAAGTATTGTCATAAAAAATATTAAAATCATCATATCTAAAATCACTGTTATTAAAATTAGGCATTAGTCCGCCTGATTGCGGATAAGTTGTTGGAGTATTTCTATAAACATCAAAATCCATAATTACAGGGACTGCACTATAAACAGTAGCGCCTCTGGTTAATCTTTGAAGAAGCCGCCCTGTTTTTCCATTATAAGTACCTATATAATATTCTATTTTGTCATCACTTGATCTCGTAAAAGGATCAGTTAAACTTGGTATATAAAATGCAACAGGTGATGCAGTTGTAGGATGAACATTTGTCATAGCTGTCATTGTTGGGGCTTGTGCAATCTGCCTTAATTCTTTTTGCATTGAATTTAAAGTATGAATCACAATTGCAGAATTTTTTGCCTGAGCATCTATTTTAGCATAAGATTTATATACAAGCATATAAAATGTTGATGTCATTGCGCCCATTATACCAATTATAGCAGACGCAATCATCATTTCCACAAATGTAAAACCTTTATTATTTTTAATCATCTATTTATTGTATTACTTATTGTTACTGGTTGATATGGACTTCCTGTTTTATTTACACTCACTGTAACAATCCATCCTAAAGCAGCACCTACCACATCATCTGAAGGAGTCAGACTCGTTATAATTGTATAATTCGGATGAGTTCCAGGCGGAGGAACAGGAGCTCCTGGAGTTGAATCAGGGTCAGTAAAACCAATTAAAGATTTCACAGTCCAAGAAGATATAACTGCATTAATATTTGTATTTGGTGTAGCATAATTTAAAACTATTTCATTTATATGAAATTTATCACTACTATTTGGTGTAGTAAGCCCGTCAAAATAAAAATAAATTGTAATTGAAGTTCCTATATCAGCAGCAGTTAAAGTTTTTGTCAATTGCTGCCATCCAGTTGTAGCGCTTGTAACAGTATTTGAATCCCCACTTGGAAGAGTCATTTTTACAGATATTCCTCCACTTGTATCAGCATTTAATCTAACCCAAGCAGTTATAGTATCACCTACTACTGCTGTTGCTGTATTATAATTTCTATAAATATATTGGCCTGATGAACCAGGACCACTTACATATAAACATTTACCATCAGATTCAGTATATGGAAGTACCGGCGGTGTAGTAGTAGAAGTATTAACATTAGAAAATGTTATACTTGGCGGCCAGTCTGTCCAACCAGTATCATTGCAATCCTCAAGAACTAAAGTATTTCCTGCAATTGTATATGTTGCACTTGTTTGCTCTACTTCAACATTTATTATTCCAGTTGATGTATCATTACTTGTAAGATTTACATTCAGAGTTTGCCCAGCAGAAGGCACAAGCTGAGCTGCTGTATAAGAAGCTTTTATAACATTATTTACTATAACTCTTTCTTCCCTCAGTTTTGTTCCCAAATCTACTAAATTCATAGTTAAAGTGCAGCTTATACCAGTAGGCACATTTATGGTAAACATTATCCGCCCAGGTGTATGGTCCCCAGTGGGCCTTGTTACAGGATCAAACCAGCAATAATTTCCACTACCTGCATCTCCCCATGCTCCTTGTGTTAAAGTATATGAATATCCTGTTTCTTGCGCTGTTGTTAAATTCGTAAGACAGTTAACTGCAAGTTGTGTAGTAACAGGAATAGTAACTAAACTTCTGGTAAAGGTTATGTATCCACTTGTTGAATTTACAGATGTATAAAATAAAGGCACCTGAACTCCAGGAACAAAATTTTCTCCACCTACTGATTTCCATTCTTCAATTCTTTCAGTTGCAAGCACTGTATCAATTGCTTTTTCATTCACATAAACATTTGCCTTAAAATAATTAAGAAAAACCCTCATTCCATATAACAGGGAAACACTTAAAACTGCCCCTACAATTATAACTTCTGTCAGTGAGATACCTTTCTTATCCATCTTAACCACCCTCTATATATAGTATATGACAATTTTTTGGATTTGTCAAATTTATCCTAGGTCAGTAGGGGCGGATTTATCCGCCCAATAATTAAGGGCTGGCAAGCCAGCCCCTACGAATATAAATAAGGAAGATTTTAAGTTTTAGTTTATTGCCAAAGTTGAGACACGAAAAACTCTTTCTGCTAATTCTGAAATTGATGTTTTACTTAATCCTTTTAGACTTGTTTTTAAACAATCATTTAACGGACGAATCCATTTCTCTGGAAGATGTTTTGCACCAAGATAAACTCCAAGAATTGAACCAACAGTAGCTCCATTGCAGTCAGTATCATGACCCTGCATAACTGCAATTGTAATTCCAGACTCATAATCTCCATTTGAGGCAAGAAGAGCATTCACTACATACGCCGCATTATTAATTGTATGTCCATCTTTATATTGAGACGTAGAAACTTTAATTTTGTCATACACAGCTTCCCAATTTCCAAGTGAACTATACCAAACCAGTGTTTTATTGACCAACTCAGCAAGCCGACTATTCTTTGGGACTTGTCCCAATCCATATTTTATAATATCTTCAATACTTTTAGCAGAAAATGCTGCAGCAACAAACATTTCACCATATATTCCATCAGCCGTATGGGAAAAAGCAGCATCACGAAAAGCATATTTGGCTGCAAGCTGTGGTTGTCCAGGACAAACATATCCAAAAGTATCTGCACGAATTTGCGCACCTATTTCATCTCTAAAATGATTCAAGTATATAGGAACACGATCAATTGGTAACCCACAAAGAAAATTAATAAGTGCTGTGGTTTCAGCACCATACGTGCAACCTACAGGAAGATAAGATGCCCAAATGTTTCCCACATCTGCTATAGAAAAATTATGCCCTTTCTGCTCCAACAAAAGAAGATTCAAAACCGTATAATTTAAATCATCATCCTCCATCGCATAAGCAATATGTTCACGGCTACAAGGTTTTGTTACATGCGGATGAATAGCAGGATTTTTCTCCAATGCTATATGATGAGCAATAGAAAAACTAATATAATCCTTGATTGGGAATTCCTTACCGAAGTATTTTTTAATTTCTGGAAGAGTCAAACCACACTCAAGTGGTTTACCAAGAATACACCCAGCTGCTCGTCCAAGCCATCCAGCAAAAATTTTATCTTTGACTTCTAATTCCTTAGGTAGAGATAAAGACAAAAGAGATTGCTTGGGAAAATCTTTTACAATAGACTTATAGTCTGACAAAGAAAAACACGGTGTCTTTGGTTCAGGAAGTTTTTGTAACATCTCATATATTTTCAGCAAACCTTTTTCATCACCATTTAGTTTCTTTATTGCCTTCTGGTCAAGTTCTTTTGGAATAGTAAAATCATAACGTTTAAGAAAATCAACTTCCCCTAAAACCAAAGATTCAAGTGAAAATTTAAATGACATTTATTGCCTCCTATAACCCTCTTGTAACAGATTAGCCATTCTAAAAATATACATTGTTATTGTAGCTGCAGAGCAAAGCTCTGCTAAAAAACAGCAAAGCTTTCGCTTTGCGGCTACATAAACTATACAAAATTCATTAAATCTTAGAATGGCTAACCTATTACACACCCTCTTAATCCCCCTTTATTAAAGGGGGACTAAGGGGGATTTTATATGTTCTTCTATTTTGAATAACTACCAAATTCTGCTGCTGCTTCTAACATTGCTACAATATTTTGCGGAGGAACATCTTCTGGCAAACTATGACAAGCTGCTAATATAAATCCACCGCCAGGAGACATTACTTTAATAAGGTTTTTTACAAATTCCCGGACTTCTTCAACAGTTCCATAAGGTAAAATATGTTGCAAATCTACTCCGCCATGAAATATAAGTGAATTGCCAAATTCTGCTTTAAGTTTTACAGGATCCATATCAACAGCAGTAGTCTGAAGTGGATTTATACCATCTACACCTGCCTCTATCAGTTGAGGTAATAAGCGATAGCTTGAACCGCAAGAATGCAATACAATTTTTGCTTTAGTTAATTGCTTTATATAATCAAGAGCCTTTTTAAAGTATGGGAATATCTTTTCTTTATACATATCAGGTGATAAAAACAGACCTTTTTGCGTTGCGATATCATCGCCTAATTGCAGCATTTGAATATATTCTCCAACTATTTCAAAACAATTTTGGCTAAACCCATTCGCTACTTCCAACCATTTTTCCAAAAAAGCATTTGTGAATTCTTCATCTATTGCTAATTTCACTAACCAATCATCATATCCACATATCAAACAACCAGCTTCAAAAGGGCCTAAAAATACTTCATTAGCAGCAATTGCAAAATCCGTAGTTTCATAAAGCCGAAGAACATGTTCTTTTAAACCTTTAGTTCTGCCTTCAGCATTTGGATCAGGCCATGGGTATTTTTTTATATCATCAGGAGTTGCCCCTTTTAACGGTGCAAAACTTGTTTCAGCCCAACTGAATCCCCACTCGTTAATAGAATTACCAGATGGAGTATACTTTTTTTGAAAATCTTTTGGCTGACGCAATCCAATTTGTTGAATATCGCAATTAAATTTTTTCTGGATACGAATATCAAAATATGGAAAATCAGGGTCAACTAAATGGTCCAAACCTAAATAATTTTGAAGTTTTTCTAACACAACTGGCATAGCTGATGTAAGGCCTGTTCCTCCAAAATCAATAGGAACACGATCAGCCTCCTGATGATTTAAAGTTTTTATAAGTCTTTCTCTTGATGTCATAGTTTATTTCCCCCTTTGTTCGCAAAAATTTATCAACTGTTTTTTTAGCCGATAAATCGGCAACTACAGTAAATTTTACAAAAAAACTCCTGCCTTTGTCAATTTATTTCAAAATAAGCCAACCCCAATCAGATGGATTGTTGTAGTCTCCATTTTTTGCCCATCTAATATAACCTCTGTAGCCATATCCATCATTTACATTAACCATAACCCATAATCCAATAGTTGTTCCATAATCCGGTTTTAAACCCAATATTTTCCATGGAACTTTGAATATATATTTATATGTATTATCCGAATTTTTTTCTATACTCAAGTTTGTATATTTCGCTGGATTTTTAATTGTGTTATCCTTTGGTATTATGGTTTCTACGATTTCTGGGCCACTATTTGTTAATGCAATAATAAAATCCCAAATCTGACGGTTATTCCAGTTATTTACACTACGAGAACAATATGGATCTATACCTATTTGAATACTATCACCCAGATAATCTGATGCACCATGAAAAGGCTGATAAAAATATTTATCTTGAACTTGGATTGTAATTGTCAAATACTCATTATCCCAAAAAGTATTAAACACAGAATGGACATCATCATCTCTCAATTTATCTTTCAGGCAATAGTGTGTAAAAGCAACATCATCATTTGAAGCATTCAAAGAAGCAAGCAAAACAGGTAATATTTGTGTTATATTTAAACATAGCCTACCAGAAAAAGCACCTGTAATATTTATAAAATTATCTTTGCCATTTGAATGTAAAAGTGCAGTATCAAGAAATATCTGTTTTGTTTCTCCAATATTGATTTTATCCAGAAGATATTTGCCTTTTAACTGATGGACATCCCAGTCAAGTGTTAGATTTTCTATTTTATACTGAGAAATATTTTTTACAAAGAGAGAGAGAATAACCTGTCCTTTTTGTAAAACAGGATGTAATTTAACATCAATAATTGGTTCAATTTCAAGTAAATCTGCCACAATAAAACTTTGCTTTTCATTATCAATTTTTGCGAAAACAGGATTAAGAGACGGAATAAAATTGTCTTTGCATAAATAAAAAGTTTTGTTTTGTGACTTTTCATTTACTTCAAGTAATTGCAATTGTGAATTTGCACACAACAATTTAGATGAAGATAAATCTGGCTTCGTCATATCCTGTTTAAGCATAACATCAAAGTAAACACCATCACTTCTGATATGTTTTTTGTGTGATATTTCTACCATCTTACGTTCAGACAATTGTTGTTGTGCCAAATCTTTGTATGTTTCATACAAGCTCAAAGCAGATTCTGGGCCATAAATCATATTCTTCCAATGTGCTACAGCAAGTTTTTCTACAAAAATGGCTTCTAAAATTGAAGGAACAGTAAATTCTTTAGAAAATACAGTCATAAAAACTTTACCAATATTTTCAGAGCGATGAGCATCAGAACCAACAGTAATCGGAAATACAATACCTTGAGACATTAGTTTTTGATAATATTCAATCACCGGAATATTAGCTATACTTTCATCACCTTCTTCATCTTTATTAGCAGTATAATTGATCAGTTCTATTCCATCTATCTCGCCAGATTCAACCATCTTATGAAACAAACCTGTATCCCAGAAACGTTCTCGTGTCCGCTTCCAACACGGATGAGATGCACATATATATCCTCCATAAGCACGAATTTTACGACAAAGTTCAGAAGTATCATCCAAATTCATAATATCCTGCATCAACCCAAAAACAAGAAGATGAAAACCACCTGAAGCTGTTACTTCATTACCCGGCACTATGAGAAATGGCAAATCTAATTTATTTATAATTTTCTGTGCATCTTTAGACCCATTTGGAGTATCGTGATCAGACATTGAGATAAAATCAAGTCCTGCATTAACAGCCACAATAAGATCTTTCTCTAATAAATCTCCATCAGAATTATTGGAATGAATATGAAGATCCCCCTTTAGCATAAATCGTTTCTCTTTTTCCAGATATATCATAACTTTATCTCTTACACATTATGGTAGTCGCAGGCTTTAGCCTGCGTTTTCTATCCGCAGGCTAAAGCCTGCGACTACATTTTACTTTTATACCCTTTAAGCCATTTTTTCTCTGCTTTAAACATTTCATTTACCATTTTCTTTATTTCATCTGGTGACAAAACTGCGCTTGTAAGTGGATCCATTAATATTGCGTGATATGCAAACTTCATATCTTTATTTAATGCTGCCTTCACCCCTAATTCCTGCACATTTATATTTGTCCTGTTTAATGCCGCACATATTTCCGGTAAATCGCCTACATAACACGGATGCACCCCTAATCTATCCACAAAACATGGAACTTCCACACAAGCATTCTGTTGCACATTAGTTATTAAACCTGTATTTCTCACATTTCCATTAAACCTGAAATATTTGTTTGTTACTGATGCATAAATTATATCAGGCGCATATTCTATACTCTTTTCTGCAATTTTTATTGGATGTTTTGATCTAACCATTCGTTCAACATCTTTGTCATATTTTTTTCTAATACCTGCAATTGTCCGGTAATAATACATACTACTTCCTTTCCAATCTTCATCACCATCAAATTTTTTTATTATATCTTTCCTCTTCCTGAAATATGGAAGATATTCTGACAAATGACCACTTGTCTCTGTCATAAAGTATCCCGTAACCTTCATCATCTCTATACGGTATTTTTCATCAAACATTTCATACCATGGTGAAAATCCTCCTTTAAATTCTTTCTTCGCTTTTCTTATATCTTCTATTTTTGTCTCTTTTAATTTCTTCCAAATAAGCGGATACAAATCTTTGCCCTGATGTTCAAATTTTAAAACCCATGCCATATGATTTATTCCAGCTATCCAGTAATCTATTTCTTCTTCTGGTATTTCAAGAAATGTTGCAAGTCTTCTGACTGTTCCCTTTACTCCATGGCATATACCTACATATTTCATCTTTGTTGCCTCACCAATTGCCCATGTTACCATTGCCATAGGATTTACATAGTTTATAATTAAAGCATTCGGACATAATTTTTCAGCCCGCTTACAAATATCAACCACTTGTGGAATCAAACGAAGTGCTTTAAATACTCCTCCAGGTCCTAATGTATCTCCAATTACCTGATTAACCCCATATTTATACGGAATCAGATTGTCATACTTTATAGCTTCTACTGCCGGTGTATCTATCATAAGCACTACAAAATCAGCACCATCTAATGCATTATCAAGATTATTTGTCTTTTCCAATTTTGCTGATAAATTATTATCCTCTATTGCTCTTTTTGTTAAACTAAAGGAATTCTCTAATTTTTTAAGATTTATATCCATAAGTGTAAATTTACAATTCTTAAGTTCTTCAAAACCCAAAACATCCATAATTATCTTCTGCGAAAATATTACACTGCCTGCCCCAACAATTGTTGTTTTAACCATTACCTTCTCCTCCTTCTAAAATCACAAATTCCACATTTACCTTTATCACACAACAAAAACTCTGGCTCATCTTTTATTTTATTTATTGCCAAATTTAACAGATCATCACTTTTAATTATCAAGGTTTTTGCATTTCCAACTTTTCCATATTGCAATTTGTTTTCTTTTAAAGCTACTGGCTCCAATTTATAAAAACTTTCTGCACAACAAGGAGTTTCCTGCAAAAGCACTTTTATAATTTTATTACCTTTTTTTACTTTTGCATACGGACTTGACTTCTTATGTGCAGCAGGAAAATAAAATATGTCTTTATAAAAAACATTCCCCAATATTTCTGCAGTATGAATTAAAGAACAGCTTGTAAAAGAACAACCTATTAAAATAATATATCCGCCCAATTTACTTGCTAAATGAAATGGAGAATTCTTACCTAATGCTGTTGAATCATTATGCGCTTCTATTAGAGATTCTTTATATTCTCCATAAACAGCAACTGAATGAGTAGGATGATTACTTCTTTCAACTTGTGGAAAATTCCTAAAAACTTCTGTTATTACACCTGTTTTTGAAGGTGTATTTTCTTTATCAAAAACATCTCCATCTTCTGCCCAAAAGTTATATGTAAAAGTAGGCATAAGAATAGTTCCTTCTATACCAACTGTATTAATTAATGCTTGGACTACAGTTTCTGCCCTTCCTTCTACATCACCAATACTTTTATAAGAACTATGAACTATTATTATTGAGCCTTTTTTCATGCCGATATTTCGCAAATTTTTTGTTAAATCATTATAAGCAAACATATCGTTTTTAGTTTAGGGTTTGGTTTATCAAGCCTGTGCATCGGGTCGGCCCAACTTGCGCACTTTTTAAAAAATAGCTTGAAATATAAAGAGTTACAACT
>JBBTED010000148.1:0-18868 GCA_038042445.1 Candidatus Firestoneibacteriota bacterium
ATATCGGGTATTTCAAGCAACTTGCTAGTGATATAGCAATGCAACATATTATGTTGATTTCCTTGTGGTTGCAAATCTTTAACAAAAACTGCGATATACCCTTTTGGTTTTAAATATTCTACCGATTTCGCTATAACTTTTTTTAGTGATTCCAAGAAACTTTCCCTATCCATATTACCCAAATCTGTTTCTTGATTAGTAAATGGTGTTGCCATTGCAATGCCAATTTTCTTTTTTTTCTGTCCTGTTCGTTTTTTGCTTAACATCTCACCATAAGGCGGATCAGTAAGAATAAAATCAATTTTTGTATTTTCTTTGAGCAACTTATCAATTTTTAAAGAGTCGCCAACAATTGCTGTTTGTTCAGAAACATTAAGTTCCTTGCAAACTTTTTTGTATAAATCAATATACTCTTTTGACAAATCAACGCCAATACCTTTTCGGTTAGATAGCGAACAAGCAATAAGTGTTCCGCCAACACCCATAAATGGGTCAAGAACGGTTTGGTCCTCTTTCGTGAAGAAATCAACAAATTTTTTCATCAATTGTGGTGGCTTCGGTGATGGGTGTTTACCTCGCAAATGGTGAGCAAAACCATCCACACCTCTTGTTGAGTAATGCGTTACTTCAACAGAATTTAGAAAGTAAATCCACTCCGAACCGCTCAAATCATTAAGCTTATTATTTTGATTTATGCTCTTGAGATAATAAAGTTTTTCTTTTACTCCGTTTTTCTGATCGCCGTTACTATTGCTTTTGTATCTTTGATAATCCTGTTCTGCTACTTCTGTTTTTCCTGCATTATTAAATAATTTTGATATTTCTTTTTCCGGCATAATACCATCATCGTTGTAGCTTAAAATCAAATGCTTAAAATTCCCATTTTTAATAATTTCGCCAAGTGCTTTTATGCCCGATTTTGAATTGCAAAATTCGGATTTCTGCTCTTCATACGCCCTCATTCCAGTAATGCCTTTAATTTCGGGTTTGTCCCATTTTGCAATAGTTTCTAAAATATGATAGTTAGGCGCATATTGTCGCTCATTGTAAGGCGGATCAAGATATAAAATATCGATAACTTTTATTTGGTCAAAAACATTTAGGCCATTGATATTAAACACTTTGTGAGTTTCGTCACTCTTAATAATTTCTGGCACTTCAAGTGTTAGTTTCTTAAACGCTCGCTTGTCCCATTCTTTAAGAAAAGCAGAATAAGTCCCGCTGATATTTGCGACAAATGGTACTGCTTCAATAAGAGCACCAAGCAAGAAAAAATACTCTTGTTCATTAAGTAAGTTTGATTTTTCCCATTCTTCAATTTTCCCTCGTATTGCATCAATACGCTTGGCATTATCACCCATAAAGTATTTGCGGACATGAGTTTGCCCTTGTGTGCCTTCCGGCGAGTAGTTTTTATAAATAAATCCTTCAATCCCTTCTAAATTATTAAGATATTTAATTATTTCTTTTGCATTTTGACTATCACTGGTAAAAAGAGTTTCCTCAACAGGATTTATTTTAAAATGTTTTAATAATTTTGCGAATTCAGGATATTGATTTTGTTCAATATAAACTTTTTGCAAAACATAAGAAAAATATAAAATATCAGATGAAATAATTTTATAGCCAAGTTTTTTAAAATGTTTGCCAACGCTTCCTGTTCCGGCAAAAAGATCACAAAAAACATTACCTCTTATATCCTTTTCTTTGACAAAGGTTTCTATAAAACTCAACAAATTCTCTTTACACCCAATAAATCTCATAATTATTTTATTAAATCATTATCGCTCAATCTCTAATACTTTGAAGATTTTGATTAGTATTTTTATAATGATAACTAATTTAAAAAACTTTGTCTATTTCTTTTTGACAGATTATTGCAGTAAAATTAAAATCCCCCTTCAATCCCCTTTTTAAAAGGGGGAAAGAGGGGGATTTAATATAATAAATTTTTCAGGAATTACAATTAAATATCAAAGTAAAGATAAAATTCATACGGATGCGGTCTTAAACGTACGGCATCTATCTCTTTTTCACGTTTATATTCAATCCATACATCAATTACATCTTGTGTAAATACACCACCCTGCAAAAGAAATTTATAATCTTTTTCTAATGCACAAATAGACTCTTCTAATGAACCCGGCACAGTAGGAACTTTTTTTGCTTCAGCTTCACTTAACTCGTATATATTTGCATCTAATGGATCACCCGGATCAATTTTATTTTGTATTCCATCTAACCCAGCCATAAGCATTGCAGCAAAAGAAATATATGGATTACAGGAACAATCTGGTGGCCTAAACTCAATTCTTTTAGCTTTTGGATTATCTGTATAAACAGGAATACGAATAGAAGCAGAACGATTTCTCTGAGAATATGCAAGATTAACCGGAGCTTCATAGCCTGGCACTAATCTCTTGTATGAATTTGTAGTTGGAGCGCAAAAAGCCATAAGCGCATTTGCATGTTTCAAAAGCCCGCCTATGTAATATTTTGCAGTCTGTGAAAGTAATCCATAACCTTTTGGATCATAAAAAATATTCTTGCCATCTTTCCATAGAGACTGATGCGTATGCATACCTGAACCATTATCTCCAAATAACGGCTTTGGCATAAAAGTAGCTACCATATTGTTCTTTTTAGCAACATTTTTAACTATATATTTAAACATCAGGCATCTATCTGCCATTTTTACAAGAGTATCAAATTTCATATCGATTTCACACTGTCCTGCAGTTGCAACTTCATGATGATGCACTTCTACATTTATCCCTGCTTTCATCATTGTAAGAATAATTTTACTTCTTAAATCCTGCAAAGAATCATGTGGAGCAACTGGAAAATACCCTTCTTTATATCTTGGTTTATATCCAAGATTTGGTTTTTCATCTCTTCCTGAATTCCATTCACCTTCATCTGAATCAATAAAATAATATCCTGAGTTTTCTGTCTGGTCAAAACGAATATCATTAAAAAGGAAAAATTCTAATTCAGGTCCCCAGCAACTTTTATCTGCAATTCCTGTGCTTCTTACATATTCTGCTGCTTTTTTTGCTACATAACGTGGATCTCTGGTATAGGGTTTTCTAGTTATTGGATCGTATATGTCACATACAATACTTAAAGTCGGAATTTCACATATAGGATCTAAAACTGCAGTTGTTGGATCTAATTGTAAAACCATATCTGATTCATGGATTTTCTGAAATCCTCGAATTGACGAACCATCAAAACCAATACCTTCAGCCCATATAGATTTAATTGGATCATCTATTTCTGATAATTCTGCAACAGGAATAGAAAAATGCTGCCACATACCCGGCAAATCATTGAATTTAAAATCCACAATCTGGATATTGTGTTCTTTAATCAATTGATTTACTTTCTGAATTGCCTTTTCATCAATATTGTCTTTATATTTACTAACTAATTTTACTCCCGGTTTTGCCATTTTAATCCTCCTTTTTAAAACTCCCCTTTAATAACAAACTGTATTAAAATTGTTTTTTCAATTTCTTTTCTATGTGGTAGTCGCAAGCTTTAGCTTGCGGTATTTTTTTACCATTTTTTCGCAGGCTAAAGCCTGCGACTACCATTATAATACAATCTCTAAAAGGGGAATTTGTTTTTACCCGATTGCAACGCTTCCGTGTTCACCTGTGCGAATACGCACACAATCTTCTAAATTCAAAACAAAAATCTTTCCGTCTCCTGTTTCTCCTGTTTTTGCGCCTTTTGTAATCGCTTTAACTGTCCTCTCTACAAAACTATCATTAACTGCAATTTCTAATCTAATCTTTCGCAATAAATTGCCTGTTTCTTTTGCGCCACGATATACTTCTGTAACACCCTTTTGCCTGCCATGTCCAAGCACTTCACTTACTGTTATAAGATTAATTTCCTCTTTATACAGTTCGGTTTTCACCTCCTCTAATCTATGTGGCTGAATAATAGCAATAATAAGTTTCATAATTTTTTTAATTACCCTCCTATTCTAAAATAGTATATGCACTTTCATGATGTTGTGTAAGGTCAAGTCCCATAATTTCATCTTTTTCATTAACCCGAATTCCAACAAACAAATCAACTAATTTATATATTATAAAAGTAACTATAAAAGAATATCCCACAGTTACTAAAACTGCTATTAGCTGAATGATAAATTGTTTGGGATTACCAAAAAATAAACCATCTGCTCCAGCAGGATTTACAACCTTGGAAGCAAATAAACCAGTAGCTAAAACTCCCCAAATTCCTCCTATGCAATGAACTCCAAAAGCATCTAATGAATCATCATAACCAAATTTAGGCTTAATTATACTTACTGCAATAAAACAAAAAATACTTACTAATGAACCAATTAATATCGCAGATAGGACATTTACAAATCCTGCAGCTGGTGTAATAGCCGCTAAACCTGCTATAGCTCCAGTCACAACTCCAAATACTGTAGGTGTTCCATTTATTTTCCATTCCAACAATGCCCAACTTAAACCTGCTGCTGCACCTGCAGTATTCGTCACAACAAATGCACTAACTGCTAAGCTATTAGCTGCTAATGCACTGCCTGCATTAAAACCAAACCAGCCAAACCATAAAAGTCCAGCTCCTAAAACTGTAAAAGGCAAGTTATGCGGCGGAATAGGTTTGTCATCATAATGTTTTCTTCTACCAATCAATAAAGCAACAACTAATGCCGCTATTCCAGCACTAATATGCACAACTATTCCACCTGCAAAATCAAGTGCACCTAAATTTCTAAGCCATCCACCAATACCCCATACCCAATGCGCAACAGGATCATATACAAGAGTAGTCCACAAAATAGTAAATATCAAAAATGCAGAAAATTTCATTCTTTCAGCAAAAGCACCTATAATCAAAGCTGGTGTAATTATTGCAAACATTGCCTGAAAAATCATAAATGCCTGATGTGGTATAGTTGCAGCATAATCAGCATAAGGCTCGAATCCTACGCCTTTTAAAGCAAACCAGCTTAAATTACCAATAAAACCCCCATTTGGAGAAAACGAAAGACTGTAGCCGAATAACACCCATTGCAAACTCAAAACGCACAAAGCAATGAAACATTGCATTAAAATTCCCAATACATTTTTTCGTCTAACCATTCCACCATAGAAAAATGCCAAACCTGGAGTCATCAACATTACTAATCCCGCAGAAATCAAAACAAATGCCGTATCACCTGAATTTACCATATACCCCCGTCTCCTTATCCTTAAATCTGATTCAAATAAAAAAGGCGTCCTTTACCATTTACGGTAAAGACGCCTTTGTCTTAAACTAGTATTTTCTTGCTAAACTTTACTATTTTGTTATGGCATACGTCAATGTAGCCTTACAATAAATACAAGTAAAAATCCATCAATTTTGGTAACCTGTATTTTATAATTTTTTAACTATGGTCTGTCTTATTCCACCAGACTATAATTTTTTAATTATGGTCTGTGACCAAAGGGAATGGTAAAACCATCTTCTTCCACCAGACCATAGTTTTTTCATAAAACCTCATCCCCTTTTGCCCCTGTTCGTATCCGTATTGCATCATCAATAGTAGAAATAAATATTTTGCCATCTCCTATTTCACCGGTTTTGGCACCCTCAATTATAGTCTTTATAACAAGTTCAACATCGCTATCTTTTACAATAGCTTCTATTTTTATTTTTGGCAAAAGCTCTACTCTGTATTTTTCACCACGCCATTGCTGAACTATTCCTCTTTGTTTCCCCTGCCCTTCAATTTCAGTAACCATTAAACCCCCATGCCCAAGTTTTTCTAATGCCCGATGCACCTGTTCAAGTTTTTCAGGCCTAATTATTGCTTCTATTTTTTTCATATCATTTCACCCCTTTTTAAATCCCCCTTAATCCCCCTTTTTCAAAGGGGGAAATAGGATGGGGATTTTTTACTTCTCTATTATTTTCATAAAAGAATAACTTGGCTTACGAGACAAAAATTCAGGATACGCAGTATTTCCATGTTCACCAATGTCTAAACCTTCTATTTCTTCATGGAGACTAACTCGTAAACCCACAACAGCTTTTATTATTCCCCATATCACCAACGATCCAACAAAAGTAAATACTGCTACACCTGCAATACCTGTTAATTGAGCAAAAAGTAGTTTCGTTCCACCACCAAAAAATAATCCATTACCAGTAACTGTTCCTGTTATACCATCTTGTGCAAACAAACCAACACATAGAGTTCCAAACACACCATTTACAAGATGAACTGATAAAGCACCAACAGGATCATCTAATTTTAATCTGTCAAACATCATAACAGCTAAAACTACAAAAATTCCGGCTAATAAACCGATAACAATTGAACTTCCTACACTTACATAAGCGCATGAAGCTGTTATTGCCACAAGTCCTGCAAGACAACCATTTAAAGTCATACCTAAATCTGGTTTACCCAATAATATCCATGAAAGAATTGTTGAACTTAACACTGCCATTATTGCAGCAGTATTTGTTGTTACTACAACATGTGAAATTGCATTTGGATCAGCAGCCATTGTGGAACCCGGGTTAAATCCAAACCACCCAAGCCATAATACAAAAGTACCAATAGTAGCTATAGTAAGATTATGACCTGGAATAGGATTTATATTTCCATTATCGCCGTATTTTCCAAACCTAGGCCCTAATACTAAAATTCCAGCCAAAGCAGCCCATCCCCCAACTGAATGAACAACAGTAGAACCTGCAAAATCAAACATACCAAGTTTTGCAAGCCATCCACCACCCCATATCCAATGTCCAATAACAGGATAAATAAACATTGCCATTACAAATGTAAACAGGATAAATGATTTATATTTTATCCTTTCTGCTACTGCACCAGATACAATCGTAGCTGCAGTTCCACAAAACACAAGCTGGAAGAAAAATTTTGCTAACAGTGGAACACCTGTCCAATTTATTGCTGAATAAACACCCTGATAATTTGCACCTGTTGCAGGAGAATTATCAGCTCCGCTCAAGAAAAATAATCCATTTAAACCTAAAAACCCATTTCCATCTCCAAACATCAAACCCCATCCCAGAGCCAAAAATCCAAATGATGAAATTGCAAATACTATAAAATTCTTTGAAAGAATATTCACACAGTTTTTCGCCCTTGCAAATCCTGCTTCAACCATAGCAAACCCCAAATTCATAAAAAACACAAGCATTGCAGTAATTAAAACCCAAAGTGTATCTAAAGCAATTTTATAATCCATTTCCCCTCACCTCCCTCAGAGATTTATATCTAACTGACTTGTCCATTTCATATCACCATTTATACCAGAATCATTAAACCATACAGGTCCAACCAGCAAGGAAATATTGTTTGTAAAAAAGAAATATACTCCTATTCCACCACCACCAAGTGCATTTTTTCCTGCAGCATAATCACCTGCAAACAGAATTTTATCTTCGTAAATATATTTATCGTATCCCACCATAAAACCTTTATTGTCAACATTACCACTACTGTCTTTTAATGTATTACTTCCTGCATAGTATCCCAAATGAACTCTTCCTAAACTAAATGGCAATGTTTTACCAACAATAAAATCAAAAATATTGTAATCAGTAACACCAGATTTTGTGCCCACATTAAATATACCGATATTCAAAGCAGGTGAATCTGCAAAAAATATATTTTCTGGTGTTCCGATTTTAGCATTAAAATACAATGGGTCATCACTTGGTTCCATTAAATCCACACCAACTTCCATTTTCACTTCATCATAAGGAAAAACACCAATCGTAAGACCAAAATCCGTTGGAAAATCCTGACCACCTAAAGTTAAACTTTTTTTACCTATTGTAGTGTAATTATCAACACCAATATGCAAAACGCCATAAGACTGAATATCAAAAACACAAGGACTCCAGTATGTTGTTGACGGTGTCCCAAAAACAAAACCCACAGGCACAACTACAAACACAAATAACGCAAAAACTAAACTCAATATCTTTTGTCTATGCATCTTTATTCCCTCCTCCTACTTTGTCATGCTGAATTTATTTCAGCATCTCTTTACAAATAAAAAAAGCGTTCTTCACCCAACGAAGTTTCGCCCAACTCTGGGTAAAAACGCCTTTGTCTAAAAAACTCTTAAAATAAAAAAGGCGTTCTTTTTAAGAACGCCTATGTTTTGCTACACATCAATGTGCTTCTATATATACAAGTAAAATTTCTTTAGTTTTGGTAACTTGTATTTTGTGATTTTTTAACTATGGTCTGTCTTTTTCCACCAGACCATAATTCTTTTTTTAATCTACTGCATTTGTTTCTTATTTTATTTTGTATTTTCATCACCATCACATGTGAAATGCCTAATTTCTGACCTATTTCTCTTACTGTCCATTCTTCTATCCAAAGAGATAAAACATCTTTTTCTCTTTCAGTTAAACCAACACTTGTATAAATTGTATCAACCAACAATTTATTCTCCAACAAATTTCCATTGTCAACTGATATTATCTCCCCTAATTCTATTTTGCTTTCATCAATAATATTATTTAAACTAACTACAATAACATTGTCAGAAACTTTACGCAGATAATTTTTTAAATAAAAATAGCATCCCTGCAATATATAACTATTAGTTTTTTCATTTAGTTTTTCCTCTTTAAAACATTGCCAGAGATATATAAGAGCTTCCTGAAATAAATCGTCATCATCTATAAATGTCCAACGACCATTTAATCTTTTTGTTATACGCCTTAATACAGGTGATGTTTTTTTAACAAGTTCTTCAAATTGCATATTTTTTCTCTTTGTAGTGGTAGTCGCAAGCTTTAGCTTGCGGTATTTTTCGCAGGCTAAAGCCTGCGGCTACCATTATGACACAATGACACAGTTTGAATTACAATTGCGAAACAACCTCTTTAATTTACAATACTATATTTGTTAGTAATAGGCATCCGTCTGTCTTTACCAAATGCTTTAGGTGTAATTTTAATTCCAGGCGGAGATTGCCTGCGTTTGTGTTCACTTTTATCAACCATTCTAATGACCTTGGATACTATTGTTTTATCTGTATTCATCTCATCAACATCTTTATCTTCCTCTACATAAGATTTTAATATAGGATCCAAAATTTCATAAGCAGGCAATGTATCTTTGTCTTTTTGCCCAAATTTAAGTTCAGCAGTTGGCTCTTTTGTAAGTATACGTTCAGGAATTACCAAACCAAGAGAATTTCTATATTTTGCCAATTTATAAACTAATGTCTTCGGCACATCTTTGATTACAGCTAATCCACCTGCCATATCACCATATAATGTAGCATAACCAGTGCTCATTTCAGATTTATTGCCTGTAGTTAAAACTAACCATCCAAATTTATTTGAAAATGCCAATAAAATATTTCCTCTTATACGTGCCTGTAAATTTTCCTCTGCAATATCTTTCTGCAAACCAAGAAAATAAGGTTCAATAACCATAAGATAAATTTTATATATCTGTTCAATAGAGATATGTAGAAATTTTATACCTAAATTATGTGCTAAACTTTTAGCATCAGTTTCTGATTCAGAAGAAGAATAACGAGTTGGCATAAATACTCCAGTTACATTCTCTTTACCTAATGCATCCGCTGCAATAGTACCAACAAATGCAGAATCAATCCCCCCACTTAATCCTACAACAACCTTTTTAAAATTATTTTTTTCAACGTAATCTTTTAAACCTAAAGTTAAAGCCTTATAAATTTCTGCTGCTGGCTCTAATATTTTTATATCTCTTTTAGACAATACATCTTTAGATTTAAAGGAAAACTTTTTTTCAATTACTACAACCTTTTCTGATACTTTTTTTACTTCCAAATTTTTGATTGGCAAATCAAATACCAAATAATCTTCTTCAAATGCTAATCCTCTATTTTTAATTTTGCCTTTTGTATCTACAACCATACTTTGTCCATCAAAAACCAATTCGTCCTGGCCACCAACCAAATTAGTATAAACAATAGCTACAGAATTATCTCTTGCCTGTTCGCAAATAGTTAATTCTCTTTCCTGAATCTTACCTGCATGATAAGGAGAAGCACTTATATTAAGAATTAAATTTGCCCCTGCTAAAGCCTGTTTTTTTACCGGACCATCTTTCCACCATATATCCTCACAAATATTTACCCCAAAAATCGCTTCCCCAAATTTAAATACTATTGTCTCATTCCCCTGTTTAAAATAACGGTTTTCATCAAAAACTCCATAATTCGGCAAAAACATTTTGTGATACACATCTCTAATTTTTTTCTTATAAATTATTGCAGCGGAATTATATATATTCCCTTCCTGTTTATCCACAAAACCTATAACAACTACAATATCATCAACAAACTTAGTTATATATTTCAATTTATCTATGTTTTCTTCAATAAAACTATTTTTAAGCAAAAGATCCTCTGGCGGATAACCTGCAATTGCAAGTTCAGGAAAAGAAATTATATCAACTCCAAGTTTTTTTGCCTTCTCAATACCTGCAATTATTTTTTCTGTATTATTTTTCAAATCTCCAACTGTAAAATTCAATTGCGCACAACAAATTCTTATATTATTTTCCATTTTTCACCATCCCCAAATAAAAAAACGTCCTTTTCCTCAACGAATATACAGCACTAAAACCCACAATCACCGTGGAAAAGGACGTCTTCAAAAACCTACTACTACTGCTTTGTAGCTCTATTTATAGTATACTACATTTTTCAAATTTGTCAAGTTTTTCTCAGGTTTTTTTTCATAACAATTAAGTATTGACATATAAAAAAATACATAGTAATCTTTAGCACAATAAATTTAATTAAGGAGGAATTTATATATGGCAACACCGATTGAAAAATGGGTTGAAGAACAGGCAAAACTTGCAAAGCCAAATAAAATTTACTGGTGTAATGGTTCGCTTGAAGAAGCACACAAACTTATTGAAATAGGAGAAACAAAAGAAAAAATCGGGAAAAATTATCTTTTTAATAATCTCAATTGCAAAACATATCCTAATAGTTATATCCATCACAGCCATCCTACAGATGTAGCACGAACAGAACATCTAACTTATATATGCCATTCTGACAAAGAAACAACAGGTCCTAATAATAACTGGATGGAACCAAATGAAGCAAAACAACTGATGACCAAATTATCTGATGGATGTATGCGCGGCAAAACAATGTATGTTCTTCCTTATATGATGGGTCATCCTGATTCACCTTATGCAAAAGCATGCGTTCAGCTTACAGATGTAAGTTATGTTGCTATAAGTATGCGAATTATGTGCAGAATGGGAAAAAATATACTTGATAAAATAGGAAATTCAGAAAATTTTGTAAAAGGATTCCATTCAGTTGGCGATTTTGATCCTAATAAACGTTTTATTATGCACTTCCCTGATGAAAATTTTGTATGGAGCATAGGCTCTGGATATGGCGGAAATGCATTGCTTGGTAAAAAATGTTTCTCTTTAAGGCTTGCTTCATACCTTGGATTACATCAAAATTGGCTTGCTGAACATATGATTGTTATTGGTATAGAAGACCCCAATGGAAATACTACTTATATAACAGCCGCATTCCCGAGTGCTTGTGGAAAAACAAATCTTGCAATGTTAGAATCCGCTATACCGGGATACAAAATATGGACACTTGGAGATGACATTGCATGGCTGAATATAGGAGAAGATGGCAGATTATATGCAATAAACCCGGAAATGGGATTTTTCGGAGTTGCACCAGGCACTTCTATGAAAACAAATCCAAATATGATGCAGACTTTAAAAGCAGGCACATTTTACCCCACGCTATTTACTAATACAGCATTAGATATTGACAATAATGAACCATGGTGGGAAGGTATTGATGGCGAAATTCCTAAAAATCTACTTGACTGGCAGAATAAAAAATGGACGTCTGACCTAAACACAAAAGCAGCACATCCAAATTCAAGATTTACAGTATCAGTTTCTCAATGTCCAACTCTATCTAAAGAATATAACAACCCAAAAGGTGTACCAATATCTGCAATGATTTTTGGTGGAAAAAGAAGTAAACTTCTGCCTTTAATATATGAAAGTTTCAACTGGCAACATGGAGTATTTGCAAGTGCAAGAATGGGTTCAGAAACAACAGCTGCAGCCGCTAGCAAAGTTGGAGTTCTACGAAGAGACCCAATGGCAATGCTACCATTTTGTGGATATAATATGGGTGACTACTTCAAACACTGGATTGAATTTGGTAAAAAAATTCCGCATCCTCCAAAAATATTTTTTGCAAACTGGTTCAGGACAGATGAAAACAATAATTTTATGTGGCCCGGATTCGGAGAAAACATACGTGTATTGGACTGGATAATAAAAAGAGTGAACAATAAAGTTTCAGCCAAAGAAACATCTATAGGCCTTGTCCCTATGACAAACGATTTAAACCTTACAGGTATGAATATTCCCAAAGAAAACTTACAAAAACTATTTGAAATAAATCCAACAGACTGGCAAGATGAAATAACCGATGTAGAAAAGTTTTTAACTCAATTTGGGAAACGTATGCCTGAAGATATTTGGTCTGAGTTTAGAAAATTCAAGTCGAGCTTTTCAAAATAACAGATTTTGCAGTAATAGCAGTTAAAAACCATACGAGCATAATTACTTCTGAATCTCCAAAATTGTATTCAAAAATACCTGAAACTAAAAATGCTGAAAAAGCGGCTAAAAATCCGAGAAGTAGAGATTTTAAAAATTCATCACTCGCTTTTTTTAATGAAGTCACTCCCCACCTGTAAAAGCAAAATATCATCCATAAAAAAGCTAAACCACCTAACATACCACGTTCCACTACTATCTGGATAAAATTATTATGTAAATGACCTTGATGTGGATAATATGCTTCTGGCATTTTATAAAGTGGATATAATTGTCCCACATTTTCCAAACCTATACCTAAAGGATGATCTTTTATCATTTCAATCCCACTTTTCCACATACAAATTCTTTCAAAATTAGACTCTGGCTCAACTATACTTCTTATTCTCCCACCCAGCGTGCTCGTTGGAAAGAAACTCGCAACACAAATAAATATTACAGCTATTATTGTAAATATCAGTATAAGTTTTTTTGATTTTAGAATTCCCAGTATTATCAATGAAACTGCAATTCCAAGCCATGCACCTCTTGCAAATGTAAACACGAGTGCAATAGATATTAATATTGTGCAAGGCATTAAAACGCGTTTTGACAATATCTTACCCTCATTTTTAAAATTTATCAAAAATGGTATTATTATTGAAATCACCATTATCAATATCTCCGCCAAAGTCAATGACAAACTAAATGTCCCCTCTAATTTCCATCCACCACCTGTCCAATATTTTATGATTCCATAGATTGACTCAAAAGTCGCTGAAAATATTATTAGCAATACAAGTTTTTTAGCCTGTTCTAAACTTTTGACATTGTTTGAAACAAAAAAATAAATTAGCATTAAACCAACTGTTTTAAACATTCCCCCTACGCTATTATGCATATTTATAGATAGAATTGTTGATAAAATTGTTGCAGCAATAAATAATAATATAGCTGTATCTAATGGAGTTTTGGTATAATATTTTTTTTCTTCTGTTAGCATTTTTACTACCCACGCAATTAATCCAACAAAAAACCCAAGCTGAGTAAGTGTAATTGACCAGGCACATCCAACAGCAAATAGAATCAGTCCCCACTCAATTGCAAAATCGCAATACTTAATTAGCTTTTCCTTTGAAATAGAGTTAACCATAAAAGCCTCCTGTTATACTTATCTTTATACAACTCAATAAGTTTAATCTGTGTTATAAAAATGTAAAAAGATGCAAAAGCACAAGCAAGTAAACCCTGAATACCATCTAAAAATCCAAATTTAAAAAAATAACTTTTCAAAAACCTGTGTATCGGCTTTATAAATACTTTATATCCTGTTGGATAAATATTTCTTTCAAAAAGCCCATTTGCCTCTTTTGTAGTATAATTATTAAATTTACCAAAATATTGTGTAATATTACTGTATGCGTAATGAATGATTGGTTCTTTTAAAATACCAGATTTTCCATTTAAAAAAATTCCTTCGTGAACATTTGTAAATTTTGATTCGAATTTCCCATAATTTTTATTAAAAAGCCGCAAATGATAATCAGGACAAAATCCACCATATTTTAAAAATCTTCCGAAATAATAAGTCTGCATAGGCATTAAATATCCATTATATTCAGGTTTGCGTAATATTATTTTTATCTCTTCGGCTAATTCTTCAGAAACAACTTCGTCAGCATCTATATTTAATATCCAATCATTTTTCGCTAAACTAATTGCATAATTTTTCTGCTGGGTATAATTTACCCATTCTTTTGTCCAAACTTTATTGGTATATTGTCTGGCAATTTGGACAGTATCATCTGTGCTAAATGCATCAACAACTATTATATCATCTACCCATCTAACACTTTCAAGACATCTTTTAATATTTCCCTGCTCATTTTTTGTTATTACCACAACACTAAGCATATAATAAAATTAGTATACATAATATCAAACATTTTTCAAAGCAAAATCCCCCTACCCCTTTACTAAAGGGGGATTAAGAGGAAATTTACAGCTTTCATAACTTGCTCTACAGTTATTAAATCCATACACTTTTTATTATCACAAGTGGCTTTATAACACGGTCTACAATTAACATCAACTGACACAGCAAAATGTCTATCTTTTTCTAAATAAGGGTGACAAACTGTAGAATCCTCAGGCCCTATCAATACAACTGATGGAACACCCATTGCAACAGCAATATGAACACCTGCAGAATCAAGACCAATATAAGCTTTACACTTGCCAATTAAAGCAGAGTATTGCAGTAGAGATAAATCTTTAAGAATAATAGTGTTTTTAGTTTTCACTAATTCCTTTATTTGAGCTGCAATTTTCTCTTCTTTAGGACCTGCAAATAACAAAATTTTAGCATTTTTTTCACTCACAAGTTTATCAATGAGTTGAGCAAATTTTTCTAATTTCCACATCTTGATTTCCCTGCTTGCACCAGGACTTATTCCTATTACAAAATCATCTGAAAATATTTTTTCTTTTGTAAAAATATTTTCAGCAAATTCACAATCCTTTTTACATGGAAATATCTCAGGATAATAATCTATAGGTTCAATACCAGCAGACAAAACAGTATCCAAATCCCTTTGTATCCCTGATTTTGGTGTTTTTGAACCCAACATTCTTACAGTAGTAAAATAATTTACACCATTATGGTTATTTATAATTCTTTTTTTTGCTCCACTTAACAATGATATTAAAGCACTTCTAAAAGACGCTTCAAAATTTATAACTATGTCGAATTTTTTATTGTGAATTAATCTAAAAAATTCAATATGGGAAAACAAACTATTTAATTTATCTTTTTCATAAATAATAATTTCATTTATATAGGAATTATTTATAAAAACTTCAGCTGAATTTTTTGGGCATAAAAATGCCATATGACTATCTTTATATTTATTTCTGATTGCTTTAATAGCTGGTGTGGAAATAAGCATATCGCCTATATTTCTAAGTTTAATCAGCAAAATTCTCTTTTGGCTAAACTCTTGCTTTTCCCAAAGTTTTGCATACTTCACAAAAGTATAAAAAGCGCTTATAACACAAATAACCAAACCTGATATACCGTCAAGAAAACCTTTTTTAAAAATATATTTTTTATAAAATGTTATCTTGGGATTAAAAATTACATGATACCATCTAAATTTTTTATTTTTAATTTCCTCTGCAGCCAGTGAAGTGTATTTGTTAAATTTTTCAATATATTCTGTAATATCTTTATAAATATAATGCGAAATAGGATTTTTCAGTTTTCCTATATTGCCCGTAACTTTAACTGACTCATGAACTAATTTTTCATTAAACTGCCCGCAATCTTTTTTAAATAACCGCAAGTTGTAATCAGGATATAAACCTGAATATTTTATCCATCTTCCAAGAAAAAATGAACGTCTTGGAAGATAAAAACCATTATATTCACTTGTATTTGTTGCATCTATAATCTCATTTCTTAATTCATCGGTTATTCGTTCATCTGCATCTACACTTAAAATCCATTTTCCTGATGATTTTGTTATCCCTAAATTTTTCTGCTTTGAATACCCTAACCACTCCTGTTCATAAACTTTACATCCAAATTTCTTGCATATTTCTACTGTGTTATCTGTACTTTCCGAATCAACAACAATTATTTCATCTGCAAAAGAAATAGTTTTTAGACAACCCAATATATTTTCTTCTTCGTTTTTAGTTATTATTACCGCAGAAATTTTATTTGGCATTTAAAACCTCACAAACTTCAGAAAAAACCTCATCAACTGTTATTTCATTGCAACGTTTACCAGCAATAATTCTAATATCACTTTGTAGTTGCCGATTTATCGGCAAACTTATAGCTGATGAATCAGCAACTACATTAATTTTGCTAAATGGTGGAGACCACCTTATATAATCACTTTTCCCGAATATCGCAATTACAGGAATATCCATTGCAACTGCTATATGAAATGGTCCTGTATCTCCACAAATAAATAAATCAAAAGAGTTAAGCAATGAAGCCAATTGCCGTGCATCTGTCCCTGGTGCCAAAACTGCTTTATGGCAATGACTTGCCACAAGCAAACCATCACCGTTTTTCATTGAAGCTAATGTTTTTTTAGCCAAATCCAACTCCCCAGGCCCCCAGGTAATAATAACCTGCGCATTAAACTTCTCTATAATTTTATCAGCAAGTGCCGCAAAATTTTCATAGCTCCATCTGTGAACTTTACGTCTTGTGCCAATATTAATACCAATTATTTTCTGGTTTAAATTTTTCTTTTTGTTTGATTCAACTGGGTAAACATCCAACTTAATATCATTTGTTTTTATCCCAAATGGCCCAAGTAATTTCAGATTACTTATTGCTTCATACTGTGATTCTTTCACTGGCTCCACTTCAAAATCAAAAAAATGTTTACTGAATTTTGATTTATAACCTAATTTTATTTCTGCATTAGATAAACAACATAACAATGCGCTTTTTAGATTAAATCCACAAAAAAGGTCTATTGCCAAATCAAATTTTTCTACTTCAAGCGTATTTAAAGATGACAAAATACCGCTGTGCACTAAAACTTTATCTACATAAGGATTGCCTTCAATTACATTTTTATTATAAGAACTCGCAAATACAATCAATTTTGAATCAGGATAAACTTTTTTTATAGTACGAAAAACAGGGGTTGCAAGCAACATATCTCCAATCCTGTCTATTCTAATTACAAGTATATTTTTAAATTTTTTAGATAAAACATCCGCAGGAATATTTTTTTTGTCTCGCCGAAAGAATATTCGTATAATAAATATTGCTATTAATGTTAAACTTTGCCACCATAGTTTTCTTAACACAGAAATATGCATATTTATTTTATTGTCATTCCTGCGAAAGCAGGAATCCAGTTTTTTTGCTTTCTACTGCTTAAAACATGTAAAAATAGACACTGGATTCCCGCTTACTACATGCGGGAATGACACGATGTCCACTAAGTATTTACGTTCTGCCTACGTATAATTTTTAATAAAACAAAGGCAAAAAATAATCCAATAGTTGTGCCGATCCACAACCCATTAAATATACGTAAAACAGACAATAAAAAAGGTGTATGAATATGACAAAAAGTATTAATCATTGAAACCTGTCCCAAAACTCCAAGAACAATAAAAAACATAAATGACACAAGATTAATTAACTTTCCTGATTCATATTTAAAAGAACCAATGTTATATCTTATCATAAGTGTAATTCCTAAAATCATAAATAAATGCCCAATTAACTCCTTAGTTCTTGGCCTTGCAATTAATGTGTTCTCCAAAACCATACGAATTTTTTCTTCAAATGCAGGAACCGGCAACACAAAATTTCCAGACCGTCCAATAAAAACAATTACAACACTTGCCAAAGAAATAACAGCTATACTCAAATACAATAAATGTTTAATTGAAACTTTTGTATCCAAAATAGCATTTAAAGAACCTTTATTTTTGACAAACAGATTTATACCTACTAACAGAATTGGAATAAGAAGTGCAAATTTTACACCGCTAAATTGTGAAAGCTTCATCATAAAATCAGAAGAACTTAAAATACCAGATATCAATAAAGAACCTATTAAAGTAATCGAACATATTTTCAGAAATTTCCTCAGAATTACAGATATTTTTAAATGCTTAACTGTATTATCATTAATAGATATAACTGCCAAGCAAGGAAATACAATAGCTGCAAGCAATGCCACACTTTTTCTTATTAAACTCAAATGCCCGACAAAATACAAAACAATCAAAACAGGAATTAAAAATATCAGAACTTTTAAATCCCCCTTTAATCCCCCTTTGTCAAAGGGGGAAAGAATTTGTAGAACCAAAATCATTAATCCTATAATTGCACCAAGTTCTGCTAAAACCAACAATATCCTGCTTGATTCAAACTGCCTAATAGGAGAAGACTTTAAAATTCTAAATCCATTATCTTCAAGTTTTGCTTTAACATCTTTAATGAGATTGACATTTTCTTCAAAACTTTTGCCCGGCAAAATATGAAAATATAAAATTCTCATATTTCTCTCTTTTACAGCACGTATAAAACGTGATGTTATCTGTAAAGGTGTTAAAAGCGCCATTTCATCAAGTCCAATTGAATGTGCAAGAATAGCTTTGGTTTTTAGCAACTTAAATAGTCTGTCTTTACCTTTTGTTTCAGTAAATTCAACATTGGCAATCAATGTGTCTCTTTTTAAT
>JBBTED010000149.1:0-15221 GCA_038042445.1 Candidatus Firestoneibacteriota bacterium
ATCTCATTATGTTTTTAGATCCTGAAACAAGTTCAGGATGACAAAAACAACGTTTTAATCATTCTACTAATATTGCGTTAAATTTACACATCTCAAAACATGTGCCGCATTTTGTGCATTTAGATTGGTCTATTAAATGCGATTGTTTCTTTTCTCCAGTTATAGCATTAACAGAACAATTCTTTGCGCATAACGTACATCCTGTGCATTTTTCAGAAACTACTGAATATTTTATAAGTTCTTTGCATACTTTTGCAGGACATTTTTTATGTTTAATATGTGTTTTATATTCATCTCTAAAATATCTAATAGATGTTAATACAGGGTTGGGTGCACTTTTACCAAGCTGGCACAAAGATGTTTCTTTTATATTTTTCCCAAGTTCTTCAAGTAAATCAATATCATTTTCTTTGGCTTTGCCATTTGAAATATCATTTAGAATATTTAGCATATGTTTTATTCCTTCGCGACAGGGTGTGCATTTTCCACAAGATTCTTCCTGGGCAAATGCCAGGAAATATTTTGCAATATTGACCATACAAGTGTCTTCATCCATTACTATCATTCCACCAGAACCCATCATTGAGCCAGCTTCTGTAAGTCTTTCATAATCTACAGGCAGATCCAAAAGAGAGGTGGGGATACATCCACCTGATGGACCGCCTGTTTGAACTGCTTTGAATTTTTTTTCATTAGGAATACCACCACCTATTTCAAAAATCAATTCTTTTAAAGTTATGCCCATTGGAACTTCAACTAAACCTGTATTGTTTATTTTTCCTACAAGAGAAAATATCATTGTTCCTTTGCTTTTTTCTGTTCCTATTTTGCTATACCATTCAGAGCCATTATTAATTATCAAAGGGATATTTGCCCATGTTTTTACATTATTTAAAACTGTTGGTTTGTCCCATAATCCTTTTTCTGTTGCATGGATATATTTTGCACGTGGCTCTCCTACTTTTCCTTCTATAGATGCCATAAGTGCGCTTGATTCCCCACATACAAATGCACCGCCGCCACGCATTATTTTTATATCAAAATTAAAATCACTGCCCAAAATATTTTTGCCTAAAAATCCGTATTCTCTCATTTGGGATATAGCAATTTGAACCTGTTTTACTGCTAAAGGATATTCGTTGCGAACATAAATATATCCTTCCTGTGAGCCAATAGCATAGGCGCCTATTAACATTCCTTCCAGAATGCTATGTGGATTTCCTTCAAGTAAACTTCTATCCATAAATGCACCAGGATCTCCTTCATCAGCATTGCAAATAACATATTTTATATCGCTTTTTGCTTTTTTGGCTGATTCCCATTTTCTTCCAGTAAAAAATCCTGCACCTCCACGGCCACGCAATCCTGATTTTTTTATTTCATCAATTATTTCATCTGGTGTTATTTGAGATAATGCTTTTACCAATGCACTGTAACCACCGATTCTAATATAATCTTTAATGCTTGTAGGGTCAATTTTTCTATTGTTTGCCATAAGTGGGCGCGTTTGTTTTTTGTAAAATGGAACATCTTGTTCATAAACAACTTTTTGCCCTGTTTTTGTATCTGTGTAAAGCAGTCTATCAATAACATTATTTTTTATTAGGGTTTCATCAATTATTTCTTTTACATCTTCAGCTGTTACTTTTTGATAAAAAATTCCAGAAGGTTCAAGTACAAGTAAAGGACCTTTTTCACAAAATCCCTGACAACCAGTTTTTCTAATAGCAATATTTAAATTACGAAGTTCGATTTCTTGTTCGAAAGCTTTTGCTACTTTATCGCTTCCAGCTGCTGTGCACCCAGTACAACATATTACTACACATAGTTTTGATGCATCATAGTTGGATATTATAGTTTTTCTCAAATTTTCAAGTTCAGATATTGAGTTAATTTTTTTCATCGGATTTTTTGTATTCTTTGATTATTTTATCAGCTTTGCTTGTAGTCATTTTAGCAAAATATTGATCATCTGTTGTTACAAGTGGAGCAAGTGCACAGGCACCAAGACAATTTACAGTTTCTAAAGTCACATTTAAATCATCAGTTGTTTCACCCGATTTTATATTTAACTCATCTTCAAATTTATCAAGTATCTTTTGGGAGCCACGAACATGGCACGCAGTTCCAATGCATACACATATATGATGTTTACCACGAGGCTTTAAACTAAATGCTTTATAGAAAGTTGCTACACTGAAAATTTGGCTTAAAGGTATATCTAATTTAACAGATATTTCTTTTAAAATATCCGCAGGTAAATAATTGTATTTAGCACTAACATCCTGCAGTATAGGAATTAAAAAACTTTTATCTTTATTGTATTTTTCTAAAATTTCATCAATTGACATAATCTACAAGGAATTTATTTGCAGCAGTTTTTCTAATATCAGCTGATTCTTCTGCTGGGGTTTTAAATTTTAATGCTTTAGTTGGACAAATTTCAACACATGCAGGTAACTTTCCTGTTTTTACTCTTTCAAAACATAAGTCACATTTAGTTATGGCTTTTTCTTCCCTGTTCATTTTTATAACACCAAATGGACAAGCAATTATACAATATTTGCATCCAATACATTTTTCGGTATGAATTAATACAGGTGTATCAGAAGATGGACGTTCAAGAGCTTTTGAAGGGCATACTTTGACACAAGGTGCATCTTCGCACTGCCTGCATTGCATTGGAATAGGCAAGCCAGAAGCATTTTCTATAATAATTCTTGTTTGGGAAAGCTTTTCTTCAAATATTGCAGTTTCTAAATTTTTTGTTTCTGAATGTTCTACAGCACAAGCAAGTTCACAACTTTTACAACCTGTGCATTTTTTTACATCTACCCATATATGTTTAATCATAGATATCTCCGATTTATTTTTTTGGTGGATACATCATTGGGTTAAGTTTAAGCGCAGCGCGTTTTTTGTCTAAATGTTCTATTATTATATGAGCAGCTTTTATTGGATCTTCTTCAAATGCCCATTTGCCGCCTGTAATACTTTCAACATCTTCAGTTACAAATTTTGTAACATTTTTACTGCCTAATGTGAAAAATGGTGAGCCAAATACAACTAGAAGCCCTGATGCAACTGCATACCATCCAATAGCTATTGCTTTTTCAGACATCCATTCTAATGCTACGCCAGCAACAGGAAGTTCATCCAAACTATTGCCTATGCCGCCTTCTTCAACCATTTTACAACATTCTATTAAGATACGGCTGTTGTCTACACAGGAACCTGTATGCAATATTGGAGGAATACCTACTGCTTCACATACTTCTCTTAATCCGTCTCCTACAAATTTTTCATAAATAGCTTCTGGTTTTAATAATCCTTCTTTTGCACAGTCTATTGCTACGCATCCTGTTTCTACAAATAACACGTCATACTTAAGCAATTCTTTTATCATTTCAATATGTGATGTTCCACTTTTGAATTTTGGATTGTCGCATCCAACTGCTCCTACAACACCACGTAGTCTTCCTGATATTATAGCATCATTTAGAGGTCTGTAAGATCCTCTGAAACTACCGCCTAAATGATAATTAATATTTTCTGTTGTAAATCCGGCTATAAAATCTACTTTTTCGTTTGGTATTTTTACTTTTTCTTGCTTTCTGTTTATGAAATTTTCAACGCCTATTTTTACTATTTTTTTTGCAATATCTAACCCTTCTTTTTCATCAAATTCAATATATTCAGTGCCTGGAAAATTTGCTCTTGCACTTGTAGATACTATTTTTGTATGAAAATGCGATGCAACTTGTGGAAGCGAAGGCATGATACACTGTAAATCAACTATCATTAATTCAACAGCTCCAGTTGTAAGTGCAACTTCTTGTTGTAAAAAATTTCCTGCAACAGGAATTCCACGTCTCATAAGTATTTCATTTGCAGTGCAGCAGATTCCTGCAACATTTATTCCTTTTGCGCCTTTTTCTTTTGCAAGGGCAAGTAATTCTGGTGTTTGCGCTGCGTCTACTATTAATTCGGATAAAAGTGGGACATGTCCATGGACTAATATATTTACCTCATCAGTTTTAAGTACACCCAAATTAACTTGTGCTTTTCTTGGTTGAGGAGAGCCAAATAATATATCGCATAATTCAGTTGAAAACATAGAGCCGCCCCAGCCATCACTTAGAGCTGTTCTCATTCCACCAAAGAAAATATGTTTGTAATCTGTGTCAACGCCTATATTTGTTCGTGCCATCATTTCAACAATTTCTCTATCTATACCTCTGGGTGTTAAATTATATTTGTCCCAGATTTCCTGTTGTTTTTTAGGGGCACGTTTTAAAAATGTCAATTTGCCATTTTGCTGGCCATATTCTGCTAACATTTTTTCAGCAAGTTCTTTTGCTATATCGTTATCATTTTTATTATCAGTTTTTATATTAAATTCAGTTGCAATAGTTCGAAGTTTAACAGGATCCTTTATTGAGTATCCTTTTGTTTCACCACGTGCGGTTAGAAGCAATGTATTTGTAATTTCTCTGCCGTGGTCATTATGACATGCTGAACCTGCTGCTATATGTCTGGCAATGTTTCTCGCACTTATAGTGTCTGCATCAGCACCGCATACACCATATTGTGCGCCTTCTTTAAATGGGTCTATTCTGCATGGACCCATATTACAATTTTTGCAACACAAACCAAGTGTTCCAAATCCACAATGTGGTTCTTGTAGTTTATATCGGTCCCATACAGTAGTAATGTTTTCACATTCTGCAATATCCCGCATTTGTAAAGTTGCTTTATCCCCGAATTTTTCTCCAGCTTTTCCCATTTTATCCCCCTAAATTAAATGCTATTGACAGACAAGACGTCTGTCCTACTTTAGACGTATTGTTACAAAATCTTTGAATTTATTGATAATTGTAGGGGCAGGTTTACCTGCCCATTTATTGGGCGAGTAAACTCGCCCCTACGATATTTATTATTGGTGAGTCGTACAGGGATCGAACCTGTGACACCCTGATTAAGAGTCAGGTGCTCTACCAACTGAGCTAACGACCCACTTTATTTAACAATTGCTTAATTTTTTCTATAATTTTATCTGTTTCAGTAAGTCTGCCTTTTCCTATAGTGCCACAAGCAAGTTTTCCTGTGTCAGGTCCTACAAAAAAATATCCTGATTTTTCAAGTTTTTTTATGTTGCTTTGCACAATTGGATTTTCATACATATTCACATTCATTGCAGGTGCGAATAGCACAGGTGATTTGCAGGACATTATTACTGTTGATAGTAAATCATCTGCTATTCCATTTGCAATTTTGCCTATTATATTTGCACTTGCAGGAACTACAACAATTAAATCAGATTTATCTGCAAGTGAAATATGTTCTATTTTCCAATCGACTTTTTCTTCAAACATATTAACATAAACTTTGTTTTGTGACAATGTTTGAAATGTCAAAGGTGTTACAAATTTAGCTGCATTTTCTGTCATTACAACATTTACATTTGCATTTTCAGATTTTAAACTGCTTACCAGATAAACAGCTTTATATGCAGCAATTGAGCCAGTAATACCCACTAATATATTTTTGTCTTTTAAATCCATTTATTATCTTTTTTTATATAAAGGCGATATTGCTCTTAATCGCGTGATTACTTTTTTTAAAATGTCAGCCACTTTGTTTATGTTATCTTCAGTTGTTTGTCTGCCTAATGTTAGGCGTAATGAACTGCGTGCATCTTCAGGCGCAACTCCAATAGAAGTTAAGACATGTGATGCTTCTAATGAACCGGAGCTACATGCAGAACCTGTTGAAGCAGCGATTCCTTCCATATCAAGATTTAATACCATAGATTCGCCTTCTATATGTTTTATAGTAACATTTATATGTCCTGGAAGCTTTGCAGTTGGATGTCCATTTAATTTTGTTTGTTCAATTTCAGTTAGAATTCTATTGGTTAATTTATCCCTAAGACAAGTTAGATTTTCTCGTTTTTGTACGAGTTCACTAATTGCTATTTCTACTGCTTTTCCAAATCCTACAATATATGGAACATTTTCTGTGCCTGCACGTCTTCGTCTTTCTTGTTCTCCGCCGTGTAAGAATGATACCATTTTTGTGCCTTTGCGGATATATATTGCGCCAATTCCTTTAGGCCCATATAATTTATGTGCAGAAAAGGATAACATATCAACATTTAATTCGTCAACATTTACTGGAATACTGCCTAATGTTTGCACAGCATCACTGTGAAAAGTGATATTATGTTTACGTGCGATTTTTCCAATTTCAGCAATTGGTTCTATAGTGCCGATTTCATTATTAGCGTGCATAATTGATATTAAAATAGTTTTATCAGTAATTGCTTTTTGGACATCTTCAGGATTGACTGTACCATATTCATCAACAGGCAGATATGTAATTGTGAAACCGTTTTTCTCAAGGAAATGGCATGTTTCCAGGACAGCATGATGTTCTATCTTTGATGTAATGATATGTCCACCTTTGTTTTTGTCAAAATATGCAACTCCTTTTATGGCAAAATTGTCTGCTTCTGTTCCGCCACTTGTAAAAACTATTTCTTCAGGTTTAGCAAAAATAGCATTCGCAAGTTTTTCCCTTGCTTCTTCCATTGCGGATTTTGCTTCTCTGCCGAATGAATGCACTGTAGAAGGGTTACCAAAATTTTCAGTAAAAAATGGTAGCATTGCTTGGACTACATCTGGGTGAACAGGTGTAGTTGCCGCACAATCCATATAAATTCTTTTTTTAGTAATGTTATTCATAATTTTTTGTCTATAGTCTGATTTATATTTATAGTATAATAGTTCATTCTATTTACGTCAATAATTTTTTATATGAATGATAAGAAAAATCTTGCCAAAATAAGTTTTAATATGTAAAATAATAATCAGAAATGAAAATTCATACAACTACAACAATTTTAGTTATTTTATCATTAGTGATTATAACAGGCTGTTCTAAAAATAAAGATATAACACAAGTTTTAGGAACGCAAGTTTCTACGCCAGGCATTATTTCTGGTGAAATCACAGACAAAGATTCCAAGCCAATTTTTGGTGTAACTATTTGGACAGAACCATTTACATCTGGAGTTTCAAGTAAAACAACAGGTAAATTCAAAATATCAGATGTTTCACCGGGAATCTATACAATTAAAACATATAAAGCAGAATATGCGGACAAAAGTGAATCCGTTACAGTTACTTCAGGTGCAGAATCAACTGTGAATATAAAACTTTCACCACCTAAAGATACTACAGCTCCGAGTGCAATAACTACATTGATAGCTTCATCGCCTACTACAACTTCTGCAACTCTTAGTTGGACAGCTACAGGAGATGATGGGCTTGTTGGAACTGCTGGGCAATATGATATTAGATATTCTACTGCTACTATAACAGAGTCTAACTGGAGTTTGGCAACTCAGGTTACAGGTGAACCAACACCTGCAGTTTCCGGAACTTCTCAATCTTTGACTATTACAGGGCTTACATCTTCTATGACATATTATTTTGCAATGAAAGCAGCAGATGAAGTTCCTAATTGGTCTGTATTATCTAACGTAGTCACTAAAGTTAAAACTTTTTCGCCAGTACAATAGTATGAGTGTCATAATTGTAGCCGCAGGCTTTAGCCTGCGAGAGAACGCAAGCTAAAGCTTGCGGCTACATAAAAAAGCACAAAAAATAGAATTATGACATAGTCTAAATGAATGGTATGCAGTGAATAGTTAAAAAATTATATATGAGAAAAATAAATACTGTAGTGTTAATGCTTGTATTGCTTGTTGCCATATCTACTATTAGTTATGCAGAAAGCTTAACTCCATTTCAAAATTCTTGTGCTGTTTGTGGAATACTTGGATATTCGCTTCCATTATCACCATCTGGAGCGAATAGTTATAGCGAGAGTTATTTACCTGGTTATTTATTCGGCGGCGGTATAAAATATTCACTCAGCAATAATTTTTCACTTGCTTTGTTTTACGAAAATACATCTACACCACATAGAACTCAATCTTCTGCTTATGTATCATTTAACCCTATTTATTTAGAAACAGAAATTTCTGTTGCAAACACAAATACAGAAAGATTTTTTATTATAGCAGGTGCAGGATATTCTAAAAATAAAGTTGAGGGTTCTACTTCGCCTCAGGAATGGAATGGTGTTAACTTTATCGGAGGCGGGGGTTTTGAATATATGCTTAATAAAAAATTTAGTTTAGAGTTTAATATAAAAGGTTTTGGATTTTTACCAGCTAACAAAGGGGATGATATCTTAGGTTTTTCGTCATTTACCTGTGTTATAAATTATTATCTGATATGAAAAAAATATTTTTGAAGTCTGGATTTATTTTAATCATTATATTTTTACAAAACATAGTGTTGTGTAATATTGCGTTGTGTGCAGAAGAAAGTGAAGAAAAATTAGTAAGTCCTACAGAATATAATTTCAAAACGTATTTTCACTCCAGAATTTCTTATAACATGATATCTAATACTACAGATTTATCCAGTGATAGTGATGATAATGCAGGATATTTATCCTATTTGTATGATATAGGTTTTTATCTTAAATATGCAGGTTCAACGGAATTTTTTTTGAAAATGGTACGTGCTACACGTTCAAATTATGATGCTCCTGTAAGTGGTAGTAAAATAGTAGTATGGCCTGGTTCTGAATTTGATAAATATACAAGCACTGAATCAATTTTGCCAAGAATTACAGAATACTGGCTTGATGTTCCTATTTTGGAATCTTCAATGAACACCAGATTTAAGGCAGGATTGTTTTCTAATATTCTTGGAAATGGATTTGTTGGCGGTAAATATGAAAACTATGGATTTTCGTTCTATAATACTTCTGGAAAAATTAAATATAACTTTCATACAGAAATAGCAGATTATAACAATAAAATACTTTTAGGCCCTCATATTGAACAGGAGAAATTTTTTACATATAATGATACAAATGCGTATTTGGTATCTGCTGATTTTAGAATCAATATGGGCCATTTTAATTTTGAGCCGTATGTGAGTCTGCTTCGCGATACTACACAAAATAGTTCAAGAGAGAGTCTTATTGCTACTCCTACAGATGAAGATATACTTGGCACAGCAGGTATGATGGGACTAATAAATTTTGATGAATTAACAGTAGATTTTGAATATGCAAAAAACTTTGGTAAAGCAATAAGTGCAAGCAAAAGTTATCCTGATGTTGCCCATAAAGGGTATCTTGTTTATGGCAATGTTTCTTATTCAATTTATGATATGTTAATACCAAAAGTAGGAATAATTATGGCTAGTGGAAACAAGATAACAGATGCTGATTTGGATGCTTTAAAATTAACTGGTGATACAAATAATGCGTTTTCTGTTTTTTCTCCATCAAATACAAATTTATTTGATACACAGTATCCAAAGAAAAGCGGTCCATTTATTGCTACAGGAAGCGGACATGCTATAAATTATGGAATTCCAAGACCGGGAACTTTTTCAAATGCAAATTTGCTTGAGAATTTAGACGCTAAATATATTGGGCTTTCAGCTGTGCCAATAAGTTATTTATATTTTTCTCTTGATTACTGGTTCTTGAAATCTATGGAAACTTATCCCGGAACAAATAGTTTGTCTAATGGAAGCAAAACAGAGTTTTCAAATAATTTGGGCTCAGAATTAGATTTATTTGGAAGTATACAAATTAGAAGCAATATATCATTTAATATTATATATGCATATTGGACACCCGGGGATTATTATAAAGAGCTCAGGAATCAATATTCCGGAACAGGGTTTACTCCTTTAGTTAGAGCTGATGGAATAGCAGATGGTATATCACAATTTGAAATAGGAGTAGAGTTTTTATTTTAAACAAATGGATAAATTATTAACACATAAGAGATGTAGGCATATTGGATGTTATTCTATAATAATATTATTGTCTTATGTTTTGCTTTCAGGCTGTGCATCACGATTTGGAAATTTTAGAGGAGATAAAAAATTTGTACAAAATAAATATCAACTTGCTATAGCAGAATATAAAAGTGTGCTTAAAAAAGACCCGGACAATAAACAAGCACTTTCAATGCTTGCATGGAGTTATTTTAAAATGGGCGAGTATGAAGATGCTTTAGATGCTTTTGTAATATATCAGCAGTTATATCCAAAAGAAACAGAAGCATTAAATGGGTTAGGATGGAGTTATTTTAAAACAGGCAAATATGAGAAAGCAAAGCAGGATTTTAATAAGTCAATTAAAATAAATAAAAAGCAATCAGATCCGTATAATGGTCTTGGCTGGGTTTATCTTTCAGATAAAGAAGAAATAGCCGCATTTAATAAATTTCAGGAAGCTTTAAAATATGATATAGAGAGCCCTGAAGCACACAGAGGTCTGGGCTACTATTATTTTTTCAAAGAGAATTATGATAATTCAATTATTGAGATGCGAAGGGTATTAAGAATTCAACCTGATTGGTTGGACTGTTTGGTTTTGATAGGGAAAAATTATCTTGCAAAAAAAGAATATGATGAAGCTGCAAAATGGTTTGAATGTTATTTAAAAGAAAAACCTGATGATTTAGATATAGTACTTCAGTTTTCTCAAATGGAATTCTACAAGAAAGATTATGCAAGTGTTGTAAAATATTTATCATACCTGAAAATTAAAAAAATAGATAACCAAAAGGAATGGAGTTCTTATAGTTCTGCTTTATCAATGCTTGGTTGGAGTTATTTCTACCAAGAGAATTATAAGGAATCTTTAAATGTATTTGGTTTATTAAAAAATTTACATAGTGAAAGTGATTATTATGCTGATGTCCATGATGCTTTAGGATGGAATTACTTAAAACTGAAAAATTTAGATGAAGCATTTGCAGAATTTCAGATTGCATTGAAATTAGCACCAGAGTATGCAAGTTCATTAGTGGGACTGGATGAACTCAAAAAGCTCAAAGAATAAACAAGAAGTCATTGCGATTCCTGTATCAAATAGTGTAGGGTGTGGCAATCTCAGTACGAAAATCGGGATTGCTTCACTTCGTTCGCAATGACGACAAAATTTTGGAGGTGGTTTTATGGTAAAGCAGTTGTTGGGTTGTGTGTTAGTATTATTGTTGTTTGTTGCAGTTTGTCCATCTTTTGCAGGTGTGCCTCAGGTGGATCAGGCATGGGGTTACTACTATGCTGCAGATTATGCCAATGCAATAGTAAAGTTTAAAGAGGCATTAGACAGCAAAAAAGTTTCAAGCAAGGAAGTTTGGGCTGTTCATTCAGGTCTTGCATGGTCATACTACTGGAAAGGAGAAACAGATAAAGCAAAAGAAGAATTTAATTTTGTTTTAAAAGATGCTTCTGATAATGCAGATGCGTTAAAAGGTATGGGTTTTTGTAATTTTGCTAAAAAGGATTATGATAATGCAATAAAATCTCTTAAAAAATCTCTTGAGAAAGCTCCCGGTGATTATTATGCACAGGCAAATTTAGCATGGAGTTTTTGCTATAAAAAGGATTATGATAATGCAAAAAAAGAATTTGGAAAAACAATTGATATATCAGCTTATTATGCTGAGAGTGCAGAATTTTTAAAAATATTAGATGAAAGAAAAGATTTCAATAGTTTGTATCTACAAGCAGGATGGATTTACTATGTATGGAAAGATTATGATGGTGCATTTAGAATATTCAATACCGCTATCACAAAAAATAAAGATGACTGGGAAGCTTTGATGGGTATTGGATACACATATTATCAATACAAATTATATGATAAATCCATAAGCAATTTAGAAGCATCTTTAAAACTTAATAAAGAGTCTAAAAAAATCAAAGAAACTATTTTTGTTCCTGGAATATATGGAGAATTTTTAATTGAAAGTGATGCGACATCAACACTTGCATGGTGTTATTATAACAAAGGAAATTATGATGTAGCAATTGAACTTTTCAAAAAGACGATTGCAAAGCATTCAGATTGGGTTGATGCGCATGATGGTTTGGCATGGTGTTACTATGTGAAAAAAGATTTAAAATCTGCAGAAGGAGAATTTAACAAAGCGCTTAAACTTAATAAAAACTATGGAAGTTCTTTGCAAGGTTTAGCTGCAGTGAAGTCAGGAAAATAATGACTGTAAAAATCCCTGAGGAGTTAAATCCTACAAAAAAGGGGTTTTTATTTGATCCTTATACTGGCCATACTTATACGTTGAATGCTACTGCTGCTTTTGTATTTAAAAAATTGCAGGAGGGCAAAAATATATCAGATATTACTAAAGTATTGGCTGATGAGTATAAGCTTGACGAGAAAAAAGTCTTAGAGGATATAAAAGATTTTGTAATGAACATAAAAGATTTTAACCTAACAAAAAAATAATTTCTTGTACTCTCCTTATATTACCCCTCTTTGCTAAAGAGGGGTAAGGGGAGTTGTATAAATCTTCCTTTAATAAAAATGATAAAATATACTGTAGGTGTAACCGGGTTAAATGCTACAGACAATCCTGCTCCTGGTGTTCCTGTTATAAGGAGTATAAAGGATAGCCCTCTTTGGAAAGGTAAAATAGTTGGATTGGCTTATGACGCATTAGATACAGGTATATACAATAATGATTTATTAGATGAAGTTTATCTTATTCCTTATCCAAGCGAGGGCGAAGAAAATTTACTTGCAAGATTAAAATATATCAAAGGTAAAACTGGGATTAATGTTATAATTCCAACACTTGATTCTGAACTATCCAATTTTGCGCGTCTTGAACCTGAATTAAAAAAAATAAATGTCCACTTGCTTATTCCTTCTGAAAAAAAACTTAAACTAAGAGCAAAAACCACTTTATATGAATTTTGCAGGAAAAATGGGTTTGATGTGCCTTATACAACTATTGTGCAGGAACCTGCAGAAATCGCAAAAAAAATGTCCGATTTTAAATTTCCTGTTGCAATTAAAGGGGTGTTTTACGAGTCTTATACTGCTTGGACAATTGATGAAGCTATAGTATATTTTTGTAAAATAAAAGAGCGATGGGGTCTACCAATAATACTTCAGGAATATATAAAGGGTGAAGAATACGATGTTGTTGCACTTTGTGACAAGAAAAGTAAAGTTAAGGGTGCTGTTGCAATGCGGAAATTAAGAATCACAGATAAAGGTAAAGCATGGGCTGGAATAACAATAATGGATGAAAAGTTGCTTGACTTATCCAAAAATATACTTGAGAAATTAAAATGGACAGGACCACTTGAAATGGAATTTGTAAAAGATTCTTTGTCAAACAAATATTATCTGTTAGAGATAAATCCAAGATTTCCATCCTGGGTATATTTGGCTACAAGAGCTGGACAGAATTTACCTTTGGCTACTTTACTTCTTGCTTTAGATAAAGATACACTGCCTTTTGAAAAAGTTAAACCAGGTCTTACTTTTGTAAGACATGCAATTGATATGGTTTGTCCTATAGAATATTTAGAAGAATTAACTACAAAAGGAGAATTACTCTATAATACAAACCATAAAAAATAAGATGCAGGTTTTATGTAGGGCAAGGCTTTAGAGCTTGTGCCAAAACCCTATTTTGTCATCCTGAACGAAGTGAAGGATCTCGTTTTTAAAAGACTTTAAAGCGAGATTCTTCGGCTGTTGCCTCAGAATGACACCTTTTGGCACAGGCTCTTTAGCCTTGCAATTGCAGTTAGCTTGTAGTAGTTAATCTTGAATTGCAAAGTGGAGGTGTAAACAAATTAAATATGCGTGAAAAAAATAGTGTTAAAAATGTTTTTCCAGCAAAATATGAGAAGCCAACTATTGTTCGACATTCCGTAGGTCTTATGAATAAATTCGGCAGAATTCCCAATTCTGTTTCTTTTGGAAAAATTGATGGGGTTTCTATTACTGAACTTATGAATAATTTTGGTTCTCCGCTTTATGTTGTTTCTGAAGGTGCTTTAAGAAGAAAATATAAAGAAATGTATAGAGCATTTAGCTTAAGGTATCCAAAAGTTGTAATATCTTATTCATACAAGACAAATTATTTATCAGGTGTATGCGCAATTTTGCATACAGAAGGTGCGTATGCTGAAGTTGTATCAGGTTTTGAATATGATATAGCAATGAGTTTATCTGTGCCTGGCAATAAAATTATATTTAATGGTCCGTATAAAACAAAAGCAGAACTAAAAAGAGCTATTGAAGGGACAAGCAAAATAAATATAGATTCTTATGAAGAGATGCAACTTATTGAAGAAATTGCTGAAGAATTGGGTAAAAAAGTAAAAATAGGTGTTAGAATAAATATGGAATTAAATTATCCTCCATGGGATAGATTTGGGTTCAATTTAGAATCAGGGCAGGCGTTTGAAGCAGTAAAAAGAGTTATGGCATCATCTCATTTGGAAGTATGTGGGCTTCACATACATGCAGGCACATATATCAGTGATGTAAATACATACTCAAAACTTGCTGAAAAACTTGTTTCATTTTGTGCAAAATTACAGAGTGAGTTAAATGTAAAATTGGAATATTTGGATATTGGTGGAGGATATGCGTCAAAAAACACTTTGCATAATCAATGGATGTCTGCAGAATGGACCTGCCCGAGTTTTGACCAGTATGCTGAGGCAATATGCCCTATAATTTTAAAAGGTCCATTTAAGCCACAAAATATGCCAACACTAATTCTTGAACCAGGACGTTCAATAGTTGATGAAGCAATGTTTCTGCTTACATCAGTTGTTTCTGTAAAGAGATTGTCTAATGGTAGCAAAGGAGTTGTTATTGATGCAGGAGTAAATTTAATTCCTACGGCATGGTGGTATAGACATGATATTCTTCCAATAAAAGAATGGTCCGGGATTACAGAAGATGTTGCAATTTTGGGACCTCTATGTATGCAAATAGATGTAATACGGCAAAATGTATCGTTGCCGCCACTTGTTCGAGGCGATATTCTGGTAATAAAAAATGTTGGTGCATACAATTTTTCACAATCAATGCAATTTATTCAGCGAAGACCGCCAGTTATTTTAATAAATGAAGGAAATGTTGAACAGTTAAAGCAAGCAGAAACAACAGAATATATAAAACAACTTGAAAAAGTTCCAGACAGATTACTAAAATCTCCATATAAGTAATAGCATTATGAAACATTAATGTCAAAGAGTCGGCGTATGCGAAAATGAAATGTCGCCCTGAACTTGTTTCAGGGTCTAATGAGATGCCGAAACAAGTTCGGCATGACA
>JBBTED010000150.1:0-45313 GCA_038042445.1 Candidatus Firestoneibacteriota bacterium
TTGGGCTGTTTTTTTATTTCCTATTTTGTCCAGATAAAATTGTATTGGCTTATACCCTTTCTGTTGCAAATCTTTATTTGCAAAATCTTCAAGATATTCAGCAAAAGTAAGTATTGCATTTGGCCTGCAGAATTTCTGAATTTCTCCAGGTTTGGAAAGTGACATAAAATCTTCCCCAGTTCTACCTATACGATAACATGCAGTACAAAAACTTGGAAGTAATTTTTCTTTAAGTGCACTTTTTACAACTTCTTCAACAGTACTGTTATCATGAACCACAAACTGTGGATTTTTGATATTTTTCCCATATCCACCTATACAAGTTACAGAAGCTGCAGAAGTTTGTGATATACCTATTTTAAATGCAATAGCTCTAAGTTTAGAACTCTCTCGCGTGCTAATTATCATACCGGTATATGGAACAGCCAATCGTAATATTGCAATAAGTTTCAAAAAATCTTTGTCAGAAACAGAAAACTCCGGATTATATGTAACTGAAGGTGCAGGACAAAATCTGGGCACAGAAATTGTATGTGGACCTACTTTATGTTTTTTTTCCATATATTTAGCATGTTCTACAAGACTTAGAACCTCAAAACGCCAATCATACAAACCAAAAAGAACACCAAGCCCTCTATCATCTATACCAGCTTCATAAGCTCTATTATGAGCTGTAATTTGCCTATCATAATCTGCTTTTGGTCCCTTATGCAAATTTTCATAAGTTGACCGATGATATGTTTCCTGAAAAAGTTGATATGTGCCTATATTTTCTTTTTGCAATTTACGATAATTTTCCGTAGTCGTAGATGCAATATTTATATTAATTCTTCTAATGTTTCCTTTAGATGTCTTAACAGAATAGATTTTTTTAATTACTTCAATCACATAATCTATAGGATTATTAACAACATCTTCACCAAATTCAAGAAGCACTCTCTTATGCCCCATATTAATTAAAATTTTTACTTGCTCTTCCAATTCTTCTAAAGTTAATCTCGTTCTTTTTAATTCTTTATTTTTTGTATGAAAATTGCAATATGCACAATCATTTACGCAAAAATCTGAAACATATAAGGGTGCAAAAAATACTAATCTCTCCCCATAAATTTCATTTTTAATATCAGCCGCAGTTTTAAACAATTCTTTTTCAAATTCTTTAGTTTTCAGATTAACCAAAAAACTTACTTCTTCTAATTCTAAACCTTTCTTTTTTTTAGCCTTACTTAAAATATCAGATATCATTTTAAAAGAAGGATTTTTTGTTTTTGTCAATACACTGTTTATCTTTTTTTCATTGATTATTTCTTGTGCCATAGCCCTCCAATTTAACAATTTTTTTAATTAAATTTGTTGTTGAATACCCTTTAATCATCGGTATTGTCATAACTTTTCCACCATAAGATTCCACAATATCTTTACCAAGAACTTTATCAATAGACCAATCTCCACCTTTAATCAATACATCTGGTTTTAATTCGGACACAACTTTTATAGGATCTGATTCTGCAAATATAACTATATAATCTACAAATGAAAATGCTGATAAAATTTCCGCCCTTTCTTTTTCTGGATAAACAGGTCTTAATTCCCCTTTAATCTTTTTAATTGAACTATCGCTGTTTATTGCAACTATCAATATATCCGCAAGTTTTTTAGCCGCTTTTAAATATCTTATGTGTCCTATATGAAGCAAATCAAAACAGCCATTGGTAAAAACAACTTTTTTACCCTTTTGTCTCTCAAAACCAATTATTTTTTTTAGTTTATCAAGTAATTTTAACTTTGATAACGTTTTTGATTTCATTTATACTCACAGACGCAGCACCTAATTTACCAACTACAATACCTGCAGCAAAATTGGCTAAATTCGCAGCATCTTTCATTGAAGCTTTTGCAGCAAGAGCTAATGACAAAACACTTACAACTGTATCACCAGCACCTGTAACATCGTAAACTTCCTGTGCAATAGTAGGAATATGTGTAATTTTATCAGTTGCATTTTTCTCAAATAATGTCATCCCATATTCACCCCGGGTAATAAGCACAGCATCACAATTAAGATGAGATAACAACTCTTTTCCCACTTTTTTTAAAGTTTCTTCATCTCTTATTGGTAACCCTACAGATTCCGCAGCTTCTTTTGCATTTGGAGTAATTACTGTAACACCTTTATAATGCAAACAATATTTAGGCTTTGGATCAACTACTATTGGTTTATTCTTTGACCTACATAATTTTATTACCTCTGCTAAAAGATGTGGAGTAAGAACACCTTTATCATAGTCTGACATAACAACTGCCTGAACATTTTTAATATTATCAACAATAAATTTTAAAATAGCATTAGCAGTAACTCTGTTTATTGACGTCTTTACTTCATTATCAATTCTCACTACCTGCTGATTTTTTGCAATAACTCTTGTTTTAACTGTAGTAGGTCTATTAGCTTCAATTATTATACCATTAACATTTACATTGTTCTTTTTAAGTTTTTCTGTTAGTTGTTCACCCCATCTATCATTTCCTATAACACCTGCAATACAAACATTTCCACCTAAATTTTTTATCTGTGTAGCAACATAAGCACAACCACCAGGAAGAAAAGTTTGCTTACTCACTTCAATAATTGGCACAGGCGCTTCAGGAGAAATTCTTGAAACATTACCCCATACATATTCATCAAGAATTAAATCTCCAACTACAAGAATTTGCTTGCCTTTTATTTTATCCAGTATTGCATTTAATCTGTTTCGCATAATGAACTCTCCACTAAATCACAAAGTATATGCCCAATTGTAATGTGACATTCCTGAATCCTATATGTTTTATCACTTGGGATTTTTATACATATATCCACTATTGAATTAAGTTTTCCTCCGGATTTCCCAGTAAAAGCAATTGTTTTTGCACCAATTTTATTTGCTTTTTCAATAGCTTTTATTACATTTGCTGAATTTCCGCTTGTAGAAAACCCTATTACAACATCTTTCTTAGTTACCAACGCTTCTACCTGTCTTGCAAATACTGTATCATATCCATAATCATTTGCAAGGGCAGTCAAAACAGATGTATCAGTAGATAAAGAAATTGCAGGAATGGCTTTTCTCTCTCTCATAAATCTGCCAACTAATTCACCTGCTATATGCTGAGCATCAGCAGCACTTCCGCCATTTCCACAAAGTACAACCTTTCCACCTGCCTTACAAATTTTAATAAGAAGATTTGCAAGCTTTTTAATATCCCCACTTAAACTTTTTGCAACTTGATTTTTCAACCTTGAACTTTCAATCAAACCATCTTTTATCTTTTTTTCAATTTTATCCATATTTAAACCCTCCATTTTTTTAATATAACAAGTCAGCTGTCACCCTGAACTTGTTTCAGGGTCTCAAGAGATGCTGAAATAAATTCAGCATGACAATTTGGCATACTTAAATTGCCTTATGTTGCACAAAACGTTTACTCATATCCACAAAATCATTATAATCTATTTCCCCTTTCTTGAGTTTTTTATTTTTGAGTAAAGGTAGTATTGTTTTTACCCGCTTTTTATTAAATCTCTCTAATTCTACAATCAATTCATTTTTTAATTTGTTTTTTAATTTTGGGTTTTCTTTTGCTATATTTTTTATTTCATAAGGATCTGTTTCTAAATCAAAAAGTTCTTCTTCTCCATTTGGCCAAAAAGTATATTTGTAACGTCGTGTTGCCCAACACAATGCATTACCATGAGTTGTAGAAATTAACACACCTTTACGGGATTTTCCATTTTCATCCAGTAGTTTTAAAATACTTTCTCCCTGACATTGCACAGGTATCTTTTGTTCACAAAAATCCAATAAAGTAGGAACAAAATCTAATATGCTAACTGGAATACTAGATAATCCTTTTGGTATTCCTGGTCCCTTTATTATCAAAGGTATACGTGCTGAAGATTCGTAAGCAAAAAATTTCATAAACAAATTGTGATCACCTAAAAAATCTCCATGGTCACTAGAAAAAACTATAAGTGTGTCTTTTTCTAAATTTGATTCTTCCAATGTAGCAATAATTCTACCTATTTCATAATCGATTTGGGCAACCAAACCAAGATAATGAGCACGAATCTGTCTTATGTCTATCTTATTACTTATTTTTGCATATCCAACTGCTTGTGCCCATAAACGCACTACTTCAGGATAATCTTTCCAAGGCCGTTTTAAACCAATAGGCAAAGGCGTATCTTTCGAATTAACAAGTTTTGACCAAGAAGCAACAGGGTCATACGGTGGATGAGGTTTAACAAAAGACGTAACCAAATAAAAAGGTCGTGATGTATTCTTTTGCTTCTTCAAAAATTTAATTGCCTGCTCTGAATTCCAATGTGTAACTGTTTTATTCTTTGGCAAATAGTTTTCTACTGAAAGAATATCATAATTATCTAACCCATGACTCCATTCCATATATCCCTGCTTTGCTAACCAAGGATGATAATCATCTAAAAACATACCAGTGCCTGTATCTTCTGATAAAATTAATTCTTTAAATCCGTATGGTCCTCTTGTAGGAAACATATGCATCTTTCCTAATGCAGCAGTATTAAATCCAGCATTGGAAAGTATATCAGCAATAGTTAAAACAGAAGAAGGTATTTGTAAAGGACAGGTTAAAGAATGCATACCAGTCAACATAGTCATTCTTGCAGGAACACACATAGGAGATGGTGTATAAGCCTTTGTAAATACTAATCCATTTTTAGCTAAAGAATCAATATTCGGTGTTATATTAGGACCACCATATACTCCTAAAAAATCAGCACGCAACTGATCACATAATATTAAAAGTACATTTTTAAAACGTTTCATAAATATTCACTTTTTGTCATTCCCAACTTGATTGGGAATCCAGTGTCTCATACTATATAATGTTTTATTAAAGACTCTGGATTCCCGCTTACTACATGCGGGAATGACAAGTTCTATTTACCTGCCCATAATTGCTTTGAAGTTTTAATACTCTCTTTTGTTTCTATAGCTTTACTAATCATAAGATCCAGATACCTGTCTTGTGAAGCTTCAGCCAAACTATAGAAACTTTTTCCTGTTTGGACATATTCAGCCATTTTCTTTAAAGAAGTTGCTACTGCTATTTCATCATCTGTTAATCTTGCTGGTATAAATGGATTCTTATATATCCATTCTTCACCTGCTAAAACCCCTTTGAAATACAATCCTTCTAAATTCCCATTCTCCCCTGCATTTTGTCGTCTTAATTCAAATTCAATTGGTGTTTTGAAATCTTTTAAATATTTTACTGTCGTATTGTTTATTTCTCCTCTTTCTCCACGTACAAGAACCCTGCTTGAACGAATCCATGAAAAATATTGCTCACCTGTAAAATCATAAATACCAAGTTTTTTCCCAAAATCAATATAAGCAATTGCCTGCGCAGAATTTTCTATTTTTTTCTTAGCTGGAGGGCCAGATCTCCCTGGACCTGCAATTACTGGTGATACAAAATTACATCCTGTAATAACAGCATCTTCAAAAGTAATATTTAGCATTTTACGAATCATACTTATACCATGATATCCATGTGCTACTGAAACCTGTGCCTGTGTAATAGTTCCCAATCTTCCGGATTCAATTACAGAAATATATGCATTGTTAAGTGGCTGAAATGGATATTGCTCAGAAATCTGAACTTTTGAACCTTTTCTCTGGTTGTAAAACTTATATAACTCTATCAGATTATCCATATCTGCTGCAGGTGGAGTTTCTGATAATACTGGAATTTTACGTTCTACAAGTTGTTTTATAACTACAGGTGTAGCTGACCATGGAACTACCGCAACTGCAAAAAGTGGATTTGAAAATTTTAAAAATTCATCGATTGTCCTAAATGTTTTTATACCCCATTTCTTTTCTATAATTTTGCCTTTTTCTTTATCACAATCTACTATACCAAGAACATTAAAAATATCCGATAATTCTCTTGCTATTCTAAGATAAAATTCTGCTCTCCATCCCCCTCCAATAATGCCAAAATTTATTTTACCTTTTTTAAAGTTTACGCCCATCGCGACCTCCTCCTTTACCTGAATATGACATACCGAGTTCCCAGTCACTTCTCACAGGCACTTTAAAATCATCTACAGGAAAAGCAACTTTGCAACAATGCTTACTGGACATATAAGCTCCTTCACATAATTCAAGTGCTATTAACGAACTCTGAGCAACTTTGTAATTTATATTCCCGCTATTTATCATATCTACCATATTTTCTAAATGCCGCTGATGGCCAGATATACTAAATTCATCAGGAGTAAACATTTTCCCTTTTGGAAATTCTGAGTTTAAAATATAATATGAGTTTTCCCATCCCCAAAACTCGATTATTCCACCTGTTCCAACAAGTCTGAAAAGCGTATCCTTACCTTCACGACTAATCTTTACATCATCTCCTGTATTCATTACAACCCTAATTCCACTTTTTGTCTGAGCATAAGTTACACCTGTAGTTTCTACCTGCATCCCATCTCTAAATGTGCGAGTACTTGTTTCACATATCGCCATTACATAATCTATCGGCTCATTATTTGTTAAAGAAACAAAAAAGTTCAACCAGTGAATTCCAGCATTGATTATATCCCATTTGTTGCACTGAATCTCAACTAATCTCAATTCACCGATTTCTTTATTTCCAACTCTATTTATAATTTCTACAGGCACCTTTTTAACAAGTAATCCATGAGGAACAGCCATTGGTAGTTTTTTCGCTTTTATTGCATTTAATATATTACACCCAGATTTAGCAGTATGACCTAAAGGCTTTTCTACAAGTATGCCTTTAAGAGGAAGAAGTTCTAAAGCATCCATTGTTACAGATTCATGTGAAGGCGCCCAGGTACTTACACAAACCACATCTGTAGGACAAGCTTTAAACATCTCTTTGTAATTTGTAAAAGCCTTTACACCTGAGAATTCTTTTTCTAAAGATTGACATACATCCTGACGCATATCAGTTACTGCTACTAATTCAAAAAACTCTGAATTGCGTAAAGCATTTATACTCAATTTTCCACCAGTTCCACCACCAACTACACTTGCTGTTAATTTCTTACCCATTATACGTCCCCCTTTCATATATTATTGTTTGTAGGGAACGGTCGCGACCGTTCCCTACAATAATTTTAATTATATCACACACCTTTTTATTTTTGCATAAAATTTTATTCTATATGCGCTTTTTATATTCATTGCAATCTTTTACATTAGGCCTATTTGAATTATTGCAAGCCTTAGGATAATCATATTTACAGGTATCACAAAGGAATTCATCTTTTGCAAAGGCAAAAAATGCTCTTATTTTTTGTAGAATAGAATTTATGAATTTCACCTAAAAATCCCCCTTAATCCCCCTTTTTCAAAGGGGGAAATATAACTGTAAAACCACTAAATTTTCTGAAGCCTTTTGTTAATTATATAGAATGTGTTATTATATCCCTGCCGAATTTCGCACGGATTTCTTCGGCAACCTCAATTGCCTTATGTTTTTTCTCTAAATTATAATTAAAAAATGAAAGCTGTGCAGATTCCTGTGATTTTAAAAAATTGGAAGTAGACACTCCAATTAATCTGATTTTCTTTCCTTTTATGTTTTCTTTCTCAAGTAAAAATTTCGCAATCTCATAAATTTCATTTGCAAAATCAGTTGGAACATCTAACGTTTTACTTCTCGTAATTGTGGTAAAATCATGATGTCTCAATTTCAAAGTTATTGTCTTTCCTAAAACTTTATTTTTACGCAAACTATACGCAACTTCAGAAGACAAAGTATGAAGCTCCCCTTTTAATTTTTCTATATCTGCAGTGTCAAATTGAAATGTAGTTTCACGACCAATAGATTTTGGCTCATAACAAGCAATAACAGGACTTTCATCTATACCTAAAGAAAGTTTATGTAAACTTTCACCCTGTTTTCCAAATTTTTTCGCTAACTTTTCAACAGAATACACAGCAAGTTCACCAATTGTTGAAATTCCTAAATTTGTCAATTGAATCTCTGTAACTTTGCCAACACCCCAGAGTTTTCCAATTGGCAAATCTTTCAAAAATTCCATCTCTTTTCCTTTTTCTACAACGGTAAACCCATCAGGTTTATGTAAATCAGAAGCTATTTTAGCAACAAATTTGTTTGAAGCTATACCAACAGAAAGTGTTAGATGCACTTTATCCACAATCTCCTGTTTTATCATTGCACCGATTTTACAAACATCACCAAATAACATTTTACTATTAGTAATATCTAAAAAAGCTTCATCTAAAGATATTGCCTCTACAAGAGGTGTCCATTTATGAAAAATCTGCATTATTTCATCTGAAGCTTTGATGTATTTATCCATATTTACAGGAAGAAAAACTGCACTGGGACATAGCCTATATGCTTTAGCAAGTGGCATTGCAGAATGAACACCATATTTTCTTGCCTCATACGAAGATGCAGAAACAACTCCACGTTGGTTTGGATTTCCCCCAACAATAACAGGTCTGCCTTTTAATTTAAGATCATCACGTTGTTCAACAGATGCATAAAAAGCATCCATATCCGCATGGATTATATCAGGCATAATTTAAAGTTTTGACTTTAATTCGTTGAGTTTATTTATTGCATCTATCGGAGTTAATTTTTCTACATCAAGTTTTTGCAATTCTTCAATCACAAGATATTGTTGATTTTCAAATAAAGATATTTGCTTGTCTTCTTTTATATTTCCAATTCTTGGTTTTCCATTATCTGTATAATTTGCATCCTCAAGACTTTTAAGTATTTCTTTTGCACGGTGTAAAACTTCTTTAGGTAGTCCAGCTAATCTTGCCACCTGTATTCCATAACTTCTATCTGCACTTCCTTCGATTATTTTTCTTAAAAAAATTATTTCTTCATTCCATTCTTTTACTACAATATTATAATTTTTTACTCTGGGCAATAACATTTCCAATTCTGTAAGCTCATAAAAATGTGTAGCAAAAAGTGTCTTGGCTCCCTGTTTATTATTATGCAAATATTCTACTACTGACCATGCAATACTTATTCCATCAAATGTACTGGTACCTCTCCCAACTTCATCTAATATTATAAGACTTTTAGAAGTAGCATTATTCAGCATATTCGCAGTTTCACTCATTTCCACCATAAAGGTACTTTGACCAGCTATAAGATTATCTGCTGCTCCAACACGTGTAAAAATTCTGTCAACAATTCCAATTTCAGCAGAATCTGCTGGTATAAATGAACCCATTTGTGCCATAAGCACTATTAATGCAACCTGACGCAAATATGTGGATTTGCCTGCCATATTCGGACCAGTTATTATTAAAATCTGATTTGTATCACTATCTAAATAAACATCATTAGGGACAAAAGATTCACTACTTAAACGTTCTATTACTGGATGCCTGCCGTTTTTTACAACAATAGTATCGCTTTCATTTACTTTGGGTTTTATATAATTGTATTTTAATGCTACTTCTGCCAAAGAACTACAAGCATCCAAAATAGCAACTAATTTTGCATTGTCCTGAATTCTATTTGCAAAACCTGCCACTTTATCTCTGATTTCACAAAAAATCTCGTATTCCATATTATTTATTTTTTCATCTGCACCCAAAATTACTGACTCATATTCTTTCAATTCAGGAGTAATAAATCTCTCTGCATTTACTACTGTCTGCTTCCTTATATAGTCTGCTGGAACTAAAGACAAATTAGATTTAGTTATTTCTATATAGTAGCCAAATACTGAATTAAAACGCACTTTTAAACTCCCTATACCAGTTCGTTTTTTTTCTTTATCTTCCAAAGCTGTTATCCAGTCTTTTCCACCTTTGCTTATTTGTCTTAATTTATCTAATTCCTCTGAGTATCCATTTTTTATTACTCCGCCTTCCTTTATAGTAAAAGGTGGTTCTTCTGTTATTCCTTTATCTACAAGCTCAACAATTTCAGTAACTGGGTCAAGATTAACAGATATTTCTTTTAAAACCCAGGATTGCACATCTTTTAGTTTTTCTTTTATAACTGGAATTATTTTTAAAGAAGAACTCAAAGCAATTAAATCTTTAGCATTAGCAGATTTGCAACCTATTTTTCCAGCAAGACGCTCTATATCATAAATTTTTGAAAGCAAATCACGAATGCCCATCCTTAAAGCAAATTCATTATAAAGTTCTTCAACAGCATCCTGCCTTTTTTTAATTTCATTAACATTAAGAAGAGGCTGCAACATCCAAGACCGTAACATTCTGGCACCCATCGGTGTCAAAGTTAAATCAAGTATATCAAACAAAGTTCCGCGGCTTTGGCCATCTGTTCTCTGGATTAACTCAAGATTCTTTTGTGTAGAAAAATCAAGGGACATAAATTCTAAAGTAGTATAAGTAACAATCTTAGTTATATGAGATAAATCAGTTTTCTGTGTTTCTTTTAAATAATTAAGAGCAACTCCTGCAGCACCTACAGCTAAATGTAAATTTTCACATCCAAATCCAACAAGACTTTTTATTTTAAACTGTTCAAGCAAAATTTCTCTGCCTGTATCTTCAGCGAAACACCAATCTTCACGTGAAACTATTGACACATTAGGAAGCCATTTCAAAATTTGTTCTTTATTAATTGAAGCAGGTACTATACATTCTGCAGGTTTAAATCGCACAAGTTCATCAGCCAACTTATTAGTTAATACAACCCGCTCATGGTGTCCAGATGTTGGAAAAGACTGCGTATGCTTATCTTTTATGATATTTCCATAATCACCGGGAATCTCTGTAACCTGAAATTCTCCAGTTGACAAATCAACTGCTGCAACACCTACGATATTTTTTAAAAAATTCAATACTACAAGATAGTTATTGGTTTTACCGTCAAGCAAATTACTTTCTAAAACTGTTCCTGGTGTTACAATTTTTACAATTTCTCTTTTTACAATTCCTTTTGCAAATTTTGGATCTTCCATTTGATCACATATTGCAACCTTATACCCATATTTTATTAATTTACCGATATATGTATTAACAGTGTAGTGAGGCACACCTGCCATAGGTGCACGTTTGCCTTTTCCTGCCTCACGAGATGTAAGAGTAATTTCTAAAAGTTTCGATACAGTTTTTGCATCATCAAAAAATACTTCGTAAAAATCACCAAGCCTGAAAAATAGAATTGCCTCAGGATACTGTTTCTTTAGTTCCTGATACTGCCTCATCATTGGAGTAAAATCAGACATACACAATCCTCATTTCATTCGGATAAATTCTAAATCCTAAATTTCAAATACTAAACAATTTCTAATTTAACAGTAATTTTATTCGTCTTATAAAACGAAAATTTCTATAAGTTTTAAGTACCTTTTTAACAAATTCTTTTGTCTCAGGAAAAGCTATATTATTTATATTTTCAACTTCATCTTCACCTTTGTAGCTTTTCGCCCATTTTCTTGCATTTTTTATTCCAGCATTATATGCTGCTAATGCAAAAATAGTATTGCCATTAAATTCTCTATGCAACTTAGCTATATAAGCAAATCCTATTCTTATATTTAATTCAGGTTTATATAATTCTTCTACATTCAAATAATCTATTTTAAGTTCTTTTGCCAATTCACTTGCGGTTTCAGGCATTATCTGCATCAAACCAACAGCTCCAACTTTTGAAGTAGCAATCGGATTAAATTTGCTTTCAGCCTTTATTATTGAAGCAATAAGCAAAGGATCTATTTTATATTCACCCGCATATTTATACAATAAATCTTTATGAAATATTGGACTCAAAGAATTCCAAAACGATGGCGTTCTAATTAAATAAACACTAACACCCACAATTACAGCCAAAAAAAATAGTTTTTTAATCATAAAAAATCCGTTGGAATTATTCATTAATAAACTTCGTCATGTGAACCAATATTAGTCAGATAAATATTATTATTTTCAATTACAAAAGTTATACGATATTCATACGACAGCCAAATTGACCATTCATTTTTTAGAACTCCTGATAATTTATGGATTTTTAACTGCTCATTAAAAGGATTATTACTTAGCAAGTCAAATTCTTCTTGTATTTTATTTTCAAGTTCAGGATGTTTTCTAACAAAAACTTTCATTCTCCTTTCAAAAGTTTTTGTTATATATAAGTCATACATCAATCTTTAGTCTTTATATATTTCATTAATTCCCGACCATTTTTGAAAGGGCCTTTGATTTGATTCTTTATTATTTCTTTTTCAGAATTCAATGTCTCATAAATAAACATTTTCTTTTGTAAAACTTTCAATTCTCTTCCTAATTCTGATAATGTTATTGTTTTTTTCTGAATTGTATTAATCATACTTTCACCATCCCTATACTTCATTATAACAAATTACACTTATATTTCAATTTAAAAATGCTATTTCAAATATTGCTACAATTGCCTATCAAGAGAACGGTATTGGATTGCTTCGGATATATGTGTGGTTTCAATATTTTCTTGATTTTCTAAATCTGCTATGGTACGCGCAACTTTTAGAATTCGTGTATATGCTCTGGCTGAAAGGCCTAATTGTTCAATTGCTATTCTTAAAAGATTGTTTGATTCATCATTTATTTTACAGTGTTTCTTTATATCTTTATTTTGCATTCTTGCATTACAATGAATTTTTTTATTTGCAAAACGGGCTTTCTGAATTTTTCGCGCTTTATTAACTCTACCCCTTATGACTTCTGAATTTTCAGCAGGTGTCTCATCTGCAAGCTGCCCATATTTAACAGCAGGAACTTCTATATGTATGTCTATTCTATCTAATAGTGGTCCGGAAAGTTTTCCCATATATTTCTGAATTTGAGTAGTGGTACAAATACAGTTTTTATTTTGATCGCCAAAATATCCGCAAGGACAAGGATTAAGAGCAGCCACAAACATAAACTGAGATGGAAAAGCTACTGATTTTATTGCTCTTGAAATAACAACCATCCCATCTTCCAAAGGTTGTCTTAACACTTCAAGCACATTTTTATTAAACTCCGGTAATTCATCTAAAAATAAAACACCATTATGTGCCAAACTAACTTCACCAGGTTTCGGTACAGAACCACCTCCAACTAAAGCAACATCACTTATCGTATGATGAGGAGAACGAAAAGGACGTATTCCAATTAACCCTTTTTTAGATGGAATTAAACCTGCAATACTATGGATACGACTAATTTCTATTGCTTCTTCTACAGAAAGTTCGGGTAAAATTGAAGGCAATCTTTTTGCCAACATAGATTTGCCAGACCCAGGAGTTCCAATCATAACTATATTATGACCTCCTGCTGCTGCGATTTCCAAAGCGCGTTTTACATTTTCCTGTCCTTTAACCTCTGAAAAATCAGTATCATATTTTGAATCTTCAACAAAAACATCTTTCACATTATGTACATAAGGTTCTATTTTAATTTCATTGTTAATAAATTTAACAGCTTGGGAAAGTGTGCGCACAGGATATACATTTATTCCTTCAACTACACCTGCTTCTTTACAATTATCATAAGGAAGTATTATACCTTCTTTACCATTAGCTCGTGCAGACATAGCCATTGAAAGCACTCCCCTAACAGGTCTTAAACTTCCGTCTAATGATAATTCCCCTACAATAATATATTTTTCAAGATTATTAGTAATTTGCCCTGTGGCAAAAAGAATTCCTATTGCTATTGGCAAATCAAATGCCACACCTTCTTTTTTAATATCTGCAGGTGCTAAATTTACTGTTATTTTTTTTATTGGAAATTCAAACTCGGAATTTTTAATTGCAGATTTAACTCTATCTCTGCTTTCTTTAACTGCTGTATCAGGCAAACCAACTATAAAAAAATATGGCATCCCATTTGCAAGGTCAACCTCAACTTCCACAGTATATGCATCTATTCCAATAACCGCACTACTATAAACCTTAGCCAACACAAAAACTCCCCTTTCGTTTCACAAATCGTATTATATACTATTTTGTTGGTTTGGTTGTTTTTAAATATGCTTTTATGATTTTTTGATCTTTAAGTGGTTTAGCAGATTGGTCTACAGGAGTGTTTTCTATTTTTTGGACTATTTCATAGCCGGATATGACTTTTCCAAAAATTGTATGTTTCATATTAAGCCAAGGTGTTTGAGCTACTGTAATAAAAAATTGGCTGCCATTTGTATTAGGGCCTGCATTTGCCATAGCAAGCAAACCAAGAGCATCAAATTTAACATCGGATTTTACTTCATCTTCAAAAGGTTTTCCCCATATTGATTGCCCGCCTCTGCCTGTGCCTGTTGGGTCTCCGCCTTGAATCATAAAACCTTTTATTACTCTGTGCAAGATTATTCCATTATAATAACCTTTTTCAATTAACTTTTCGAAGTTCTCACAAGTTTTAGGCGTTATTTTCGGCATAAGCTTTATTTCTATTACACCCTGGGTTGTTTCTAAAACTACAATCTTATCCTCTACAGTTACAGCAGATACTTTATTACTAACAATAAAAGCACCAATAATCAATGATACCACTGAAAATATTTGACTTTTCATTTTACCCTCCATTTTTCCGCAGGCTAAAGCCTGCGTCTACATTTAAGATTCTTCGCTTTGCTCAGAATGACATATAATTACTAAGCGGTTACATTATAATTTATGCATATAACCTATTGCAAGGTTTTTTTCAGTGCTAAACGGACAAATACTTTAGTCTACATATAGATTCCCCCTTAATCCCCCTTTAATAAAGGGGGCAAAAACTTCAGTGTTTTCTTTGCTTCTCCGATTATATAAAAAGAACCTGTTACGCATAGCAAATCATTGCAAGATAACATATTGTAAGCTTTTTCTATCGCAGATTTTAAATCGGATGCTACTACAATTTTTCTGGTAAATTTTTTTAATATTTCTTTTATTTTATTGGGATTTGCTGAACGTTGAGCATTAAATCTGGTTAAAATTATTTTGCTTGCCACTGGGCAAAGAATGTTTCCAAATCCTTTTATATCTTTATTAGACGACATCGCGATTATTAGGAAAATTTTATTAGTTTTAAATGTTTTTTTAATACATTCTTTTAAAACTCGTGCTGATTCAACATTATGCGCACCATCTAAAATAATAAGTGGTTTTTTAGATACGATTTCAAGACGACCTGACAATTCAATGTTTTTTAGACCCTGACGTATAGCATTCTCAGGAATTTGTAATGGTAAACTTTTAATTGCTGCAATAGCAAGAGATGTATTTATAATTTGATGTTCACCCAATAAAGGCAAATAATATTTTTCTACTACGAAATTACTTAGTTGTCGGGCGACTAAAGTCGCCCCTACGCACCCTCGCAATGACGTGCTCGTATAAAAATTAAATGTATTGCCGTTAATGTCTGAAATGAGTTTCTTAAAGTAAAATGTATTACGGCAAAGCTTCGCTTTGCCGCTACAAGATGCAAGCACAAAATATTTTGCATTTTTTATTTTGCATTGCTTTTGTATTACTCTATCCACGGAAGAATATTGCGAAGCTGATATCACAATAGAATTTTCTTTAATTATTCCTGCTTTCTCCTGCGCAATAGATGTTAAAGAATTGCCTAGTTCTTTTGTGTGGTCATAACCTATTGTAGTAATTATTGAAACAACAGGATTTATAACATTTGTGGCATCAAGTCTTCCACCCATTCCTACTTCTATTACTCCTATATCAATTTTTTTTCTGGCAAAATACAAAAATGCAATTGCAGTGTAAATTTCAAAAAAAGTAGGTATGCCGTATTTTGTTTTTTTTGTTAAATCAGTTACTACAGGTGCAATAATTGATACCAATTCAGCAATTTCCTGATATGTGATTTTTTCGCCATTAATCTGTATTCTTTCTGTTTCAGAAACAATATGAGGTGAAGTGTAAAGCCCAACTTGGAATTTAGCTTCTTTTAATATTGAAGCAAGAATATATGCAGTTGACCCCTTACCTTTGGTACCAGCTATATGTATGGATTTAAATTTATCCTGAGGTTGTCCAAGTTTTTTAAGAATCCATTTAATCCTGTTTAAATTAAAATAGTCAGCTGTATAGGAATAAGAAGTTGTCTTCTCGTAATCAGTAAAACTATTAAGCCATTTTTTGGCTCTATTAACTGAATAGACCTTCACGGGATGCAGTTATATATTCTAAACAATATTCATCTTTATCCAACAAAGCATTTGCAGCTCTTAATGCAGTCATCATTTTCTTTTCTGTAGGATCAATTATTGCAGCATCTAATCCTGCTGAAAGCAAAAGAATTAAAAATGCAGAATTCACTATTACTCTTGCAGGCAAACCATAAGAAACATTACTTAAGCCAACAACTGATTTAACTTCAGGAAACATCTGTTTTACACCTCTTATTGTATCCATTGATACAATTGCCTGCTTTGAATCTGTGCTTACAGGAAATATACAGGGATCAACATATACATTACTAAGTGGAATACCAAAATCTTTCACCTTTGTTAGCATACTTTTTGCAATCTCAATTCGCCTTTGAGCAGTTGTTGGAATTCCGCCTGCTTCTATTGTTAGAGCTACAACATCACTATTGTATTTTTTCACTAATGGCAATATTTTATTTAATCTCTCTTCTTCATTTGTTATAGAATTTATCATTGGCTTAGCTTTTCCTTGTAGACTTAAGCCTAATTCTATAGCAGAGGGATTAGCACTATCTATACACAATGGAACATCTGTAACTTCTCTAACTGTTTTAACAAGCCATTCCATATCTGAAATTTCTCTGTCCGGTTTTCCGCCTGCATTTATATCAATCAAATTTGCTCCGGATTTTATTTGATTCATAGCCTCATCCTGAATAAATTTTGTATCGCGTTTTTCTATAGCTGCAAAAATATGTTTTCGTGTTGCATTTATTCTTTCTCCTATAACTATCATTTTATTCTCCCTTTCATTTTTGTCATCCTGAACTTGTTTCAGGATCTCAAAAACCTTTATTTTATGAGATGCTGAAATAAATTCAGCATGACAGAATTCATGATTGCTAATTTACTAAGAATGCTGATAAATCAGCAACTACAAATCCCCCTCGACCCATCTTTCAGATGGGTGCCCCGCCCTTTATCAAGGGGGATTTAGAAGCGTTTTATTTTAATCTTTTTATTAATGAGGCAACTCTTTTGCCTAAACGTCCACATTCTTTTTGGGAACGTTCATCAGGCGAACCAATTGCCACAGGCCCGTAATGGTCACCATTTGGGTCTCCCTGAATTATCATCCCGTGAATCAAAAATGCGTTTAATATATCTAATATCGTTGTTTCGTTTCCACCAGCAATATTTCCAGAAGAAGAAAATGCAGCTCCTACTTTTCCATCAAGCCGTCTATGAAGTTTAACACTTTCATCAAATAATTTTTTGATTTCAGCAGACATTGTCCCATAGTAAGTAGGCGAACCAATAATTATTCCATCAGCATTTTGCAAATCTTCCAATACAACATCTTTCACTTTTTTTGTCTGAGCATCCAAGCCTTCAGATTTAACCCCTTCTGCAATAAAATTAGCCATCTTTTCCGTATTCCCTGTTCTACTATAATATATTATTAAAACTTTTGACATAAAATGGCAACTCCTTTCTATTTCAATTTTAAGACTTTAACTTTAGTTCCTGCAGGAATTAAATCCAAATTTTCAGGAATAACAATCAATGAATTCGCCTGAACCATTGATTTTAAAACTCCTGAACCCTGAAATCCCGTTGGAGAAACAAAATATTCCCCATCCTGCCAATTTAGATTTCCCCTTATAAAATCTAATCTTCCACGTTTATGTTTAATTTCACATTTCGCAACAGCAGATACTTCTTCTCTGAAACAATCTTTTCGTCCCATCATTAAAAGCAAAGCCGGTCTTATGAATAATTCATAAGTAACCATCACAGAAACTGGGTTTCCCGGTAAACCAAATACTAATTTGTCTTTAAATTTTCCAAAAAATACAGGCATTCCAGGTTTAATCGCAACTTTCCAGAAAATTTCTTTTATTTTTAATTTTTCAAATACTCTTTTTACAAAATCATAATCCCCAACTGAAATACCACCTGAAACTATTAATACATCATATTTCAAACCTTTCTGAACTTCTCTTGTTAATTTTTCTTCTACATCTCTACATATTGGAAATTTAACAGGAGCAGCACCTGCTTCAGTAACTTGTGCATTTAAAGAATAACTATTTGAATCTCTTATTTTACCTTTTGTTAGAGATTTACTTATATCAACTAATTCAGAACCTGTTGGCAAAATTGCTACATAAGGTTTTTTATATAATTTTACTTCTTTCTTCCCAAGTGCTGCAAACATACCTATATGTGCAGGCCCAAGCAAACTTCCTTTTTCCATAACAAGCTCACCTTTTTGGACATCCTCACCTATAGGTGCAATATTAGTGCCTTGCTTATATGTTTTTAAAATCCTGACATAAAAACCATCAACTTGAACATCTTCTATAGGAACTACAATATCAGCACCTGATGGAACAGGAGCCCCAGTCATTATACGCACAGCTTCACCTATTTTAAGTTCTCGTTTAAAAGTTTTTCCAGCAGGCAAATCAGCAATTATCTTCAAAGAAACACAATTTTTGCCATTTAAATCCACTATATCTTTATATCTTATAGCAAATCCATCCATTGCAGATTTAGAAAAAGGTGGTATATTAATATTAGAATATATATTTTCCCCTAATATACGACCAAGAACAAAACTAATATTAATTTTTTCCAAAGATAACTGTCTGACATTTTTCAAAATTATTTTTTGTGCCTCTTTAAATTTTATCATTTATGTTTTAAATTGTATCAAAAAGAAATGCCTTACTCAAGAAATTTTCTATTATCGCCTCTAAAGAGGCTTCTACATAACTACATATATTACACCATATCTAATTCACTTATATAAAAATCTAATGGAAAAATTGTGTCCAAAACAGGGCCTGCTTTGGAGAAATCAAACATTTTAGATGGAGACATTAATCCAAAAAGCAAACGTACCATTTCATGTTCATTTAGAGCAACTTTATTTTGAACTTCCTTATCTATTATTTTAATTTTCCTACCTATATCAAGAGTAACATTTTGATCTGTTTCCCACATTTCAAGTGTGACAACACCTGAAATTCTACTATTTAATTCATCTCTTTTTATCTGCATCTGTGGCAAAAACTTCGAAAGAGTTGACTTCAAATTCAGTATTTTTACCTTAGCAATTGGATGAATCTCGTAAGAAGTAGCACCTTTTAAAATAACATTACTTAAACAAGAAAAAACATACGGACTACAAGCAGTTAGTGATTCCAAATTGTATATTTCAAACAAATATTTGATTATATCAGACAAACTTGTTGACATACCTCCATATTCTTGTATTTTTCGCGTATTCCCTTCCCCAGTTAAAGTCAGATAACTCAATATTTGATTATCCTGAACAGCCAAATATGTTTCATGCTTTTTTCTGTTAAAAACTAAGTTGTAATCTCTTTTTGTATGTTTAACATTGAATATTTCTTTTTCATGCATTCTCATCATTTTTTGCAAATCTTTTTGCTCACCATCATATTTTCTAATACGGGTTTTAATAGCAGGATATACCAAAACAGAACGTTTGCTTAACGTATATAAAACTCTTCTCCCACCTATTTCCCATCCAAAATTTCCATAACGTTTTCTATCTCCCCATAAAAAAGATATTTCATATTTTCGCTTTTTCATTTCCAATATAGCAGCATTTATTAATTTAGTCATTAAACCATGACCACGATATGCATCATCTGTAGAAACTCCGCCTATACCACCACAATTCAAAATATTACCCTGAACAATAATTTTCATTGGAAATATTCCAATATGAGCTATGATTTTGCCCTTGTCTTTTATGATTAAACTATTTTTCATAAACTTTTCATCATCGCATCTAAAAACATGACAATATTCTTTTTCCATATCTTTTTTGAAAATTTTATTTAGAAATTCTATTAGTTCATCAAATTCACTTTTCTCAAGAACTTTTATTTCATCCATAATTTATCTCCTTCATTTTTTGGTAGCACAGGGTCTTTAGACCCTGCAGATTCTTTATTTATGAATGGTCTAAAGACCATTCATTACCATTTTTTACAGCATTTAACTGACTGCAGCAAGTTCTATATCTTTTTTGAAAGATTTATCCAGTTTTTCCTTTAACAATTTGTGTTCCGATTTCGAAAGTGCAGGATCTGCTTCCATTAAATCAAAAGCAAATTTCCGTGCTTTTTCAAGTATATCAATATCTTTACCAATATTCACCATTTTTAAATCCAATTCACCATGTTGTTTTATACCAAACAATTCCCCGGGGCCTCTAAGTCTTAAATCTTCTTCTGCTATTTCAAAACCATCATTTGTCCGCTCCATTATTTTCATTCTTGCAACTGCATCAGAAGAGATATTCCAGCTGGTTAAAAGAGTGCAATACGATTTCTCACTTCCTCTACCTACTCTCCCCCTTAATTGATGCAACTGTGCCAAACCAAATCTTTCAGCATGTTCTATAACTATTACAGAAACATTGGATACATCTATACCAACTTCAATAACTGTAGTTGATATCAAAATATTAATTTCTTTATTTTTAAATGCTTTCATTATTTCTTCTTTTTCTTTTCCAGATAATCTGCCATGCATTAACCCAACTTTAAACTCTGAAAAAATATCTTTTTGAAGATGCGCTGCCATAGACACAGCTGATTTAAGCTCAGATTTATCTGATTCTTCCACAAGAGGATAAACCATATATACTTGTTGCCCAAGCTTTAATTTGTCTCTTAAAAATTCATACATCTCTTCTCTTCTTTTTTCACTCAACCACTTAGTAAATATTGACATTCTCCCTGGCGGCATTTCGTCAATCACTGATAAATCCGTATCACCATACAGTGTAAGAACTAATGCTCTTGGAAAAGGTGTAGCAGTCATCATCAGACAATCCGGATATTTTCCTTTTTTTTCTAAAGCCAACCTTTGCAATACTCCAAATTTATGCCTTTCATCAATTATCATCAAACCTAATTCTTTAAATAAAATTTCTTCTTCCAATAAAGCATGTGTTCCAATCAAAATATTAATTTCTCCAGTTTTTAATTTTTTCAATATTTCTTTTCTCAATGCAGTTTTTGTAGAACCTGTCAAAAGTGCTACGGACACAGACAATCCTTTTAGAAAATTCAAAAAATTACTGTAGTGCTGCTCTGCAAGTATCTCTGTGGGAGCCATAACAACACCCTGATACCCACTATCAACTGCAACCAAAAGTGAAATAAGTGCCACAATTGTTTTACCTGACCCCACATCACCTTGTAACAAACGATTCATAGGCTGTGGTTTAGCCAAATCATTTTTAATTTCGTCTACAACTCTTATTTGTGCATTAGTAAGTTTAAATGGAATTGTTTTTTTAAAACTTTCAATCAATCCCCCATTAAATCTGTATTGTCTATTTTTAATTTTTTCACCAATAGCCTTTTTCCTTAAACACAAAAAAATCTGCAACATAAACAACTCATCAAATGCAAGTCTATATTTTGCTTTTTCAAGTTTTTCCAAAGATTCTGGAAAATGAGCTTCTTCTACAGCATTTTTGTATCCAATTAAATCTGCATCTTTAAGAATATACTGAGGCAATGGGTCCAAAAGTTTATCTGAATATTTTTCAACTGCAGATTTTAATATTAACCGTAATTGTTCTTGAATTAAAATTTTTGTTGCATGGTAAAATGGTACAATTTTCTCCTGTTCAATTTCAATATTATCTACCTCTGCAAGAAATTCATAAGTACCTGTGCGCCCTACAATTTGTTTTCCCCACCTTGTAATTTCAACAGCATCTTTTATAATAACTTTTTTGCCTATTGCAAATTCTTTCTTTAAATATGGTCTGTTAAACCACACCCATATCAATTCATCTGTTTTATCGCTAAGCAATACTTTTATTATACTGCGTCGTATTTTCTTTATTTCTGTAACTGCAAGAATTTGAGCCTTTATAAATACTTCAGTATTTGACTTAACCTTTGATATTGGTGTAATAATTTTATTATATATATGCCATTTAGGGAAATATGCAAGTAAGTCTTCAGTAGTCTGGACACCAAAATATCTAAATGATGCCACTCTGTGTGGGCCAACACCCTTAATAAACTGAACAGAATCCTGCATAGGATTTTTACTTGTTAATAGTTGCATTTTTGCGATTTATTTGTTATTATTATATTCCATAAAAAGTATACATTCAATTAAAAACTGTAGTTGAATCGCTGATAAATCAGCAACTACAATTAAATTAGTAGATGCCGATTCATCGGCATATAAAAAGGAGTAATTACTATGTCAAGACAATGCACAATATGTGGCAAAAAACCACTAACTGGAAATATGGTAAGCCATTCTAAAAGACATACAAAAAAAAGGAGTATGCCAAATCTTCAAAGAGTAAAAACTATTATTAAAGGCGTACACCAGCATATATCTGTCTGCACAAGATGTCTTCGTTCAGGAAAAGTAGTAAAAGCAATAGCTTAACCAAAACATACAATTGCATCGATTTCTATATTTACAGCTTTAGGCAAGTTAGATACTTCTATTGTAGTGCGTGCTGGAGGTTCGCTTGCAAAATATGTTTCATAAACTTGATTTACAAATTTAAACTCCTCTATATCTTTTAGATATATTGTAACTTTCACTACATCGTTTAATGTTAAACCTTGTGATTCAACAATTGCTTTAATATTATCCAAAACCCTACGCGTTTGTATCTCAACATTTCCATAAAGGACACGGCCATTCGTTGGGTCTATTGGTATTTGCCCAGATATAAACAAAAAATTTCCGGCTTTTACAGCCTGAGAATACGGACCCACTGCTTTAGGCGCGTTTTCTATATTAATAATTTCTTTAGCCATTAGCTTTCCTCCCCATTTCTAAATTTTCTATCGCTTTAAACCAATGTTTAATTTTACTTTTCGCCTTAGATGTTTTTACGAATTTAAGCCAGTCTCTACTTGGATTATGAGAAGCTGAAGTTATTATTTCAACTATATCTCCATTTTTTAATTCATATTTTAATGGCACCATTTTACTATTTACTTTTGCACCCATACAATGTTCACCAACATCTGAATGTATACTATATGCAAAATCAACAGAAGTTGCACCTTTTGGCAAATCTTTAACATCACCTTTTGGAGTAAATACAAATACTTCATCACTAAACAAATCAACCTTTAATGCCTCCATAAATTCTCTTGAATCTTTTAATTCCTTATGCCATTCAATTATCTGACGCAACCATGCTAATTTGGACTCTAATTTTTCATCTCGCTTCCCGGATTCTTTATAATACCAATGCGATGATATTCCCACTTCTGCCACTTTATGCATTTCTACTGTTCTTATTTGAACTTCTAAAGGAATACCTTTTGGTCCTATCACAGTAGAATGTAATGACTGATACATATTGGATTTAGGCATTGCTATATAATCTTTGAAGTGACCTGGAATCGGCTTCCACAAAGCATGTATAACACCCAAAACACTATAACAGTCTGTTTTAGAATCAACAACAACCCGCAATGCTATAAGGTCATATATTTCATCAAAGGATTTATTTTCTTTCTGTATCTTTTGATAAATACTGTAAAAATGTTTTGCTCTACCTTCTAAATTAGATTTTATACCTGTTTCTTTTAATTTTTCCTCAAGAATTTTTTTTGCTTCCTCTATTAACACCTCTCGGAGAACACGTTTCATTGCTACTTTCTCTGCTAATTCATGATAAACTTCAGGATATAAATACCGCAATGACAAATCCTCTAATTCCCATTTTATTTTTCCCATTCCCAATCTATGAGCCAATGGAGCATATATTTCCAAAGTCTCTTGTGCATTTTCTTTTCTCTTATCTTCCTCCAGATATTCTAAAGTACGCATATTATGCAATCTATCCACAAGTTTAATAATAATAACTCTTATATCTTTTGCCATAGCAAGCAACATTTTCCTAAAATTATCTGCTTGCTGTTGCTCTGTAGTATGAGGATGCAATTTAAAAGAAAGTTTTGTAACCCCATCTACTAAACTTGTAATTTCCTCGCCAACACTTTTTTTTAAATCATCAGTATTTAATGCTGATTCTTCAATCGTATCATGCAATAAACCAGCACAAACAGTAGAAACATCGAGTTTTAAATCAATAAGCATATTAGCAACAGCTAAACAGTGAGATATATATGGTTCTTCTGATAAACGTTTCTGATTTTCATGAGCTAATTGAGCGAGTTCATAAGAAGCTATAATTTTTGAAGTATCGGCTTGTGGCAAATATTCTTTAATTTTGGATATAATGTTTTCTACAGTCATAAATAATCTGCACAACTCCCCCTATCCCCCTCTTTAGCAAAGCGGGGGTTGTGGGAGTTTATTTGTATTTTGTTAGAAATACTGCAAATGCTGCAAGAATTGCACTTATCAGGTATAAAATAACAACTGCTTGTTTTTGCGAAAATCCGATTGCTAGTAATTGATGATGAAAATGTTTTTTGTCCGGCATAGAAATAGGAGTTTTTTTCTTAATCCTGCGTATAATTGCATAACCAGTATCAGCTATAGGAATAGCTACTGCAAAAAGTGGAACGAATATCGCAAATGTAGAAACTCTTTTAAACGCACCTATTATTGTTATTGAAGCTAAAATAAGCCCCAAAAACTGACTACCAGTATCCCCCATAAAAATTCTGGCTGGATTAAAATTGTATCGCAAAAAACCAAGTGCGCTTCCCACAAGTGCTAAACTTAATATTGCAGTAAATACCAAAGATTTTTGAACCATATAACCCTTAACTATTGGCAAATACTCAAGTGAAATGCAAAAAAACGTAATTGCTGTAATAATAGCTAAACCTGATGCCAACCCATCTAATCCGTCTACAAAATTAAATGAATTTATAAGAAGTACTACCCAAAATACTGTAATCCCTATACCTAAAAATGAATGTAACTCCAAAAAAGACTTGGTAAATGGCAACGTTATACCAGAAAATTTCGTTCCAAATGCCACAAGTATTAAAGCAGAAATTATCTGACCAGATAATTTTATTTTTGGAGGCAATCCAAATTTATCATCTAACATACCAACAATTACTATAACAGTACCTGCAACAAATATTCCTAATAATTGCCATCCTAAAAAATAATGTTTTAGTTCAAGTAATTTCTTAAATGAATCATTCAAAACAAACAATAGAAGTAATGATAAAAAAAAACCTGTATAGATAGCCAATCCTCCCCACCTTGGAATTATTTTATGGTGAACTTTTCGGTGAGTTGGCATATCAACAGCTTTTGCTTTTAACGCAAGTTTTTTTACAAATGGAGTTACAAAAAAACTTGCGATTAAACTAGAAACAAGTATAAACAAATGCGGTTTTGTCATTTATATGGGACTGGAAATTTTTTGCAAAGGTTTTTTACTACTTCTTTTACTTCTGCTTTAATTTTTCTACTTTTTATATTTGATAGCACACTGTAAATAAGTTGAGCAATTAATATCATTTCATCTTCCTTCATTCCCCGAGTTGTAAGTGCCGGAGTACCAAGCCTAAGCCCAGAAGTGACTTCAGGACTCAACGGATCAAATGGGATGCGATTCATATTCGCCGTAATACCCGCTTTATCCAAAGCATCAGCAGCTTCTTTGCCTGTCAATTTATTAACTCTTAAATCCATTAAAATCAAGTGATTATCTGTACCATTTGTTACTAATTTGTATCCCATCTTCATTAACTCACTTCCCAGTTTTTTAGCATTTGCAACTATTTGTTTCTGGTATGTTTTAAATTTACCACTTGAAGCTTCTTTAAATGCAACAGCTTTTGCAGCTATTACATGCATAAGAGGTCCTCCTTGAATACCTGGAAAAACCATTTTATCTATAGCCTCTGCAAATCTTCCTGCACATAATATTAAACCACCTCTTGGACCTCGCAATGTTTTGTGTGTACTTGTTGTAACAAAATCTGCATAAGGCACAGGATTTGGATGAAGACCTGCAATAACTAAACCTGATATATGTGCAATATCTGCCATAAAATAAGCACCTATTTCATCAGCTATTTCTCTAAATTTTTTAAAATCTATTATCCGAGGATATGAACTTGCACCAGCTATTATCATTTTTGGCTTATATTTTCGTGCAAGAACCCTGATAGCATCATAATCAATAAGTTCAGTTTTTTCATCTACATAATAGCTAACTGATTTAAAACACTTGCCTGAAAAATTAACTTTTGCACCATGAGTAATATGACCACCGGATGAAAGATTCATTCCCATTATAACATCATCAAGCTCAAGCATTGATAAAAGCACTGCCATATTAGCCTGAGAACCAGAATGTGGCTGAACATTTACATGTTGTGCACCAAAAAGCTGTTTTGCTCTGTCAATTGCCAATTTTTCTATTTCATCAATGTTTTCACAACCCTCATAGTAACGTTTAGATGGATAACCTTCAGCATATTTATTTGTTAAACCAGAACCTTGTGCACAAAGTATAGCAGCACTAACATAATTTTCTGATGCTATTAACCTAAGTTTTTCATTCTCACGTTTTTTTTCGTTTTCAATCATCCTGGCTATTACAGGATCTGCTTTTCTTAAAATATCCATATTTTCTCCAATCATTTACAATATTTTCTTTCAATATCACTAATCTGTGATATTCTATCAGCATGGCGTTTTTCTTCTGAAAATTTTGTGTTAAGCCATACTTTTACTATTTCTTTTGCCAATCCTATTCCAATGATTCTTCCAGCTAACACCAGTATATTTGCATCATTGTGTTCCCTACTTAATTTAGCTGTATAAACATCATTACATAACGCAGCACGTATTTTAGGAACTTTATTTGCCACTATTGACATTCCTATTCCAGAACCACAAAACAAAATACCTTTTGGATATTCACCATTTGCAACTGCATTTGCCACTTTAAATCCAAATTCCGGATAATCTACAGAATTACAACTATTTGTGCCAAAATCCTTGAATTCAATTTTTTGTTCTGCCAAATTTTTTTTTATTTCCTCTTTCAATTCAAAACTTGCATGATCACTTCCAAGTGCTATAACCATTTTTCTATCACTCCCCCTAATGTTTCTTTTAATATCTTACATATATTACTATATGCATCTATAGACTCCCCAATTGGATCCTGTATTCCACCATCTTTTAATACAAAAACTTTATTTGCAGAAGAAGGACACCCACTAAGAACTTCGTCTCTTTGCAATGAAGTCATTGTAAAAATCATATTATACTTACCTATTAAATCACTTGTAATTTTTTTAGAACGATGCGCAGAAATATCTATCCCCTCTTCATTCATAACCTCAATTGCATAATGAGAAGCTGGAAAAAATCCAAAAGCCATAGTCCCAGCAGAACCAACAGAAATTCCAGTTATACCTCTATCAGAAAGCATTTTTTTAAACAAACCTTCTGCCATAGGACTTCTACAGGTATTACCTGTACAAACGAACAAAATTGACTTTAACATAATATTTCAATAATATTATAAATAATATTATTGGGTATTACCTGTGTAAACGAACAAGATCGATTTTAGCAGCGCCATATCGTAAAATTTTAGGTGGATTAACTGTCGTATCCACCACAGTAGACTCAACTTTAATTGGAGACACACCCGAATCAATAATCAAATCTAACACATCTCCAAATTTTTTTGCTATTACCTTTGCATTTATTAAACTTGGCTTATCTGACATATTTGCACTTGTAAGAACTAAAGGGCACCTAAGCATTTCAATTATTTTTAAAGGTATAGAATAATTTGGTATTCTAACACCAATATTACCTGAATCAGACACTAAATATTTTGGTGTATTTTTCTTAGCTCTTAATATTAATGTTAATGGTCCCGGCCATTTCTTTTTCATTAATTGTTTTGCATTCTCACTTATATCTTTAGCAAATTTTTTAATGTCTTTTATATTGTTTAAAATTAATACCATAGACTTTGAATTTGATCTATTTTTAATTTTAAAAATCCTTTGCACAGCTTTCTCATTATATGCACAAGCCCCAAATCCATAAACTGTATCAGTTGGTATAGCTATAACGCCCCCTTTTTCCAAAATCAAAACCGCCTTTCTAATATCTGATTTATCTGGTTTATTCGCATTAATATGAAGAATCTTTTTGTTATCCAAGTACTTCTGTACCATTTTTTCTAACTACCACATCCTTTTCAAGCCTAACTCCACCCCATCCAGAAATATAAATACCAGGTTCTACTGTTACAACCATACCTTCTTTTAATTCTTCCTTGCTTTTTCCTGATACTACAGGCAATTCATGTACTGCCATACCTATACCATGCCCCAATCCATGAGTAAAGTAATTCGCATATCCTTGTTTTTTTATAAAACCTCTTGCAATTGAATCTATATATTTCAATTTAACTCCTGGCTTAATCTTTGAAATTGCAAGTTCCTGAGCAGTGCGTATAGTTTTAAAAATCTTTTCCTGCTTTTTATTCATTATACCAATGCACACTGTATATGTCAAATCTGAAAGGTAATTTTTGCATACTGCCCCAAAATCTATTAATACTAATTCCTTCTCCTTAATTTTTTTTGTAGTAGCAACCCCATGAGGCAAAGCAGATCTATATCCAGATGCAACAATTATTGGAAATGCAATTTCATCAGCACCATTTTTTTTCATTTGATATTCAAGTTCTAATGCCAAATCTTTTTCCAAAACTCCCGCTTTAATTTTACCCTTTATAGATTCAAATGATTTTTTAGCTATATCTACAGCATATTTTATATAATTTATTTCTGCTTCTGTCTTAATCATTCTTAAGTTTTCAACAATATTTTCTGTAGGGAAAAATTTTAGGTATGGCATTTCCCCTTTTAATTTTTCATAATAATATATTGTTAAATGTTTTGCTTCAAATCCAAGTTTTTTTATTTTATTCTTTTGCAATATGCGAGCTAATGCTTTTACTATATTTACTTTATGTATTAGTATTTCACAATTTAATATACTACCTGTTTCCAGATTTGCTTGTTGGGTATAACGTAAATCAGTTATTAAAAATATTTTTTCTGAAGTTACCACAATCCACCCAGAAGTTCCGGTAAAACCTGACAAATATTTGCGGTTTAGTGGATCAGTTACTAAAAAAGCGTCAAATTTTTTAGTTTTAATAATGTCTTTGATATTTCTTATACGATTTTCTAATTCAGTAGTCATTGTCATAATTAAACCCCCTTATCAGGGGGAAAGCTGGATTTGATATAATTCATCAATATCTTGAACCATTTTTTTGATGTCAAAACTTTCATCGATACGAAGTCTTGCTTTATTGCCCATTGCTATTCTTAAACTTTCATCAGAAAGCAAAAGACATATCTTTTGTGCCAGCCCCTTGTAATCCTTTGGTTCAACTAAAAAACCTGTTTCACCATCTTTTATAACTTCACTTGCTCCATCAACTTTTGTTGCCACAACAGGCAAACCTGCACACATAACTTGTGGAAAAACCCTTGGCAAACCTTCCCATAAAGAAGAAAGTACAAATACATCAAAAATATGTATTAAATTTTCCACATCTTTACGCCAACCAGTTAATATAATTTTATCTTCAAGCTTAAGCTCTTTTATCAGACTCTGAACCTCTTGTCTTAAATCTCCATCACCTATAAGCATAAATTTGCAATTTTTTATTTTTTTTACAACTTCACTTGCTGCACAAACAAAATCACAAGGTGCTTTTTGTGGTTTAAGACATGCAATCATTCCCACAACAAGATCATCTAAAGGTATTTTAAATTCGCGTTTCAAATCATCTATGTTTATTTTTAAAAATTTAAATTTTTCAATATCTATACCACTATGTATTAAAATATATTGTCCATGATTTCCCACTTTAGCATTTAAACCTTTATCTATATCATTAACTGTAACTACTATTAATTTATGTGTGATTTTTGCAGTTATTCTTTCAAATAATACAAAAAGATTCTTTTTAATAAAATTCTGCTGTCCATTAAATGAGAATCCATGAACAGTATGTATTATAATTGGAATTTTTGCTAAAAACCCTGCGAGTCTTCCAAGTATACCTGCTTTTGAACTATGCGTATGCAAAATATCAATTTTTTTATTCCTGAATAAAAAATATAGTTTAAAAAAACAAATTGCATCCCAGAATAAATTTATTTCATGTTTGAGTTCAGGAATTAAAATAAGTTCTATATCTTTTATTTTTTTGGCATCACTATCAAGTAGTCCTCCATTTCCAGAAATAAGTATTACTTTATATTTACTCCTGTCTAAATTTTCTACAGTGTAAAGTGTATTCTGCTGTGCACCACCCAATTCCAACTTTGTTATTATATGTGCGACAGTACGCATTTTCCTTCCAGTATAGCATCTTCCATTGAACTATGATGCCATTTTCCAAAACGACCAATTGAATAAACTGAATTTTTATTTAAAAACCTGTTTATTATTGCGAGATTTTTTGGAGTAGAAACAGTATTAACAGGATATGCATATTTAATATCTAATGGCAAATATGCCAAAATCTTATCGCTTTTATTTAATACTTTTGCTAAAAACAAATCCTCTTTCACTCTTTTAAATACAGCATTTTTGTCTATATTATTGCGATAAGCAACTTCAATATACATTGAAGTTGTCCCTTTTGGTGCTAAAGCACGTGAAATATTTGTATAAAATCCAATCCTGTAGAACACAAATTTCTTTTCAGAAAAATATACCCAATGTTTATCAGAAATATTATCTCTTGCAACTCCTATATTAATATTTAGAACTGAAACATATTCAAGCATCTGTGCTGATTTTCTCACAACATCAGGCACTTCATCAATTTTACTTATCAACTCAGTAATGGGTAAAGTAGAAACCAAAGTATCAAAATTAATTTTTTTTGTGTTATTGACTACAACGTATCTATTTTTTAAGGAAATTCCTGTTATTTCTGAATTAAGACAAACATTTTTTATTTTTTTTGCTATTTCTTGGACAAATTCTTCTATTCCTCCTGATTTTGGATACCAAAAATTTACATTATATCCAAATTTCCCGGGTTTATTTTCCACTATGCTCTTCATTATATCATCAATAGACAAAACTGGAGCATATTTTGATAAAGCATACGGATTCATATTTTTAAGTGGAGTTTTCCACATTTTTTGGTTATAAGGAATCATAAAATATTTTGCAATACCTTTCCCAAAAGTAGAAATTATCCACTCTTCAAGATTTTTTGGATTCTTTAGGTGCAATTTAGTATCAAGCATACCTTGGACACATTCTTTCTGAATTAAAGAGGGTAAAGAATATAAATTTGCCTGAAATGGATAAGGAATATACCTATCAAAAGTATAAATATAAGCTCGCCTTATATTTTTTTTAAGATTACCATTCAGCAACTTAAAAACAAGTTTTTTAGCATATTCATTTCTAAAATGCAAAAGGTGACCTGTATAATCAAATGTCCACCCATTTATCTTTTCAGACTTACATAATCCACCAACTCTACTTGATTTCTCAAGCACAATAGAATTATCACCCAAATGATACGCAACACTTAAGCCTGTTAAACCTCCTCCAAGTATAACCGTTTGCTTTTTCACTTTAAAATATCCTTTTTCTCATTTCTGTAGGGACAGACTTGCCTGACCTATTTTTTAGGGCGGATAAACCCGCCCCTACGTTAAAATGGCAATTTCAAATTTTTTGCCATAGGACCTAACTTAGACACCATTTCAATTTGCACTTTTTCTACTGCTTTTATAAAACATTTTTTTAGTACCTCTTCAAGATCTTTTTTCTTTGTTACAGACAACCACTCTTCCCCAATAGTTATAGACTGAACTTTTTGTTCGCCATTTATGACTATTTTTATTGAGCCATTTCCTTCCTCTGCTTCAATAAGCATCTTACCTAATTCCTTTTTTAAATTAGATGCCTGTTTTTGCAAATCATAAATATCCTTCAATTTATCAAACATTTTTTCCTCCTTTTAACCCCCCTCTATCTCCCCCTTATCAGTGGGAGTTTGGTAGCACAGGGTCTTTACAATATTTTGCCGATAAATCGGCAACTACATTTTTATAAAGCTTAAACGATATGCTGATATCAAAACAATAACTATAATTATCAAATATATAAAAAATGCAGGGACAAATAAAACTTTAGTGCTCAAATAAGCAAGTGTGCACAAAAAAATAGCAATTCCATAAATTACTAACACTACTTTTTTTCTACTTAAACCCAGCTTTTCCATTCTCAAAGGAAAATGGTCAGGACTTCCCCACACAACAGGTATATGTTTTTTATATCTAATAAACATTACAAAAATTGTATCAAATATAGGAATCCCCAATATAAAAATTGGCGCAAAAACTGCGAGTTTATTAATCTCTGTATAACTTTCTGTAAGTGCAAGTGCAGAAAGTATAAATCCTATAAATAAGCTACCTGCATCACCCATAAATATCCGTGCAGGATTAAAATTGTATATTAAAAACCCAAAACATCCTCCCGCTAATGATAAAGCTGCCAGCGGACTAAATAATTTCCCGTTTTGGGCACCAAGTATAAAAAATGCAATAGACGCTATTATTGCCACACCTGCACACAAACCATCCATTATATCAATTATATTAAACGCATTTATCAAACCTACTACCCATAAAACAGTAAATGCAATATTTAAAATTTCCCAGTGAAAAAATTTTATTTTTATATCACATAAAATCAAGATTATACTTACAGATATTTCCACTAAAAATTTAACAGGAATTGAAACTTTTTTTATATCATCTACCAATCCCAAAAAAAATACTGCAGTTCCACCAACAATTATTCCTATTAATCCATAAATATTGCCAGATGCAATAAAACGTTCAATAATAAGTGAAATTACAAAAGCAAGATATATAGCTATGCCACCTAAATAAGGTATAGATGTTTTATGTGTTTTTAGATTGCCCTTTGGAATATCAAGAACATTAAAACGTTTTGCCAGCTTAATAAGTAATGGAGTTAAAACAAGTGATATAAAAAATGATCCGCTAAATATTGCAAGATATTTCATAATATATATTCAGAAATAGTAGAGACAGGTCGCAACTTATCTCTACGTTTAAATATAAACTGCCTTGCCTTAAACGCTTTTCCTGAAAGAGATAGTTTTTTTATAAGATTAGGTATAATCGTCGGAACAAAAAACAAAACATAGAGCAACGTTTCTACTTCTCTAAAAAATACGTACGGAAATTGCTGAAAAAATATTGTCAATGAACAATTTTTAATTAATACGAGATATCTGTTTATTATTATATGTGACTGTAATTCTAATGGCTTTAAAGCGAGTTTTTTGTTCAAAAAAGGTTTTTTTCGGGTTTTTAAATCAGAACTTGCGCCTCTTGCATGATATGCAAATGCAGTTGGAACATAAAAAGCTTTCCATCCAAATAATTGGGCACGCCACCCTATGTCTAAATCCTCACAATAGGAAAAAAAAGACTCATCAAAATATTCTTCATTTATCTTCACACTGTGTAACATTTTCCTGTTATACAAAGATGCTGCTCCACACCCAGAAAAAACATACTGAGGTGTATTGAATTTTCCGGTATCCACCTCATTATAACCACGTTCTAAGGGACATAAACCTTTACTTAAAAATTGTCCTGTAGAATCAACTAGATTTTTATTCGTCATATTCAAAAGCTTACCTGACAAAATACCTATAGAATCCTGAATAAATTTATCCAACTCTTCTATATAATTATGCTTTAATATAATATCTGCATTTAAGATAAGTATATAGTCTCCTGTAGTTTCATTAATAACCTGATTTCCAGCAGCAGCAAATCCGATATTATTGTCATTCATAAGGATTTTCATAGCGGACTTAACATTGGATATATATTCTCGTGAACCATCACTTGAAAAATTATCCACTATTAAGAACTCTTTTGGTGGAATTGTCTGTTTCAACACTGAATCTATACATTCAGGTAAAAAATCACGGTTATTACAATTTATTATTGCTACAGAATAATCCATCGTTTTGAGATCCTTCACTATCGCTCAGGATGACCCTTTGGGTCATTTTTATAGTCTTTGCCTACGACCACTGTTACATCAACAAGTGCAGATTCATTCACATTGGATTTTATATTTTTTCTTTTAACTCCAAGTGTTTTGCCAACTTTCGAAGCTTTCTCAGAATCACCGGACCTGTCAAAAATTAGTGTGTGCTCGTAATTAAAACCTGGTGCATTCTCACAATTTATAACATCAAAACCTTTATCCCGAAGTTTTCTTGTAACTTCTATCCCTATCCCTTCTTTGCCACATCCATTTAGCACTTCAACTTTTATGGTTACACCATTCCCTTCGGTCTCAACTTTAGCTTTATCTATCTCAACAACATCATCCGAACCATGCATTATATTTTTAAGTGTTTCTTTTATTTTATTATTATCGCACTTCCAATAATACAAACCCTTTATAGTTACAGGCTCACCAGGCAAAGTAGACATAGCTATATCATTTATTTTTATATCCTTAGCCTTTTTTGCAAGAATAATAATATTATGTATGCCTAAATTTGTATGAACATAATTTGAAAGTTCTTTTACAAGTTTTGGTATTTTAGATAAAATAACAGGCTGTTTAGCACGTTTAACAAATGCCATAATAAACTCTTGCTGCCTTTCCACCCTGCCGATATCACCTTTTGCATCATGCCTAAATCTCAAATATTCAAGTGCTTCTTCTCCATTGAGCTTTTGATAACCAGGAACTAAATCTATTTTAAGTTTAGCTGCCCTATCAACATAATACATTCTTTTGGGAACATTTATTTCTATTCCACCAATTGCATCTATTATTTTTGCTACCCCTGTATAATCAAGATAAATATAATTTTTTACTTTTAAACCTATCATTTCACTTACTTTCTTAGTTATAAGTTTTCCTGCAAGCTTAACTTTTCCATGAGTATATCCATATGCAAATATGGAATTAATTTTAACTATTTTGTTTTCTGAAAAATTCACAAGTGTATCTCTTGGAATGGATAATACACCAACTTTTCTGACAAATGGTTTATAAGTTATAAGAATTAAAGTATCTGAACGTTTTGCATATTCATCAACCTCATCTGTACCAATAAGCAAAATATTTATTCTGCGATTAATTAAAAATATAGCAAAAAAAAGAATCAGCAATACTATAGCTGTCAAAATAAAGGTTGTTTTAAATTTTCCAAGTTTTATATTTTTGATTTTTGATATTTGATATTTGATATTTTTTGGTATTTTTGCATCTTGTAGATTTTCATCCTTGACATCCAAAACATCATTAACAAGAGATAAATCTTTATCATCTTTGAATTCAATAAAATCCACATCTTTAAATTGCAAATTTTTCTTCTTTTTAAACGATAGATTTTTTAAAAATATGATTGCACCCTTTCCTTTAGTCACCAAATTTTCAAATGAAATACTTGGGATTTTTATTTGGGAAAATCTTAATGAAAAACCCGTTCCATCTTTTTTTCGTATGTTGGACTTCTTGCTACTACTTATTTTAATTCTCTCAAATTTATCCATAGTTAAACAATTCTATTTGGTATCAGAAACATTGTCTTCTACAATTTATGCCGATAAATCGGCAACTACATTTTTACCATAAGTCTAATGTCTTATGCCTATTGTCTGAATTACAGCATTCCATGCTTTTATTGAATCGGAATGTATTGGTAGTTTGCGTTTTAAAAGATATGAAATTTTTGACTGAAGACCAAGAATCATAGCTTTATTAAGATTTTTAAAAGCCGTTCTTCTTATTATATCCACACCTTTAAATTTACGATTTACCTCTGCCAAATCTGCTATATAAATTATCTTTGCAAGTTTCGACATATTTTCTGATGCTGTTGAATGAAATTTAATGGCATATAAAATATCCTTATCTTTAATTTTAAAATTTTTCCTTGCATATATTTCGCCAATTAAACAATGTAGCAATGCTGGAATTTCCTTTGTTTCATTATCAACATTTATTCTTGATTTTCTTAGCAACTCCAAGGCTTTTTTATAGGAGATATCTTTCCCAAAATCATGTAATAAACTTGCAATAATCGTTTTTTTCACATTCACATTATATTTTTCAGCAAGAAGTATTGCCATCTTTAAAACACTAAGAGTATGTTTATACCTGGCACTATTTAATATTTTTTTTACTGTTTTTTTTATTTCTTCCAACTTTTCAGTGGATAAATTCACTCTCAAATCCAAATCCCCCTTAATCCCACTTTAATAAAGGGGGATATCATATTCTAATTTGGCCTTTGCCTAATATTATAAATTTAGTTGTAGTAAGTTCTTTTATGCCCATTGGTCCACGAGCATGAAGCTTCTGAGTGCTTATTCCTATTTCAGCACCAAGCCCAAATTCAAAACCATCTGTAAAACGCGTAGAAGCATTAACATATACAGCAGCAGAGTCAACTTCGCACAAAAACTTAAATACCTTTGTATAATTTTCAGTAACAATTGCATCAGAATGAGATGAACCATAATGATTTATATGATTTACAGCTTCTTCTATATTATCTACAACTTTAATTGCAAGAATTAAATCAAGATATTCTGTCCACCAATCATCTTCAACAGCTTTTTTAATACCGGAAAGTATCCGCAATGTAATTGGACAACCTCTTAGTTCAACATTTGCCTCTTTCAATTTTTTGGCAATTGCAGGCAGAAATGTATTTGCAATTTCCTTATGAACTAACAGCGTCTCCATAGCATTACACACACCAGGCCTTTGGACTTTGGCATTATATACTATCTCTTCAGCCATTTTTAAATCTGCTTGTTCATCTACATATATATGACAATTACCTGAACCATGCGAAATAACAGGTATCATCGTATTTTTAATAACATACTCTATTAAATCCTTTCCGCCTCTTGGAATTATGACATCTATATATTTTGTAAGTTTAAGCATTTCAGAAACTGCTTCACGCTCTATAGTTTCAATAAATTGCATACAACCTTGTGGCAATCCATTGCTTTCACATTCACGTATCATTATATTATATAATGCAAGATTCGTATTTATTGATTCAGATCCGCCTCTTAAAATAACTACATTGCCGGATTTTAAACATAAACATCCTGCATCAACAGTAACATTTGGCCTTGACTCATAAATTATTCCTATAACACCTAAAGGCACACGCATTTTTCCAACCATTAAACCATTTGGACGCTTCTGCATATCAAAAATTTCACCAACTGGATCCTGCAATTTTACAATTTCACGCACTCCCTCTGCCATTTGTTTAATTCTATTTGGAGTAAGTGTTAAACGATCTATAAAAGCAGTAGAAATACTATTGCTTTCCTGAACATTTCTAAAATCTTTTTTATTTGCTTCCAAAATTCTATTCGTTTCTTTTTCAATTGCATCAGCAATTTTTAACAACGTAATATTTTTCAAATCAGTTGAAACTATTGCCAATTTCCTTGCAGATTCTTTAGCTAACTTTCCTTTTTCCAGTATAAGTTTTTTCAGTGACATAAATCCCCCTTCATCCCCCTTTTTCAAAGGGGAAAATTTCTATATTATTTTAATACTTCGTTCATACTACCACTTCTGTAACCTTGCAAATCTAATGTTACATACACGTATCCCAATTTTTTAAATTTATCTACAATTTTTTCGGAAATTCCGTTTTTAAATAACTCCGTCATTTCTTTAAACCCAAGTTCTATACGCACTGTATCTCCATAATGCCTTACTCTTATTTCTCTAAATCCTAAATTGCGCAAGAAATCTTCACCTTCACTTATTTTCGTCAGAAACTCCTTAGTTATTCTTGTCCCATAAGGAAATCTTGATGCAAAACATGCCATTGAAGGCTTATCCCATGTTGAAATATTCATATTCTTTGACAATTCTCTTATTTCTTTTTTGGTAAACCCAACGTCTTTTAACGGGCTTTTAACACCCAATTCTTTTGCAGCGAGTATACCAGGTCTGTAATCAGAAACATCATCATAATTAGTAGCATCTGCCACATATTTTATTTTCTTTTCATCTGCAATTGATTTAAGTTTAGAAAAAAGCTCTGTTTTGCAGTGATAACACCTATTTAAAGGATTACTTGCAAACTCAGGATTCTCAAGTTCCTCTGTTTTTATAATTATATGTTTTACACCAAAAATAGCGCATTGTTGAATTGCACAATCCACTTCCTTTTCTGAATATGTCGTTGAACGTGCAGTTACAGCCAACACAGAATCTTTCAAAACATCTTTTGCAACTTTGAGAAGAAAAGTGCTATCTACACCACCAGAATATGCTATTAGCACACTTCCCATATCATTTAAAATTTTTTTTAGTTTTTTTAATTTATTCATTTATTCTCTGTAATGGTAGCCGCAGGCTTTAGCCTGCGATATTGCAAACTGAAATTTGCGTTTTTTAATCGCAGGCTAAAGCCTGCGGCTACCTTATGACATACAAATTAAAATGCAAATTTAATACTTACATACTGGGTCTGAGCTAATGTATCAAAACCCACTGAATAACTTCTACCTGTATTTGCAGAATTAGTGTTTTCATCATAATTGACAATATTCATTCTGCCTATGAAAACTCCTATAACAGCAGCTACAAAAACATCTGATGCCCAATGAGCATCATCATAAATTCGAGACAAACCTACTAAAGTAGCCAAAGGATAAAAAAGCCAGTATTTATCATACTCTTCACTTAATATTGTAGCAAATGCAAATGCAGTTACAGTATGACCAGATGGAAAAGAATCATATTTTAATGACGGGCCTGAAAAATCCAAAGCATTATCTGAAGAATCTTTAGGACGTTTTCTACCTGATAATACTTTAATTACCTGAACAGCAACCCCTGATTCAACTATTGCCTCAACAGATTGCCTTGCAACAACGCGTTCTTTTTCTCTGCCTACAGTATACATCAAAGCACAAGCAGATAATTGAATCCTGCCATCACCCAAAAGATTGCCCACAGAAGATATTGCATTTAAAGTATCTGTTTTGGGAGAACTTATAGATTTATATATTGAAACATCATTTTTAAATAATATGTAACTTACACCAGCTACAGGAACAATAATAAGAGTATCACGCAAACTCAATTTAGCAGGAAAAGTAACTATATCTTTAAAATCTGCACCAACGGTTTCAAAAAAATTATAATTATTAAAAGCACTATCATCTGCTTTTACGATATTTTTATCAAAAACAGAATTAAATACAAATACAAGAGTCAAAAAAATATATTTTTTCATAAATGGATTATACTATTTAAAAAAAGAATAGTAAAGTGCAAAGGAAAAATCCCCCTAACCCCCTTTACTAAAGGGGGAATTAAGGAGGGAATTTAAAACTGGGAAACGAATTTGTTGTTTTGGATGTAAAACCTTAATAATTTATCCTTCCATTCAGCTGCATAATCTATGCCAATTCTTTTCGCTGATATTATTTCTTTTTTATTGATTTTTAAGCCACGGTCCTCTATATATATTTTTTTACTTACTGCCAAATCCAAAGCATAATGAGATTTATTAAACCCAAAAGCATCACAAAGTTTGCCAGGTCCATTAGTTAAATTTGATATATTATTTGTATTTCTTTTTTTCATCATAATATCAATTCCATCAACAGGTTTAAGTGCTCTTATTAAAACACATTCTGGCACACCTTCTTTACCTGTAGATATATTTAATTGCCAATACATACCATAAACAAGATAAATATATATATGACCACCAATCATAAATTCTGCCTTATTTCTCTTAGTAATTTTACCACCATAACAATGAGAAGCTAAATCATTAATATCTGCATATACTTCTGTCTCAACAATTTTACCAGAGAGTTTATGCCCATAATAATTATGCGCTAAATATTTACCGAGCAAATTTTTTGCTACAGTAATAGCATCTTTAGTATAAAATTCTCTATTTAATCGTTTCATATATTTCATAATATATTTTCACATTATAATTGTCTATTAAAATGTGATACTCATTCCGGAAAATGTATTTAAAGATGGAGTTGAATCATTTAGACCAAATTTAACACCTAAATCATATATAACCTTATCTCCCCTTTATCAAAAGGAATTTGGTTTTGTAGTTAAATATTCCAATATTTTGTTTATCTCTTCTTGTTCTAAATGAATTCTTTGTCCATATTTTTCAACATATTCTTTCCATTGTTCTTTTGTATATTTTTCTGGAGGAAGCAACCTGTGACAAGATGCACATTTTATTTTATACAGTTTTTCACCTTCTAATGTTTCAGAATTTTTTACCATAAGTCTTGATGAGCTACATCCAATTAGTAAAAGCAAGCACAATAAGAATAACCCCATCTTTCCTATAGTTTTCACCTAAAATCCCCCTTTAATCCCCCTTTGTTAAAGGGGGATAATGATTTTTCATATCTGTAAAAATTACAAGAATATACCTATAAGTGTACGCACTTGCGTATAGTCACTTTTAGTATTCAACCCATAAATAACTCCAAAATTTGCCCATATTTTTGACCTTGCAAAAGAAATAGTTGGTCCTAAATAATGTTTTTCTGCACTAAAACTTCCTGTAGATTCTACACCAATTTTCAATACAGGGCTAAACTCATAAGATAATCCACCAGAATATTTGTGAGCAGCAGGTTTTGCGGTGCTTACTAATTCAACATCGTCAAGAATATAATTTACTGCAATGTTAAAATTGTCGATATCCTTTCCTAATATAAGTTTTGCTTCTATTACATTTGGACTCGCAAAATCATCATTTCTTTTAAATTCTAAATATAAAAGTGGATCAACAAAAAAACTTTCTTTATTACCTATTTTATATCTTGTTCTTATTTTCATCCCATCATATTCAAATTTTACATTAGCAGATGTAGAGCTATTTGCCTGTTTAAACTGCTGATACATACTTATATCCAAATTATCTGTTATGCCATACTCTAATTCAAACCAATGTTTCCATATATTTGTTTTTGAATCACTCTTATTGGACCATTCTAAAGTATTGTAATATTCAAATTCTATTTCCCCTTTTGGCATTGTTTTATATTCATAAGTCCAAACATAACTCCTGTTGTCTGCATAGCAATTTTGCAGCACACCAACCAATAATAGCACACTAACTAACATTTTCATTAAACACAACATAGGATTTACCCCCCCTTATGATATTGATTTTCATTATCAATATATACGTAAAAAAATTTCCTCTTCCATCCATAGAATTATTTCATAGCCCTATCACCATCCTTTTTATTGCCGATAAATCGTCAACTACCTTATTTCTCATTTTTCTATTCGTACAAATATTTCATTTGCTATAGTTTCATCTACAGCAAATTGGCTATTGCCAACTTTGAATAAATATGATGGAAAATTTTGTAGCAGACTTATTTCCATACCAGGTAAAACACCCATTGCCATCATTTTTTGGAGTTTGCTTTGGTCATTTGCCTGAATATATGCAATTTTCCCTTTTTCATTCACATTCAAATTAGATAAAGGAGATATAACCCTCATATCTTTTTTCCCTTTTGTTCCTTCCACACAACATTTGCCTTGCGGAATTAAATTGCCATGTGGACAAACTTTAGGATGCCCTAAAAGCCTACATATATTCTCAGCAATACCTTTATGCAATATATGTTCGAACTGACAAGCAGACTCATGTATCAACTCCCCTTTAACATCAAGAACATCTGTTAACAACCTTTCTGCAAGACGATGTCTTCTTATTATATCCTGTGCTTCAATAGTTCCATCTTTTGTAAGTTTAACTTCATCTGTAGAGATATTTATCATCTTTGCTTTTAATAATTCCTGAATTTCAGAACTATTTGCAGTTATTCCTAAAACATTTGCTTTAACTGAGTTTTGCTTCTTTTCTATAATCAAATTCCATAATTTTTCTAAAATCTCATCTGCTTTATCACTTATCATTTTTTTCCCTTCCTTTTCTTTTGCCGTACCTTGTTTGTTGGGCTAGAAAACCAAACCTTATAGACAGGGAATTCTATGTCCTGCCTAATTTTTTTATCCATTCTGGTTCTTTAGGCCATTCATACCCACAATTAGGACACTTTATTAGTTCGCATCCTTTATGCAAAGGACAATTTTTACAAGTAGAAACAGATTCCTTCTCAGAAAATTCATAACCACACAATGCGCATTTCATATAAAAATATTTCCTGTTTTTGGGCGGGTAAACCCGCCCCTACGCGCCTTCAACTCCCCCCTTATCAAGGGGGAAGGTAAAAAAAGCAAAAAGTGGGATTTCATAATCTTATATTAAAAACGTTTATTACTAAATTCAATAAATATCCTACAATGAATGCGAAGAAAAATACAAAAGTTGAAATAGCTACTCCGGTTTTTAATCCTCTCTCTTTAATATTTATTAAAAATTGTGCTATACAAGGCAGAAAAAGAGTCATAGTTACTATTGCAACTACAAGCTGATTGGTTGTAAGCAATCCTTCTTTGGACATATCGTATAAACCTGCAGCACCATAGTCTCTTCTGAAAAAACCAAATAAATATGCAACCGCTGTTTTATCCGGCAAACCAATAAAGTGCACAGGATATTTTAAAACATTTAAAATTAAATCAAATATACCGGTAATTTGGCCAAACCAGATTGCAACACTTGCCAAAATAAATAGTGGAAATATCTCCTTAAAATACCATTTCATACGTGTGTAAGTCTTCACAAGCACATTTGAAATTTTAGGCAACCTAAGTGGTGGAATTTCCATAAAAAACAACGGTTTTTCACCTGGCATAAGTTTAGCAGCAAGAAAACCCACCAAAAGAAATATAAAACAAAGAACTCCAAGCCATACAAAAAGAGCATTAGGTTTATTTCCTAAAAGACCCAAAATTACTCCTAATTGCGCTGAACAAGGAATAGCTAATGTAAGTAATATAGTAGCTATAATTCTTTCCCGTTTTGTAGATAAAGTTCTGGTTACCATTGTTGCCATAGTATCACAGCCAAGTCCTAAAACCATTGGAATTACTGCCCTGCCGCTTAAACCTATCTTTTTAAAAATTCTATCAATTAACATTGCAAGACGCGGCAAATAACCAGTATCTTCAATTATTGCAAAAACAAGAAAAAAAGTTCCTACAATTGGCAAAATAAGCGCTACTGCATATCTTAAGCCTAAATTAATTATGCCATACTCATGAATAAATAAATCCTGCAATATTTTCCAGGGAATAATATTTTCAATAAATTTTGAAAGAACAGGTATAATATATTCGCCAAAAATTTTATTTTCCAAAAAATCAACTAATGTTCCTGCAGCAAATTGCCCCACAAACTTGTACAGTCCATAATAAAGAACAATAAAAAGAATAAGTGAACCTGCCCAAGGATTCATTGTAATTTTGCTTAATTTATCTGCAAAATCTTTTGCAAATCTAACTGGTGAACTTTTAACTTTTGAAACTATATCTGAAGCAATTTTTTGCCTTTGCATAGCAATTATATAACTTAAAGGATTAGCATAACCTTTCTTTATTTCTTTGATAAGTTTTTGGATTGAATTGTAAACTGTAGGCTCCCTCTCTTTAATAAAACTATGTATATCTATATCTTCCTGTAAAATCAAAGTTGAAAACAATCGTTTTGAAATAGGATATTGCGCTTTTAATATTTTACTACTTATTGTTTCTACAGCTTCCTCTATTTTATCATTGTAAATAAATTTTTTATTTAGCACAGGAACATAATTATATATTGTTTCCCTTAAAAGATTCATACCTTTGCCTGTTACTGAAATCGTTGAAATTACTGGAATACCAAGTTCATTTTCTAATTGTTTTACATCAATTTTTATACCCAATCTTTCTGCTTCATCCATTATATTGAGTACTAATATTAAAGGTACATCTGCTTCAATCAATTGAAGTGTTAATGGAAGCATTCTCTCTATGTTTTTGGTATCTATAACATGTAAAACTAATGCAGGATTTTCATTCAATAAAATTGTGCGTGTAACTTTTTCTTCTTCTGTAATAGTAAGAAATGAATACATTCCAGGAGTATCAATAACCTCATATTCTTTTTGATGAATCGCACATTTTCCTCTGGTTACCTCTACAGTAGTGCCTGGATAATTTGAAACAGTAGCATAAGCGCCTGTTAAGTTATTAAAAATTACGCTTTTACCAACATTTGGACTACCAACAATAGCTATTTTTTCCATTTTCCATCCTTCCACCTTAAATGCAAGGCTAAAGAGCTTGTGCCAAACAGCTGTCATTCTGAGGCGATAGCCGAAGAATCTCGCATTAAAGTCTTTTAAAAACAAGATCCTTCACTTCGTTCAGGATGACAAAATAGGGTTTTGGCACAGGATCTAAAGCTTTGTCATCCTTTAATTACCTACAGTTCTTGCAAAATCCATAGATTTCAAGTTTATGACTTGTTGGAGTAAAATTATTATTTAAAGCCAATTTATTTTGTGATTTTTCGATTTTTTCCTCTTCAACTTCAATAAATATTCCACATTTTATACAAATCAAATGATCATGATGCCTACCTGCAGATTTTTGCTCAAACTTTGTCTTTCCACTTCCAAGCTTTATCTCATTTGCCAAATTGCATTCATTAATTAATTTTAAAGTTCGATATACTGTAGCATATCCAATTTTAGGATATTTCTTTTTTACTTTATAATATAATTCATCTGCAGTAATGTGTTTATCAATATGCAAAAATTCATCTAAAATTTCTTCTCTCTGCTGAGTAGCTTTTAAATTCTTCTTGCGAATAAAATCAGAAAATACCTTTTTCGCTTCAGATGTATTCATATTATTCACCTCACCTTTACCCTCTCCCACGAGGAAAGAAGGTTGGAACGGTTTTAAGTCGTTCCCCACATAATATTGATAATGATTATCATAATCAAATTATACAAATTTTTTAAATTTGTGTCAAGTGTTTTGTAAAAAATCTTACAAAATCTTTTAAAATCAAAGCCTCTGGATTCCCGATAAGAACATTCGGGAATGACAACATAAAATATAA
>JBBTED010000151.1:0-6733 GCA_038042445.1 Candidatus Firestoneibacteriota bacterium
AATAAATCATAAATATAATCTTGCGTTATCTGATTATCTCCGGGAATCAGGCAAAAAAAATCACCCTCGCTTAAAATTAAAGCAGTAGTAAAAGCAGTTCCCAATCCTTTAGAAAATTTATGGTGCAGAACCTTTATATTGGTATATTTTAAAGATAGATTATCCGCGACTTGTAATGTATTATCAGTACTTCCGTCATTTACAATTAGAATGTTAATTAAATGGCCAATTTTATTGTTTGCCTTAAAAATAGCTTCAATGGTTGACGCAAGATTAAATTCTTCATTATAAGCAGGAACTACTATTGATAATTTATATTGTTTTTTTTCAATCCTATTTATCACTGTTTAAGTATCTCCATTTTTTACCCAAAACGATAAACACATTCAACTCTTTTAAAGAAAAAAATCTAACGAAACTTAGGAGCCGGATAAGTTATGGTCTTTCTCATCCCTGGCGATACTCTAAAAACTTCAATCCAAAAGCCTTTACTAAAATCTTTCAAGCCTCGGATGGGATTTTTAATCTTGATAGGATAAATAAATTTTTTAAGAGTATAAACCTTAACAAGGTAATAAATCACTAAGAAAAGTTTAGAAGCAAGACGGTTTCTCCAATAAATCGCGTATTTTTTAATGAACGGCGCAAGCCACGGTTGCCAAACAGCGATCCCTGAAAGATAAAGGATATTTTTCATAATATCCTTTTGTTCTATAGTAAAACAACTTAACGGCGAACGCTCAAGAAGCGATTCGCTGAATTTATCAACATTCATTTTAAAATATCCTTTGTCCTCGCACCACTTACCAATTTCCGTGCCAGGATAAGGCATTAAAATAGAACGGCTTGAAAACTTAACTCCTGTGGCAATTTCAAGATCAATCGCGCTTTTGTCATCCTCAATGATTGACTCCGAAAGATTGGGTTCTAATGGCGGCATTCCCAAGATCATATTATTGAAAATATTAATACCATACCGTTTAAGTATGCTAAAACTTTCAATAATCTTTTCATTTGTAAAATTCTTGTGTATTACCCGCTTTCTCACCTCAACATTTGCCGAGTCTATCGCGATATTCAAAGAAAAACAACCCGCTTGCTTTAAAAGCTTAGCCGCGGTTTCGTTAATAGAATCAGCCCTAACTAAAGCATTAAAAGGAATACCGACTTCTTTTGGATATTTCTCGGCAAACTCCTGCAGCCAAGGATCCTTGTCTGATAAAACAAATAAATCATCCTCAAATTTAATAAATTCTACAGGCCATCTTTTTTTTAAATCCAATATTTCTTCAATAACACGGTCAACTGAATGGCGCCTCTCATATTTTCCCGAATAGCCGCGATTTTTGCCAAGGTCCTCTCTCTCACCCAAAGCGCCATCATCTCTGTACATTTTTTTTAAAGCTGTCTCAAAACAATAAGAACAAGAAAAAGGACAACCACGAGATGTCATGAAAGTTTTTAACGGGAAAGACGCTATTCCAGGCGCTTTTTTAAAAATAGCATCCCTTTCAGGGAAAGGCAACGTATCAATGTCTCCGATGAGAGGCCGTTTAGGATTAATCGGTCCGTGAGGAAAACCTAAATTTTTAATGTCATAAAGGTCATCGCCTTTTTCTCCTCCGGATAGTCTATCCAATAACTCCGTAAAAGCACCCTCGCCTTCTCCTACGCAAATCGCATCAATAGGTTGGTATGAAACGCATTCTGGATAATAAGTCGGATGGGGACCGCCCATAATAGTAAAAATATTGGGAAAACATTCCTTAAGACGTTTATTAAATTCAAAATAACGCCGATGGGTACCCGTGACAGCGCTATATGCGACAACATGAGGGCCGTAATCCCGGATATCTTTATAAGGATTTGGGGTATTGTTAAGAATTAATACGTCACCTTCGTGTCCAGCTTTTTTGGCTACGGCTAAAAGATAAGCCGGCCCCATAGGGTCGATAAAATCTTCTCCGTCAATCACAAATAAAACTCTTAATCCATTATTTTTTAAATTATTACTCATAAAATTATCCCTGTAGTTTTCAGACTCTGATATACCCTGGCTTTAAATCCATAATAAATTCTTCAATAATTTTATCAAAATTAACATCCTTATTTTCGTAGGGATCAAAAACCTTTAAATTTATTAATTTCATAATCTTCTTGTCGTCAATTCCACAGCAATGCGATTTACCGAGATTTCCAAAGTGATTGTTTACTCCTGTCGCTATAAATTTAACATTTAAATTTTGTATGACAACATCATTTCTTATTTGTTCCAGTGAACGGAAAGCGATAAAATTAACGATTGAATACACAATCGGCATTAATCCTGCCGCGGCCATGCCCGCCGCAATGCCTACGGTAGCCTGCTCCATTATGCCCATATTAAAAATTCTCGAGGGAAATTCTTCTTTAAATTTATCACAAACGCCAAAGCCCATATCACAGACAAGTAGAATTATCCTTCTGTTTTTCTTTGCGTACGGAATAATAGCATTTATCACCTGCCCCCTAAAATTTAAATCATCCATAGAGATTACCTGTCTTAAGCTCATCTTCTGTTGGTATTCTAAAATGAAACTTTGGAGTATTTTCCATACATTTTAATCCATGCCCCTTGATAGTACGCGCGATTAGCGCCCGCGGGGCACCAAGCTTATCCTGATGCGCTATCCACTTCTTAACAATTGCAATAATATCTCTAGCGCTATGGCCATTACAATCTTTTGTTTCAAATCCAAAAGCACGCAATTTTATTTTCAAGTCATTTTTTTTATCCTTAACTGTTAATATGTTTTCCAGAAAATCCATCGCCTGCAACTTATTATGATCAATAATTAGCGTCAAGTTTGATAAGCGATGCTTTACCGCGAATTGAACAGCTTCCCAGTTAGAACCTTCTTGCATCTCTCCATCTCCCACAATGCAGTAAACTCTATATTTTTTACGCTGTAATTTTGCTCCAAAAGCGATACCAACCGCCATCGGCAGACCATGTCCAAGGGAACCGCAACCTATCTCCAATCCATGCCTAACGCTCCGCTCTACGCATCCCGATAAAAAACTACCGCTATAAAAATTTTCCCAGTCTTTATCCTTAATATAACCGATATCCGTAAGTATCGCGTAAAGGCCATAACAGCCATGGGCCTTAGAAAATACTAAACGATCCCTTTCAGCCCATTGAGCATTTCTAGAAATATTCATTAACCCATAATAAAGAGCTACTAAAATATCCACGCAGGAAAGTGACGAAGCGATATGTCCTGCCCTATTTTTTATTGCTACCCTGATCAACTCTTTCTTGATTTGCCTTGACTTGTTTATCAAGGCATTACCGGTTAATTTATTTACCATATCTTTAAATAAAATTTACATGCTCTGGTGGATGCTTTAAGCTCAAAAGATACCTATTTACCTCATCCATTCTGCAATTTACCCTGCATCCGGCAGTATCAAGCTTATCTTTTGCCCATGACAACAATCTTTTTCGTTTTTCTGAACCAATGACCTCCCTGAATGTGTTTTTATATATATTGCCTATTTTAAAACGCTGATCTGACAAATAAGCGCTACAGGACCATGCGTTTCCTGATGAATCAAAATAAGCCCAGAATGGCAAAGCATAACAATGTTGGTAATCAGATGCTCCTTTATCCCATTTTTTCATTGTATTTACGCGAAATATAACATTAAATTTGTCGGTATTCAAAACAGCCAACTTATCAACTAAGTATAAATATTTGCTATACTTAATATTCTTATACTTTTCGGTCTTACTAAAATGGTGCTGAGAATAAGGCTTTACCACTAAATAATCCATGCCTATATCTTTTGCTTTCTTAGCCAAATCTACGACCTCATGACAGTTTTCCGGCAAAAGCAGAAGTTGCATACCTATGGCGCAGGAATATCCCTTTTGCCTCTTTAACTTGGCCGCGTATTCCATATTTTTCATCACCCTGTCTAAATCATTAGGGTTTGCCCTGTGAATCTTCGCGTAAGTTGCTTTAGTCGCGCCGTTTATACTTATTTTAATCCAAGTAATATCCGCGAGAACGGAATCAGCTAATTCTTCGCTTAGCAAAACACCATTTGTGGTTACCGCCACATCAATGCCTGCTTTTTTAGTATAATTGATTATATCTCCGATATCTTTATGTAAAAAAGGTTCGCCTTCCCCTGCATACATAATACTTTTTACCCCTAAGGCGCCCATTTCAAGAAGGCGCTTTTTAAAAATTACTGTATCTAAAAATACTTTTTTGTATTCCATGAAATCTAACGCGCAATATACGCAACGATGATTACACGCCCCGGAAGGAGAGACCTCAATATAAATAGGATAGATATCTTTTTCGTTTAGCCAGTTATTTAATCTAGCAATATGATAATTCAATTTGTGTCCGTCTATTTGAAATTTGTCCATATATTTAAATGTACACCATATAGATAAAATTATTTGTTATTAATAACAAATCCCTATTTGTCATCATCCGACTTGACCGGACGATCCAGAACTAATCTATATTGGGCAGGCAAAAATTCCCGCTTTCGCGGGAATAATGCGCTATTGATAACTAATTTTACAGAGCACTACGCTTTACCTAAAATTACGTTATCAACAATAGCATGACAAATAGCCAGATGGATTATTTCCACATAACCGTAAGAATTAGAGGGAAGATAAAAATTTAGATCACCTAGAGCCCGTAAAGCATTATTTTTATCAAACCCGGAAAGAGTAATTATAAAAAAATTTTTCTTTCTTGCCGCGTAAGTGGCATTCAGAATATTTCTTGACGCGCCGGAACTGCTGATAGAAAATAAAATATCATTCTCCTTACCAAGCATTTCTATTGGTTTTTGAAATACATACTCATATCCTAAGTCGTTACTAATGCACGTAAGAAGGCTCGCGTCGTTAAAGGCTTCGGCTGGTATGCTCGCGTTTTTTAAAAAATCTATCGCGATATGGCTCGCGATAGACGCGCTGCCGCCATTTCCAATAAGAATAATCTTATTTCCAATTTTATTTTTTTCAATAATCAGATTGCTTATCCTTAAAATCGCTTTTTTAGCGGGTAATACTTTTCTTTGATCATCTCGTGCTTCTATTTTTTTGAAAAGCCTACTTAACTCGTTAAAGTATTCCATTTTATTTAAGAATCGCGGTTATATATTTAAATAACGGAATAGGTTCCACTGATGACCGATTTCCTACAATTAAAACCTTCATCGCTCCTACCGCGTTTCCAATAAAACCGACTATCTCTATAGGTATTTTTTTAAATACGCAAGGAGAAGTTATGGAAAAATAAGCGTCCCCCGCGCCAATTCTATCAACTACTTCTTTAGAAAAAACAGGTATTTCTTTAAATCCTTCTTTTCTTGAGTACGCAAGAGAGCCTTTATGTCCGCGCGTAATAATTATTTTCTCACAACCAAGCTTTTTGCTTATTTTAAGAATTAAATTTTCAAGATTGGAAAACTTATCGTGACAAGCAAGTCTAATCTCCGGTTCATCAATGCAAATATAATCCGCGTGCGAAAATTTTGTAATAAGATTAAACCCTATATTCGCGCTATTTGTTTGGACATTTATCGCGAGAAAATTAGATTTCTTAGAAAGTATTCTGACGATCTTAGGCGTAATCAGGCCATGGCCAAAATCAGCGACTAAAACTAAATCAAAGTTTTTTAATGATGTATTTAAATAAGTGCAAATATCATTTTCCAACCTTGCGCTTATTTGAACTGCATCTTCTAAATAACAGATCTCGAAAAGTTTATTTAAAAAATTCGGATCGACAAATCTACGCTTTACAACTGTTGGCGCGTCTTGCCGGGTAAAAAACTTTGTTTTGATATTAGCTTTAATATGCGTACCGATAAAATTCGTATAATCATTTTTCGCGCCTACGCAACTGAGCAATGTTACGTCTTTACAAAAACCTGCTATATGATTAGCGGCTGCTAAAACTCCTCCCGCGAAAATTTCTTCATTTAAAAATTTAGTGACGATTATATTGTCTTTTTGTGATTTTCCCATACCTGAACAATAATGGTATTCATCAATAATTATATCTCCTATAACTAAAACTTTTATATCTTGCGCTTGTTTAAGATAACGCACAATATCACTTAAAGAATATTGTTTTTTAAATTGTGTAAAAAAATCTTTAGCTTCTTTAGAATGAGGGGAAAAAAAATTATTTATGAGAGCGGACGAACTAAAGGTTATTTCATCGGTAAAATGAAGCATACCACCAACGGACTTTACGGCCTCTTCCTCTTCATATATTTTTCCGGTCACGTCCTCATTTTTTTTAGCATAATCACTACCCTTAACGTAAAAATCTGGTTTTAGCCGCTTTATTGTTTCTATCGCGGTAGGCCATTCATTTATCGCGACAAAATCAATAAATTCTATAGCGGCAATATTATCCGCCCTTAATTGCTGATTAAAAATAGGCCTTCCAGGGCCTTTGTTTACGTGCTTGTCCTGAGTTAAGGTAGCAACTAGAATATCGCCTTTCTTTCTAGCCGCCTGAAAATGTTTTACATGCCCAGGGTGGAGTAAATCAAACACACCATGACAAAGGACTATTCTCTTACCTTTTTTCCGCAGGGAATCTAATATTAAAGTTAGCTCGTGTATAGTTTTAATCTTTCGCGATATATCGTTATCCATATTTTACTTAGAAAGGTATTTAAACCAATCTTTTGTCGCCTC
>JBBTED010000152.1:0-1126 GCA_038042445.1 Candidatus Firestoneibacteriota bacterium
GTATGGCGATTGATTAATATATTTTTCCGGTATATTCGTGATTGTTATATTTATGGACAACATTTATTTTTATCTTTATTCTGCAAATTTCTGCATATTTCGTTTGATATGACGTATACCAGAAAGGCAATATAGTGTCATCTTCATATTTCAATATTCAATTGTCAAATGATAAAGTACTAAATAATGAAAGTCTGCCCCTGCTGACTCTACAATTATTATACCCTGTCAAAACTTGGATAGACACAATCATCCAGGCCTTCATCAATAGTAGTTTTACCTGTAACAATGGCAATATATAGGTTTTGAATTGAACCAACTTTTTCCCATATTTCTTTTAGCATTATTAAATAATCTGAGCGTTTGTTTAATGCAACTGCGCCTAAAGAATTAAGAATACAAACGAACAAATTTTTATATATAGCAGACCCCGTATTCATCTGAGACAGCTTGTCATCATTTTGCAACCTGGAAATTGCCCATTTCACGATAGTGTTGTGAAAGTTTCTTGGTGCAAAATAAATTGAAGTGACAACTTCAATTAAGAAATTATCTCCATTTTTTTCTGCTGAGAAATCTGGAGATTTTGTTGAGTTAGCACGAATAGGCGTAATATTTGTAAACCCATTATTGTCCAAAAAATGAATTGTACGTAATTCACCAAGGAGACTTTCTATTCTTTCTGGACTTAAATCTTTCGATTGAAAATCTAATTTTTTCAATAAGTCATCAGGCGATAGCGACACAATTTTAGAGCATGCTGAAAATTGCCGATCAAGTACCTCGAATGTCTTTTCTGGGTGATGATTCATGGCCAGATGAAATTGACTATTTCCAGATGGCTTTTTCAAAAGGCTGTCAAAGTACGGAAACAATTTCGCTGGGATATTCGCAAATTTATATCTATAGGAATCAGGAATAGAAACTATTTTTGTCATTTTTTTAAGGGTATAACATTTATTTTTATTTTGCAAATTTCTGCATATTTCGTTTGATATAGCGTCTGCCCGCCAAAAATCAGTAGTATCACACTGAATATTTGGAGATATTTTTAATATAATATTACCTAACAATTGCAGTTGGACACAGATAAACGCTGATTTACACTGATTTTTCAACGACATAA
>JBBTED010000153.1:0-2707 GCA_038042445.1 Candidatus Firestoneibacteriota bacterium
CTTACATATTCACCTACAAAATTAGTATAAAGTCCACTAGGTTCTTCTTTACTTTTTTGAGTTATAACAAAGCCAGTCATAAATCAAACAATATTTAAATCTATATAAATGTTACTATTAAATCGTAGTTATTAAATTTAATTTTTATGAGGAAAGATATATAAATGAAGCATTTTCTCTAATTTTATTATGGAAGGAAAAATAGTAAGCTACAGAAGAAGCATTAAAAGACAGCAAAAATATCAAATGGTTGTTAAAGTTAAAGGTATTGATAATAAAGACAAGGCTAAAGCTTTAATAAACAAAAAAGTTACTTGGAAGAGTACTGCTGGCAAAGAAATACAAGGTATGGTTACTAATATTCATGGAAACTCTGGTGGTTTAAGAGTTCAATTTGAAAAAGGATTGCCAGGACAAAGTGTCGGAACTAGCGTTGTTATTGCTTAAATTTACAGTTAGTTTTATAAACAGTTTATTATCCCACTAAAACATGGTAGGCTTAAGAAAAGGTTGTTGTTATAGGAAATTGGAGAGACCTTATACTAGAAAAAGTAAGTACAAGGCTAAGAGTTATATAAAAGCATTTCCAAACCATAAAATAAGTAGATTTGAAATGGGTGATAAAACCAAGAAATATGAATATAAAGTTAGATTAATTTCTAAAGGTACTTTACAAGTAAGACAAAATTCAATTGAAAGTGCAAGAATGGTTGTTAATAGACAACTACAAGATAATTTAGGTACTAATTATTATTTAAAAATAAATGTGTATCCTCATCATGCTTTAAGAGAAAATAAGATGTTAGGTGGAGCACATGCAGATAGACTTCAGACAGGTATGGCTCACTCGTTTGGTAAAGTTGTTAATACAGCTGCTCAAGTTAAAAAGGGAAAAGAATTATTTACAGCTTGGGTTTTCAAAGATGGATTAAACTTTGCTAAAGAAGCTTTTAAATCTGCTAATCCTAGATTATCTGGTCAATTTTTAATTGAAGTTGAAACAATTTCTAAAATATAAATTTTAATATTTTTACCGTACTTATTAAGCTAAAGCAGCGTCCGTAGCATATAAAATACATTTTTATGCTGCTTATTCCATGTTGAGATTAAGCTCAACATGATCTCATAGGTTTCTTTTCCTCTTTCGCTTCTCAGGCAGCCAATAATTTTTCTAATAATTACAAAAGACCTCAATGACCTTTCTGCTTCATTATTATCAAATGGAGCTTCAGGATACAAAACTGCTGTAAACCAATTATCTCCTCCATTCTTTATTTTAACCGCAAGTTTTCTAACATCTTGATGTGAATTTGCAACTCCTACCCATCTTTTTAATTCATTTCTACATATTTGATAATAAGCCTGTCTTGTTTTTTCTTTCTTGCATACACTACCTTTTTTTGCAAGTGAAAAAATATTACAAAACCATTTATATAATTCGGGATATTTTTCTTTGCATTCAAATTTCACTTCCCTTATTCCATGGCTCCAACACCTCTGTAGTCTTATTTTATTGTCTTCGCAATAAACTTTGTAAGTTCTCCATCCGTCTGCAACAACAATTCCCTTGAAGTCTCTTCCAAGTGTATCTTCAACAATTTTTCCGCCTCTCTCCTTATTGAAGCGGAAAAATGTTTTTAGCTTCGTGCTAAAAACCCAAATCCAGTTATTATTTCCAAGAACGCTCATGCTTGTCTCATCAGCGTTTACTATTCCCTCCTTTCTTATTTCCCTGCCTAAATTTTCATACTTCTGCTTCAGTTTTTGACCAGTATTTACTGTTATATTGTAAGCAGTAGTTCCTGTCATAGGCACACTGCATATATTATTCATAAAATCTGTAATAATTTTTATAGGTATTCTTGCTTCAAATTTTAAATAATTTACAAGACTCAGAATATTTTTATCATATATTCCGTTTTCCGGAATATCAGGATGCGAAGATAAAGTAAGATTGCTGCAATCTTCGCATCTGTATTCATGCAGATTATACTGCACAGGAATTGATTTAATTGTTAATCTGAATAATTTTCTTTCTTTGACATATCCTGTAGGATTTATATTTTTTCCATGGCAGCAAGAGCATTCTTTTGCACGTACATGAATTATTTTATCTGGCTCAGGAAGAATTATTGTATTTCCCTTATGACCTACAGGAGCGCCTCTTCGCGTCCCTATTTTTGCTTTTAGTCCATTGGTGTTGTCATGGAAATACTTACTTGCTGAGGAAGGAGTATTTGGATTCTTGTATTTCTTGAGCTCACGCTCAAGTTTTTCTTTTTCTTTCTTCAGATTATCATTTTTTTTATATAATTCTATGTATTCATCTATAAGCTCCTCTTTGGATTTTTCGTCTAGAGAATTTTTTAATGTTATAAGGCTCATTGTTCAATTAAAACAATACGCACTTTCTTTCCTGTCCAATGTTTTGGGACATAGATTCTGGCGCTGTTTCCACCTCTTTCTGGAATTTTTTCTATAACTTCATAACCTTCCATATACATTTGAATCAATTTCTTCATGTAGTTACAATGTAACTACACTAGAATAAATAGATTTCGCTTCTGTAGAATATATTTACTCGAGAATATAATTCAGCTTAATAAGTACTAATTTTCATAAAAAACAAAATTAAATTCTAGCTTCCAAATTTTTTTCGGACGACTGCGCCTCCGGCGCTACACCAAACACACGACCATAGTTGTCA
>JBBTED010000154.1:0-9361 GCA_038042445.1 Candidatus Firestoneibacteriota bacterium
AACCCTCTACTTGCTTATGAGCCAAAACTTCCAAAAAGCTCTGAACCGTTACACTCCTTGACGATATTTCAGATATGACCAGATTCTCCTGTAGCCCCATAATGGATGCTCCGCTTTAATTACTAGAATTTTCTCAAGTAATCCTTCATTCCGAATAATCACTAATTGCGATTTGGCTCTTTTCGTCATTATAATTCGTTTTTTTTTAATTCTACTGTTAAATCCCCTATGATATTTTTTAGCTTTTTAACTTCTTCTTCCAAATGTGCTTCTCTTTTTGTAATATTTTTAGTTTCAAATGCCTGATGCCCAGACTTTAACAATTGATCCCGCCATTTGTAATATTGCGTCTGCGTTACTTCATACTTAACGCATAGCTTTTCTACTGTTATTTGCTTTCCTAATCCTTCCAATACTATTTGAAGCTTTTCCTGACTGCTCCACTTCCTTCTTTCCATATTTCTGGCTCCTTTCTTTGAGCCTTTATTCTACCTTATTTATACCCTTTTGTTAATAGGGAGCAGTATATCTGCCTTTCACTGATTTTTAGCTTTTCTGCTGCTTCCCTTTGCTTTATTTGTTTATCAAATACTTGATGTAGGACATGCAACCGTAATAATTCCTTCTGGCTCATTCTGATTATTCCTTTCTCTGTCATAGTACCTCCTTATTCAGTACTATACCAGATTAGGACATTTCTACTTTGCCTTTTTAGGACATTATCACTTTGGCGTTACACTACAGCACCAATAACATGGCTTACTGATGCTTTGGGTAGACCTAATGATGTGGTTATTGATCCTGATAACGATAATGTGGCATATCTGGCAACTTCACGGGCAATAGATAAAACAATAGATGGAGGTAAAAAGTGGAAAAATATTGTTTCAAAAGAAGTAAGTCCTGGTAAGTGGACACATACAGGAATATCTCTATTTGGTGGAACTGTAGGAGTAGCTGTTAATCCAAAAAATTCTGATATTATATTTATCGGGACCAGGGATCAGGGAGGACAAAAGTCTGTAGATGGTGGTAAAAGTTGGTATAATGTAACTCAAGATGGAAAAATGCCAAATGATGGTTGTATGAATAATACAATTATTGATCCAATTGATACTGATAGAGTTTATGTTTTGAATTTTAATGGAAAGAAAGGTGGAGTAGTCAGAAGTATAGATGGTGGAGAAACATGGAAACAAGTATTAGAATTTGATACAAAGCTTACTTTTGCTAGCGCTATTGTTTTTAATCCTGCTAATTCTAAATATATGTATGCATGTTGGGAAAAGGGATTATTTTTTTCCAATGATGGAGGAGACAATTGGGTAGATTTGACTTTAAAAGTAAAAGAAGCTGGTGTTTTGGCTACTGTTATAGTTCATCCCACAAAAACGAATACAATATATGTAGGTGGTAAAAATGGGTTATATGTAAGTGAAGATAATGGAGGAAATTGGAAAAAAACAGATTGTCCTTATCTGGATATTTTTGATATAGATTTTATGCCTGACAATCCTGATATAATGTTCATTTGTACCAGAAGCAAGACATCAGCAGAAGGCAAAGGTATATATAGAAGTAAAGATGGAGGAAAAAACTGGAAACAAGTTTATAACAATATAGGAACTGAAGCTCGTATAGCAATAATACCAAAGAGTCCATACCCGATATATTTGGCAAGTAATGACTATGCCTATCATGATGAACCTTGTGGAACTGGTGTTTACAGAAGTGTAGATAACGGTAATACATGGGATAACGTAAGTGAAGGATTGCCTATTTTAAGATTTGCTGATATCTGTATTGCATCGCAACCTCCATACAAAATATTTTTAGGTGGTGGAGGAGCTGGATTATTTGAAGGCATAGACCCGTTATTTCAAACAAAATAATCTGTAACTACAACTGATACTATTACTTTATTCCGTATTTCACTGACCCTTTACAACACACAAAATAAAAATATTGAGAAAATTTATATATATGGTATTATTACTTAAATATGTTTAATTTGATAATTGCAATTTTGTTGGCTGCTGATGTTTATTGCAGTAGCTGTGGCAAAAATATTGAAGGTAAATATTGGAAAGTTGCAGCACAAACCGGGGATTATATATACTGTGATAATTGCTACAATAATTTACAACATTGTGCAGGGTGTAATATTCCAATAAATTCTTCTTTTACTGCTGACGGCAAATATTTTTGCAATAATTGCTATTCTAAATTACCACGGTGTAGTTCTTGTGGTTCAATTATTACGACAGGCGGATGGCAATATCAAAATGATAATGTCCATGTCTATTGTAATAATTGTCAGCAGGGAAAAGACCACTGTGATGTATGCGGAGCACCAACTCCGGAAGAATTCGCACGAATAAAACTTGACGATGGCAGGTTTATATGTGAAAGATGCAATTCAACAGCAATAATAACTACACAAGAGGCAATAGAAATTTTAAAAGATATTTCTGATTATCTACAGGCAAAATTTAATATATTTGTTACACATTCAGCACCTATAACTTTGGCAAATAGAGATATATTAAAAAGCAAAGCAAAAAACAAAATAGAAGGCGATGCTAATAAATTATTTGGTTTATTTGTGCGCAAAGGCGACAATTATGAAATATATATGCTCTATGGATTACCACGTTCTGTAGCAATAGCAGTCCTTTCGCATGAGTATACACATGCATGGCAGGAAGAACATTGTGTTAAAAAACAGCCGTTATTAATTCGTGAAGGTTTTGCAGAATGGATTGCATATAAAACTTTAATGTTTTATAATCTTACAGATGAAGCTAAAATGATGGAAGAAAGACAAAATGATGTTTATGGCGAAGGATTAAAAAAAATGCTAAAACTTGAAGCAAATTCAAATGAATCAAGTGTATTAAAATATGGAAAATATGCAAAGTGAGACTGGAAGGAATACTGGAAGTAAAATTATTAAAATTGATGTTCATACAAATGCACGTGTTGAATTTAAAGATGTAACTGGTGAAATAGGAAAAGCTGTTTCAAAAAGCAATATAGAAAATGGTATTTGTTATATATTTGTGCCACATACAACTGCAGGAATAACTATAAATGAAAATGCTGACCCTGATGTACGAGAGGATATGATTGCGACATTTAATAAAGTTATTCCATTTAATGGAGATTATGCACATATAGAAGGAAATTCAGCTGCACATATAAAAGCAAGCATAATGGGATTTTCTGAAATTGTACTTATTGAAAATGGCAAGTTGCAACTTGGACACTGGCAAGGAATTTATTTTTGTGAATTTGACGGACCAAGACATAGAAAGCTCTGGATAAAAAGTGTAAAATAATAACATGAAAGGTAGTCGCAGGCTTTAGCCTGCGTTTTTTATCCGCAGGCTAAAGCCTGCGACTACCTTAATTGATTAAGGGGGATTTATGGAAATCAAAGTAATAGAAGGTGATATATGCAAAATTGCAACTTCAGCATTAGTAGTTAATTTATTTGAAGGTGTAGCTATTCCCGGTGGTGCAACAGGAGCTGTAGATAAAGCTTTAAATAATCAGATTTCCGATGTAATTAAAAGTGGAAGATTTACAGGTAAACTTAATAAGGTATTAATTTTTAATCCTAAATCCGATTTTTCTGCAAAATATATTGTGATAGTTGGGCTTGGAAAAAAAGAAGAATTTAATCTTGATAAAATACGTCAGGTTAGTGGGTTAGCTGCAGTTCAGATAAGAGAAGCCGGTATAAAAGATTTTGTAACAATAATTCATGGAGCAGGTATTGGCGGATTTGATATAAAAGAAGCAGCAAGTGCACTTACAGAGGGAACTCTGCTTGCGCTTTATAAATTTGATAGATACAAAACTCAAGAAAAAAAAGAAATAAAAGCTATAGATAAATTTACAATTGTAGAAAGAGATAAAGACAAAATAAAATTAATAAAAGATGCAGTGTCTAAAACAAAAATTATAACTGATGAAGTGAATTTTGCTCGTGACCTTACAAATTTGCCTGCTAATGAACTTAATCCTTCTATATTTGCTAAGGAAGCTAAACGCAAAGCAAAAGAATTAAATTTGCAATGCGAAATTTTGGAAAAAGAAGATATGGAAAAACTTGGGTTTGGTGCATTACTTGCAGTTGCGCAAGGTAGTTGTCAGGAGCCAAAGTTTATAACATTAAAATATCAAGGTAGCAAAGAAAACCCAGTTGTCCTAATAGGAAAAGGTATAACATTTGATAGTGGTGGAATTTCGCTTAAGCCCTCAAACAAAATGGACGAGATGAAAGGGGATATGGCTGGAGCTGCTGCTGTTTTAGGAAGCATTTGTGCTGTTGCAAAATTAAAATTGCCTGTTAATCTTGTAGTAATGATGCCTTTAACTGAAAATATGCCAGGTGGTAAAGCTACAAAACCCGGGGATATTGTTAAATCACTATCCGGCAAATATATAGAAATTGTTAATACAGATGCAGAAGGTAGGTTAATACTTGCAGATGCACTTACTTGGGCAGCCAAATTGAAGCCAAAAGCAGTTATAGATGTGGCTACTTTAACTGGTGCCTGTGTTGTTGCTTTGGGTAATGTTGCAGCAGGGTTGCTTGGCACAGATAAAAATCTGGTAAATAAAATCAAAACATCTGCAGATAAAACTGCTGAAAAAATATGGGAGCTTCCTTTGTGGGAGGAGTACGATGAACTTATAAAAAGTGATGTAGCAGATATTAAAAATGTAGGAGATGGAACTGCAGGTACAATAACAGGCGCTATGTTTCTTCGCAAATTTGTTGGAGATTTGCCATGGGCACATCTTGATATAGCAGGTGTAGCATGGATATCAAAAGGAAAACCATATACTCCAAAAGGTGGCACAGGTTTTGGCGTCCGCTTACTTGTTCAATTAATGAAAGATTTATCTTTGTCATCCTGAACTTGTTTCAGGATCTCAAAACACTTGATTTTTGTAGGTACTGAATTGTAAATATTTAGTGAAGTATGTATCATCCGCCTAGTCGGATCCAGTGTTTTTAAAATGAATAAAAATATATGGATTATATTTGTAACATCCAGTGTGTTTGCATTATGCTTTGGAATGTATGATTTTGCTTTTCCTTTATACCTTTCACATCTAAAAATTTCATTTGAAGTAATGGGTTTTATATTTTCTATTTCAACAATTTTTATAGTCCTGTTAAGAATATACATAGGCAAAGCTTCTGATTTTATGGGACGGAAAATATTTTATTCCATATCTTTAATAGCTTCAGGGTTTGCTAATTTGTTTACTCCAATACTGACTTCCAGTTTTTTTTGGGTTATTACAAAAAGTGTACGAGAAGCTGCAAGTGTAACAAGAGAAATAATGCGTTCAGTTTTACTTTTTGAAAACAATAAAGGTAGGTTTTTTACACTTATTGCACGAAATAACGGTTTGGAATTTTTCTGGCAGGGAGTGGGCACAATTTTAGCCGGACTACTTATAGGGGCTTTAGGTTATCATTCGCCTTTTTTAATTGGAGCATTACTACTTTTTATTATTTATTTTGTTTTTGAAAGGCAATTTAAGGAAATAAAAATTTTTCAGAAAGAAAATGGCAAAATGAAATTTGATTTAAATGATTTAATAACTTTAAATATTCCTCCGAAACTTAAAATACTTGCAATTACAAATTTTGTATTTACACTCGGACTTTCAATAAGCCACTGTTTTATTATGCCATTATTTTTTAAGGAAAAATTTGGATTAAGCATAGCAGTTATCGCAATAATTCTTACAATTCACAGATTTTCTTTGGGTATTCCAATGTTTTTTATAGGAGATTTTATAAAGGGAAATTTGAAATTAATATATATAATAACATTGGCTATTGAAGGTTTAATGATAACTTTGGGTGGTATCATTCCAAATGTTTTAGTAGCAACTATAGTATGGTTAACTCATGATCTGATAGGGGCAGCTTTTTGGTCACCTATTCAGCAAACTTTAATGCAGCAATATTCAAGGGAAAACAGAAGAGCTGAAGATATAAGTATAGTTACCGGGTTTGCAGCACTGGGCGCAATTTTCGGTCCACTTTTGGCAGGATGGCTTTCGGGTATTTCAATTAGCCTGCCATTTATAGTAAGTGGGATAATAACAATGCTTGCTTCACTAATATTATTTAAGCTATAAATGTAAAAAATGCTTGACTATAAAAAAACATCTGATGTATTATATAAAAGTGATAGGTTGGCAGTTCTAAGTTTTGTTATATGTAGGGGCGAGTTTACTCGCCCAATAAATGGGCTTTATTTTTAAGGGAGGTGATAAGAAAATAAATTTGTTAGTTTAATAGTAGCTATTAATTTAGGGGGGTGTAATAGTAAGATGAAAAAGTTTTTAATAATTTTAGCTTTAGTTTTTGCTGTTGCTCAGGTTAATGCAGCAGTAGATAGTACATCTGTAAGATTAAAGGGTATAAATGATGATTTGAATGGTATTCTTTTGGACGAATATACAGATGCTTTAATTAATCCTGCAGATATATTAAGAGCTGATGGATGGAGAGTTTATACAAATCTTTCAAATTTAAAAGGTAAAACTGATACTGCATTTGATTTAGCTGCAAATGATACGGCTTCTTATATGCTTGGAATATGGGGAGATCCTCTTGCAGGTATTTTACCAGTGCGATCCAGACTCGGTATTTTGTATGACTGGACAGGTTCAATGTCAAGATCAGCTTATAGTTTAGATATGGACGGCAGTGGTGTATTTGCCGGCACAGTTAATGGGTATAATGAAACAGGTGGAAATGCTTTAGGCGAAATAACAAATGCAACAAATGTTAAAACAGATAATGACACAAATAATAAATTTGCTGATACAGGTGATACTTTAAGAAATGTAAATTCTTCAGCAAAACACCTTACAGAAACAGGAGTTGGGGATTTTCAGGTTATTTATGGCTTAGAACTTATGTCTGATTTAGCACTTGGAATTAATATTAACAAACAAGGAACGGCTTTGGATGACCCAAATAACTGGGCAACAAAAAGAGAAGATTTTACTTATACAGCAGCTAATACTACAAGAAAAGATTACACAGTAGATGCAAAGCAGGATGCAAAAACTACAATTAAAAATTCACAATTTCTAATTATGCCAGGTGTAAGATTTAAACTTACGTCTGGGGTAGAAGTTGGAGCTGCTGTAATGCTTAACACAGTATCAAATGAAAATAAAACTGATACTTCTGTAACTGTAACTGAAGACAATGCTCCTACAAATGCTATTGCAAATACTTTTACAGCTACATCAACTGATGCATCAAATATAGCTACTACAGGTTTATGGGCAAATCCTTATGCTGCTGCCCAGCTTGATGATGATAATGATGGAACTGTAAATGAAGATGCAGTTGATGGATTGGATAATGATGGTGATGGTTTGGTAGATGAAGATCCAGTATCACCATTAACCAGAAAATTTTCAGGCACAGGGATTGGGGTAGCACCAGATGCAAGATTTAAATTGTCTAATAATGTAGCACTAATTGCACGTATTAATTTAGTATCTACACCTCAGACTTTTGAAGCGAGCAATACTAATACTTACAATTCCACAAGGAAAAATGCGGGTGTGACTACAACAGTTGATAATACTTCACCTATTACATGGACAGGTGACAGAAAAACTAATGTTTTTGGATTAAGTGGTGGAACAGAAGCAAAATTAGCGCAAAATGTAACACTTGGCGCAGCATTAAAATATATAAACACCAGTGTAAAAACAGTAATGAATGGAACATATACAATGACAAATGTAGCTTTTGTAGATAATAATTCTGATGGTTCTATAAATGGTGCTGATGCAAAAGTTACAAATACTAATAATTCTACATGGACAAATAGCATAGAGACGAAAGTAAATACATTGCAGATTCCAATTGGTTTGGAAATGCAGGTAGTTAAAGGTTTAAATGCCCGTCTTGGTGCAACACATACTGTGACAGATACAACAACAACAAATGCTGCAAATGCTACAGACTTAAACAGAATAAAAACCGAAACTGAAACAGCAATTGTTGGTGGAACTGCAACTACAAAGACTTATGTTAATGCAGACGGCACACAAACTTTTAATAATACTACACAAACAGCACATACAGTATCTCATTCAACTGCTTATTATTTTGGAGCAGGATATGTATGGAGTGAAAATCTTTCGTTTGATATACTTTGTAATGCAAATCTTGTAAATTTAGCGAGCTGGAAAATTGGAGCAACATTAAGCTTTTAGTATTCTAAAAAAATTGGACTGTGTTAGCCTATATATAAACGTTAAACGTTTTAGGTCTATATGACCTCATAAAAATAGGCGCACAGTCCTTTTTTTTGTTTTAACAAATTACCAGTTATAAGTTATGTAGTTGCCGATTTATCGGCGTTGTAGTATTTTAGGAAAATATAAAGCAATTGTTTTGAAAATCGCTGATAAATCAGTAACTACATAATTAATTTAAATTTTTTATGGAAAACATTATTTTAGGTATAGAGACATCTACTTTTCAGTCCGGTGTTGCATTAGCTGAGGATGGAAAAGTGTTAATTGAACATACAGTAAATTTAGGCCCTACTTATTCGTCAAAATTATTGCTTGATGTTCAATATATACTTTCTGAAGCAAAAATTTCAGCAAAAGATTTAAGCGGTATTGGTGTATCACTTGGACCTGGATCATTTACAGGTTTAAGAGTAGGGCTTTCCTTTGCCAAAGGTATGACATTTTCAGGTAATATACCAATTATAGGTGTGCCTACATTAGACGTTCTTGCTTTTGATTTTATAAATCACAACGCATTGATTTGTCCGATTATTGATGCAAAAAAAGAGGAAGTTTACAGTGCATTTTATATAAGTAATAACGAAAGGCAAATTAAAAAAACAGATTACTTATTACTAAAATATTCAGAATTAATTAAAAAAGCAAAAAAAGAATCCAACAAAAAATCTTTTGATAAAATAATTTTTACAGGTGAAATAACTGATACACTAAAAAAATTACTGTTAAAACATTTCAGCAAAAAACTTTTTCTGCATTACACTTTTCCTTCTCCTAAAAACATAGCAATAATGGCTGCTAAAAAACTAAGTATAAATCCAAAAGGTGACAATGCAGATACATTAGTTCCAATATATCTACGTAAACCTTATGCTATTCCCTTTAATAAATGAGATATATAAAGTGTAATTTTTTCCCTCTTTATAAAGAGGAGTAGGGGAGATTTTTACAAAGGCAAAGTAGCAATTAGAAAGAGTGTTATCCCGAGTTTCCCAAATTTAAGCTACAAAATTAAAAAGATTGATTTATAAGGGTT
>JBBTED010000155.1:0-16546 GCA_038042445.1 Candidatus Firestoneibacteriota bacterium
GTTTTACTCTTTGTTGTCCTATTGAATCTTTCAACCTTACCCTGTGTCTGAGGATACTCCGACTTCTGTTGAGAATACGCGAATTCTAGTCCAAAAAATAGTAATAATACTATGAAACACAAATAAATAATCTTATTTTTCATTATTTTATCCATTTCACACCCTCCATTTTTATCCGTTCTTTGAAATTTGAGACTTGTTCTAAGGATTCAGGGAGAGTAACCTCTGCTCTGAAGTGTTTGCTTTTATCTTTTCTTCTTATACTCTTTCTCATGTTAGATGCCTACCTTCTACCAAATCTCCTACCTTGAATATCAGCATGTCCATTATTTCTGTAATCTTGTATATGTGTATTCTTTATAAAGTGTCTTATAAAATTATACTACTTTAGGTTTTATAGTCAATAGTATTTTTGGTTTTATACAACTTCTACTTTATACCTTTTAACCTGTATATTAAAAGCACGTTAGGAGGCAAAAGATGGAAAATCTATATAAAGCTATTGGTAAAAGAATAAGAGATGCAAGGCAAAAATTAGGTTTAACAATAGAACAACTTGCAACCAGTGTAGAAATGGATTGGAGTTTTATTGGCGGTATTGAAAGAGGAAGGAGTATTCCAAGTATTGCAACATTGAATAAAATCGCTGATGCTCTAAATGTTCCATTAACATACCTATTTGAAATAGATAAACCAGTCATTAAAGAACAAAATGCAAAGATTAACCGATTATTGAATCTTGTAAAAAATAGAAAATCCACTGATATTGAACTAATCAGCAACATTGCAGAAAAAATATTCAAAAGATATAAATCGTGATTCCTACTAGTTATCTCTTTTCATTTTTCAATTTCTTCTGATACTTTATAATTTCCTTTGCAATAGAATTTGTAAGTTTTTTAAATTCATCTTCTGTAAAAATATATCTGACTTTAAGAATTCCTCTTTTTATAATTTCAGGTTTTATTATTTCCCTTAGCTTTTTCCTATTGTCTATTTTCATATTCAATTTCACCTCTTATATATTCCTTAATTTATTAGGATATTTACACCATTGGCAATCTGAAGAAGGTTCTGGTATTTTAGGTGAATCAAGTAATCTTATTACTTCTTCTATGAAATTTAAAAACCCTTGTTCATCTTTTCTTATTTCAATCCAAATAATCTCAGCTTCATACGAAAGTTTTTCAATACTACTTTGATTAATTTTTGAAGGATAAAAGTATAGTAAACCTAATTTTGTAACAGGGAGTAATGCTAATGCACCAGAATCAGCATTTTCTAAAGCATAGGCATATGCATGTAATTGCCGACTATACAGATTATGATATTTTTCATTTGGACAACCAGTTTTAAAATCTATTACCCCATATGTCTTATCGTCAAATTCTACAACTATATCAAATCTTCCACTAATAAAGCATGTAGTGTTATAATTTGATAATTGAATAAGTTTTGACTTTACTTTTTTCTCACCATAACTTACGATTCCAGATGGTAATACAAGATGTAATTCTCTTGTATGTTTACCACTATAATGATCTTTTAAAAGAGATGCAATTTTACTAAAAATTGATGGCAAAGGAATTGATGGTTGAGAAATCTTATGTACTACTTTGAGATAATAACATCGTTTACACCCTTCATATAAAAATGCAAAATCCGATGGACTTAATCTATAATTCATTTTTTCATTCACCTCTCTCTATATTTATCAAATAAAGAAACATATTTCTTCATTTTTTCAAGCTAATAAAAATATATCCATTTTAACGCCTACAACATATGAGATTTAATGAGAAACAATGGAATTTTAAAGGGAATCTTCTTTCTAATAGAAATATATTATCTTATAGTGTAGAACTTGTTAAAATTAAATATTTTAAGAATCAAATATTTTCCCAGTAACTTACTAATTCAATAATAAGTTCTTGCCTTATATTTGAAGAAAGTTTTATTCCTATTGATTCCATTTTTTTATTGAATAATTCTACTAGAAAATGAGCATTTTGTTCTAAAATGGTTTTATTTGTTGATAGGTTATTATGATTTTGCAGATTGCCATCTAAATAATTATCTATTGCTTCTTTAACCAATTTTGTTATTGGTTCTTTCTTGAGCAATTTTAATTGATACAATTTTTTAATTTGATTTTCATCTATTTTAGGACTATACATTTGCTTACCCCTTATTTCTAATGACACATTTTTATTTATTATACCGTGCAAAAATAGGAGTATTTGAAAATTTTACTTTCTTTAATCTATATAACCCTTCATATCCTATATCATCAGCAGGTTCACCTTTAAATTTTAAAACAGAAAAAGATTCATCCATAGAAACATTATCAAAATTTACATTATCATAAACAGAGATGTATGACAATTTTGCATTTCGCATATCAGCAAAACTAAAGTCAGTATTCCATGCAACACTTAATTCTAAATTAGCGTTTCTCAAATTACAGTGATTGAATTTTGTATTGCTTAAATAACTATATGAGAGTTCTGCATTTGATAAATCGGAGAAACTAAAATTACAACCAGATAAATCTACATATTTAAGTATTACTTTATTCAAATTGATATTACTTAAATCCATATCTTTTAAATCTATTAAATTATCCACCATTACTTGCATTATAAAATCTTTATCTTTTACATCGTCTTCAATATTGAATAGTTCTTCATACCAAAAATTCCAAGCATCTGGAACCGCAATTAAATACTTTTGCATCACACAATTCAACCAGATTTTTTTAATAATCGGAATTTTAGATTCAAATATCCTCTTTCTTTCAGAACCCCTCATAAACCAATAAACTAAATCGTATTCTATCAATTTTATCCGTACATCAAGTTGTTTTTTCATAATTTTCACCTTTCTATATTTTACTTGTAATATAACAATTATTACTTATTAATCTTCTAAATGTTTATTTACGTTCTAGGCTATTGTAGAATTTAAAAATCATTTAATTTTTTATGAAAAAATATTTTATTTAAAAATATGTATTACTTATTCTTATTTTATATGAGCTTACTAAAAACTGCGGAAATTTAAAGAAATTCTGGAATATATTATCCTATAGTATGGAATTTGTTAGAACTAATTTTTCAAAAGGTACTTAATTTTTTGTGCCATTTTTAATTAAAGAGAATTAGGTGAGATTATTTATTTAACTATTTCCCGAACATCTGAAATACAAGAGGAATACAACGATTGAACACGGAGGTATGCTTGGATAGAAATTTGAAAGTATTATTATTTGAATTTATTCCAATAATCATATACATTATTCGATTGCTCTGCAAAACATCCTAATTTAGATGTATAAAATCCAAATTCTTTAGCAAGATCAAAAAAACCTTTGCCCGGGTCTTTATCTACAGATTTATGCACTACTACCACGGTAAGCATTCCACGTCCTTGTTCTACTTCTTCACGACAAATTTCTTCTAACATTGCATTTAGAGCATATGCTTCTGGTGTTAAACTTATTGTTTTTACTCTTGCTACTAAATCAGAATATGATATTTGCCCTTTATTTTTTGCTACTTCAATAAGAACATCTCGCATTTCTTCCTTAGCTTTATCCCAATCAGACAATAAATAACCAAATTTAGTATCCATATTATGATTTTATATTACCAAATAATGAAATATATGTAAATAAATTCTTAATAATTATTAATAGACAAAATTGTTCAGTTTTGTTATAATTTGTCAACAGTAAGAATTCAAAATGTTTAAATTTTATGATAAAACCATCTATTAAGTCTTTTATCATTGCTGATTTAGTGATGCAAGAAAAAACAACAAACAAATGGAGTATAGTAGGAATATTTGATAAAATTTTGGTAAGAAATTTTCCATCTATTCATCCCAGCTTATCTATATATATGCGATTAACTGAAGCTGAAGGAGATTATGATATTCGTGTTGAATTTTGTGACATAAATAAGAAAAAACTAGCTATTTTCGAAGGATTAAAACTTTCGGTACCTTCAAAATTGATGTCACCTGAAATAGGAATAAAAACAAGTAGTCTTCCAATTCCTCAACCTGGGAAATATCTATTTAATCTTTATTTCAATAACGAATTTTTAGAAACTCATCCTATATGGATAGAACAAATAGAAACAAAAAATGTCTTGGGAGATGATAAATATGATAAATAATATCGTAGAAAAAAATGTAAGTTTTTTTGATCCTCAAATAATACCATATCCAGAAAAATTTGTACTATCAAGTGATTTTATTACAAAACAATGGATGACACCTGGTTTATATTTTGCTCAAAAAATTACAAACAATCAATTAGTACGTTTTATTGGAGAGAAATTTCAAGTGGATTATTTGCAAATTATTATAGTTATAGATAATGATCCAGACGAATTATTGAATGAAATATTTTCAATTGAACAAGAAATGTATAAAGAATTTGAATGGATTCGTTTTGATGTTAGAGTACGAGTTATTGACAAAGAAGAAGACATCAATATAATTAGAAAATCTACATTATCACGTTATAATAGAATCTAAACTTTTTAAATGTTATGTCAAATATACCTTCATATCTTAAAATAATCGAACATGATTTTAAATTACTTGATTTACTAACAGGAGAACGTCCCAATCATCTTAAGAATGAAGATTTTTCCGATTGGGAAATTACCATTATGTATTACATAACCTGTATTTATCTTAAAGCAGTATGCCAGTTATTTGATAAAGATATTCAAGATCATTATACTCTTAAACGACAAATAAATACGCTACCAGAACTTATTTATATTAGTAAATCTTATCGTCATCTTGAAGAAGCAAGTCGTGATGCTCGATATGAAGGAAGAACTTTTCCTCATAAATATATTATTGAAAGATTATTACCTAAATTTTACAGCATTCGTGATTGTGCGGTGAATTTGTTTAAAAAATACAATATTTCTAATATTCCTGAAGTAGATCCACAAACTTTTTTAAAAAGGCTGCAAAATAATTAATTTTCTTACTATCAGTATTAATAACTGTTCTAATACACGTTAATTTTTTGCAATTATTTTTTTTGAATTTTGTAATTTTCATAGCAACCCCTTTCCTATAAAAAAATTAGAATAATATTCTAAAAGGGTCGGCAAAAAGTCGGCAAAACCCAGCTAAATTGAGCCTAATTGACAAACTTGTAAGACTTATAAAAATTGGGCTTTTGTCTGAAATATAAAGACTTACTTGATTTTATTGAAGTTATGATTTATGCATAAATAGGTTTGGGAAGCTTGCATTCTACCACTGAATTACGCCCGCATTAGTATAATGATACTTCATTTTTTTTCTAAAGTCAAAATATTCTAATCCAAAATCATACTTTAAATCTCAATTTTGTATTGACGGAATCTATATCTTGACCTAAAATGCTAATTGAATGTTAAACAATAGTTCTGAAAAGGCGAAAAATTATGCGTTGAATTTGCTTTCATTTAGAAATCGTTCGGAAAAAGAAATAAAAGAAAGATTAAAACAAAAAAAATTTGATAGTGAAACAACGGAAGAAGTAATAAATAGATTAAAAACTGTTGAATTAATAGATGATGATAAATTTGCAAAATCATGGATTAAAAACAGACTCATTGGAAAGCCAAGAGGCAAAAATTTAATAAAACAGGAACTTTATCAAAAAGGCATAAAAAAAGAAATAATAGAAAGTTCTATTAATGAAATATATTTGAAAGAAACTGAAGAAGAATTGGCATTTAAATTAGCCCAAAAAAAGGCTGTTAGTTATTCAAAATTAGATAAAACTAAAGCTAAATATAAATTGTATAGATTTTTAATTGGTAGAGGTTTTGAATCAGAACTTATAGAGAAAACAGTAAATAAAATATTTCAAAATGACAGGGAATGAGATAAGAAAAATATTTCTGGAATTTTTTAAATCAAAGGGCCATAGGTTCGTGCCAAGTGATTCTTTGGTTCCAAAAGACCCCACTTTGCTTTTTACAAGTGCAGGAATGGTTCAATTCAAACCAATGTTTTTAGCTACAGAAAAACTGGAATATTCCACTGCTGTTTCCTGTCAAAAATGTTTTAGAACTCCGGATTTAGAAAGAGTTGGACATACAATAAGACATCACACATTTTTTGAAATGTTAGGTAATTTTTCATTTGGAGATTACTTTAAAAAAGAAGCAATAGAATATGCATGGGAATTTGTTGTTGATGTTCTAAAACTTCCTAAAGATGACTTATGGATTAGTATTTACCTTGACGACAACGAGGCTTATGAAATATGGAAAAAAACAATAGGTGTCCCTGAAAATAGAATTATAAGATTAGGTAAAGAAGAAAATTTCTGGGGACCTGTAAGCACAGAAGGTGGTCCTTGTGGACCTTGCTCAGAAATATATATTGATTTTGGTCCTAAATATGGATGTGGCAAAGCATCTTGTAAACCCGGATGTGAATGCAACAGATTTGAAGAATTCTGGAATTTAGTATTCCAGCAATACAATCAGGATGAAAAAGGAATTTTAAATCCGCTTCCTAAAGGTGGAATTGATACAGGACTGGGATTAGAAAGACTTACAGCAATATTACAAGGTGTCCAAAGCAATTTTGAAACTGATTTGATAAAACCAATAATTAATGAAATATCTTTAATCACTGGAGTTCAGTATGGAAAGAACAAAGATTTTGATGTGCATCTAAGAATTATTGCTGACCATATAAGGGCAATCACATTTTTAATATCAGATGGTGTTCTACCATCAAATGACGGCAGAGGATATGTTTTAAGAAGAATTTTAAGACGCGCTTTTAGATTTGGAAAACTTATGGGATTAGACAAACCATTTCTATATACATTAGTAGGAACTGTGACAAATATTATGAAGGAATCGTATCCTGAGCTTACTGAAAGACGTGAGAATATAAGCAAAATAACACTATATGAAGAAGAACGTTTCAAAGAAACATTAAATACAGGAGAAGAACTATTAAATCAATTAATAGAAAAAGGCGAGAAAAAAATCAGTGGCAAAGATGCTTTTAAATTATATGACACCTACGGATTTCCTCTTGAATTAACAAAAGAAATCGCACAAGAACGTAATATAACAGTAGACGAAAATGAATTTAAAACAGAGCTTGAAAAACAACAACATCAGGCAAGAACTGCATGGAAAGGTTCTGGTGAATCTACAAACGATATATATCATACTTTATTAAATAAATATAAAACTACAGAATTTTTAGGGTATGAAACTTTAGAATCAGATTCAACAATACTTGCCATTTTAAAAAATAATGACAATATTGAAATACTACTTGATAAAACTCCTTTTTATGGTGAATCTGGCGGACAAGTTGGAGACACAGGGACTTTAACTGCTGACGGGATAAATTTAGATGTTATTAACACATATAAACCAATACCAGAACTTATAATACATAAAGTAAAAATAAATAAAGGCAATATCACAGAAGAAAAAAAACTCCATTGCATAGTCAACAAAGAATACAGGAATGCAATTGCAAGACATCATACTGCAACGCATCTTCTGCAATGGGCACTCAGAGAAGTATTAGGCACACATATTACTCAATCAGGTTCTCTTGTGTCTTCAGAATCCTTAAGATTTGATTTTACTCATTTTTCTGCAATAAAACCAAATGAGTTAAAACGCATAGAAGAATTAGCTAATGAAAAAATTTTAGAAAATTTATGTGTCACAACAAAAGAAATGAGTATCAAAGAAGCACGAAAAGAAAAAGTAATAGCATTATTCGGCGAGAAATATGGCGAAAAAGTTAGAATGGTAGAAATAGATAAAATCAGCAAAGAACTTTGTGGCGGCACACATATTAAAGCTACAGGTGAATTAGGCTCATTTAAAATAATAGGCGAAGAAAGTGTTGCTGCAGGTGTAAGACGAATTACTGCAGTAACTGGAATGCCGGCATATAAAATGGTTTTAAAAACAGAAGAACTAATTGAAACAATTGCTTTAAAATTAAAAACAAGTTCTACAGATATACAGCAAAAAATAGAACAATTATTACAGCGGAATAAATCACAGGAAAAAGAAATTGAAAATTTAAAAACCCGATTAGCTGGTGAAGGCGAAAATTTAATGTCAAAATTAACATCAGTTGAAGGAATAAATATTTTACCGGTAAGATTAGACGGTATGGATATAAATTCACTACGCAAAATAGGGGATTCCTTAAAAACAAAGATTAAATCAGGAATCATAATTTTAGGAAGTGCGAATGAAAATAAAGCAAATTTGGTTGTTATGGTTACGTCGGATATTTCTGCGAAACTACAAGCAGATAAAATAATTAAAGAATTTGTCTTTATGTTAGGTGGAAGCGGCGGCGGAAAACCAGAATTAGCACAAGCAGGATGCAAAGATATTTTAAAATTAGATGTTGCATTAAATTCTGCAACCGAAATAATCAAAAAAATTTTGCATTGAAAAATATGAAGTGAATATGCTATATTAAATTTTGGTGAGGTGAATAAAATGAAGACAATAGACACTCCAATTAGTATTCCGAAACGAATTACCAAAGGCAAAGAATTAGTGGTTTTAACAAAGGACGAATATAATCGCCTTGTTGAAACCAAAAAAGAGACATTGCAAATTCTTCAGATAATAGCAGAAGGAGAAAAAGCATACAGAGAAGGTAAAACTATTGTTGCTTCTTCTTTAAAGCAAGCATTAAAATTTAATGCAAAGTGATAAAATTAAGCAGATACATTTTTCGCCTCGTTTTTTAAAGTCGTTTAATAACTTGCCAAAATTTACACAAAAACTTGCAGACACAAAAGATGAAATCTTCAGAAAAAATCCATTTGATATAAAATTGCATACACATATGCTTAAAGGTGAATTAAATGGTATATGGTCTTATTCTGTTAATTATAACTATCGGGTATTATTTCGTTTTATCAAAAATGATGAAGTTCTTTATTATGATATTGGTACTCATGAAATTTACAGATAAATTAGGAGGTGGGTAAAATGGCAAATGTATTAGAAAAAATATTATTGGCTGGTTTAGGAGCTTTTGCATTAAGTGAAGAAAGAACAAAGGAACTAATAGAAGAATTGGTAAAACGTGGTGAAGTTACTGCAAAAGACGGTGAAGGAATAATTAAAGAGTTTCTAAAAAAAGCCAAACAAAGCAGAATTGAAATAGAAGATAAAGTCAAAGCAGAAATAAAGAAAGCATTGCCTAAAATGAATATTGCCACACAAGATGATATTAAAAGACTTGAAAAGAAAATAAATGACCTTGTAAAAAAGAATAAAAAGGGTTAATTAGCCCTTAATTATGATTAAAAGCATTGCAATATTCGCTATGTTATGTTTTTCAATTACAACAAACAATTGTTATGCAGATGACGAACTGTTTGGTGTCCATGTTAAACAAATCGGAGTAAAAGCTTCCCCTGATTTAAGTTTTATAGCGCCAGATGGAATAGCTCATATAGGACTAAATAAAACAATAGACACAAGCAGATTTGATTTAGATGTAAAATATAATGGTTTTGAATCAAAAATTGAATCCGGAATAAAATACACTTACACTGATTTTCCATATCCAAATGTTTCATTTTATGATTCTGTAGCATTCGAAAAAATATATTTGCAGAAAAAATATTTGGAACGAATAAAAGGTGGTGCAATTGGAGTTTCCAGCCCAAAATTTTACAATCTCAGTTTATCTACACTTGCAAAATTTGAAGATTATTTCACAGCGTCTTTTGAAGAATCCATATACCTTGATAAAGGCACACTTAATACAGCTATAATTTCTTTAGCATTAGACTCTGTTACAGAAACAAATAATACAAAACAAGGTATAAAAAGCTCTTTGAATTACAAAAAAGGATTAACTTATTTTGGCGGAGATTATGACTTCGCAAAATTAGAATTGAATAATACACTCTATTTACCAATTAGTAGTGGACAAGATTTAGCAATAAAATTTTCATTAGGTTATCCTTTAACATCAAAAAATATTCCTCTGCCTGAAACTTATTCAATAGGAGGATATAATATTATTAGAGGAATAGGCCAAGACGAATTACGCGGTAAAGGAATAATATTATTTAATACTGACTATAACATTTCATTAGTTGGGAAAATGGAAAAAGAATGGTTTTGGTTTTCATGGAAAGAACTAGCAGGTGTTCTTTTTTTTGATGTTGGCAAAGTTGGTGATGAAAATATTTTTGTGTCACATGAAAAATACAGAACAAGCACAGGTTGTGGCTTAGTTTTAAAACTTAGTGCCAGAGATTATCCATTTCAAATTGGCGCTATATTAGCACAAGCATTAGAAACTGAAAGAAAACCGATTTTATATTTAAATTTTTCAACCCCATGGTAAAAAAATATATGTAGTTGCCGATTTATCGGCATAAAAAAACGCTGATAAATCAGCGACTACAAATTTTAATATATGCAAATAATACGCTTAAGAAAAACATATAAAAATATTAAAAGAATGCGTCAGATTTTAAATGTATTAATCAAACACGGATTTGGATATTTGGTTTCAAAATTAGGTTTACAACCATATATTTCTTTTGGCAAAAGAATAGTAAAGTTTAAACATTTTGAACACATAGATGAAATACTTTCTATGTCACAAAGATTAAGATTAGTATGTGAAGAATTAGGTCCTACTTTTATAAAATTTGGGCAATTTTTAAGTTCCAGAGCAGATATTTTACCAAAAGAATTCGTAGAGGAATTATCCAAACTTCAAGATAATACAACTGCATTTTCTTTTGAAGAAGTCGAAAAACTATTAAATATAGAATTCCTAATATCCTACACAGAAATATTTCCATATTTTGAAAAAGAACCTACTGCTTGTGCATCAATAGCTCAAGTGCATTATGCGAAATTAAAAACCGGCGAAGATGTAATGGTAAAAATACAACGGCCTGATATTCAAAAAAATATAACCATTGACTTTGAAATATTAAAGAATTTAGCTGTTTTACTGGAAAAACATATCCCAGAAAGTAGAACCTATAATCCAACTGGAATAATAAATGAATTTTTAAAAATAATAACAAAAGAACTTGATTTTTCGTATGAAGCAAGTAACGCAGATAAATTTAGACGAAATTTCAAAGATAGTAAACTTGTAATTATTCCAAAAGTTTATTTTGAACATACAACAAAACGTATTTTAACTATAGAAAAAATTACTGGCTATAAAATATCGGATGTAATTAATTCCAAGGATTTAAAAATTGACAAGAAAAAAATTGCGTCTAATCTTGTAAATGTATATATAAAAATGGTATTTGAGGACAAATTTTTTCATGGAGATCCTCACCCGGGTAATATATTTGTACAAAAGGATGGAAAAATCATACTCGTAGATTTTGGGATTGCAGGTTATATAAATGAAGAAATGATGCAACATTTACTCTATCTTTTTATTAATTTTTTAAAAAGAGGATTGTCTCCGATTTTAATTGAATACTTAAAATTGGGTGTGTCAAATGAGAACTGGAAAGAGTATGAGAAAGAACTTATTGATTTGGTTGAACGATTCCACAGTTTTCCAATTAAAAGTATAAAAGTAAGCTCTGTTCTTGATGAAATAATACAATTAGTCGTAAAACATAAATTAAAACTTCCATCGGACTTTGTTTTGCTTGGGAAAACATTTATGATTATAGAAAACCTGGCGCGCAAACTTGACCCTGAATTTAATTTTATACTTGTTGCAGAACCTTATGCAAAAAATTTGCTTTTAAAAAGAATACAACCACAATACCTTGCCAAGAACTTATGGGTATTTTTCACTGATTTGTATGATTTATTAAAAACATTCCCGCAAAACATACGGAATATTTTCAATAAAATTCAACAAGGTTCACTTAAATTAGAATTTGAACACAAAGGATTAGAAAACTTGATACTTGAACTTGATAAAGCAAGCAACAGACTATCATTCAGTATGATAATAGCAAGTTTAATAATAGGTTCATCTTTAGTTATACAATCTGGATTTGGTCCAAAATTCTATGGTTTTTCAGCATTAGGAATATTTGGCTATTTCATAGCAGGAATTTTAGGCCTATGGCTTGCAATAGCAATACTACGCTCCGGCAGGCTATAAACACCACTTACTTAATACGTAATAGATTAGCCATTATAAGTCATTGCGAACGAAGTGAAGCAATCTAAATACGAGATTACTTCACTTCGTTCGCAATGACAACTTGAAACCGCTAACCTATTACCTTAATACGTTCTTAATAAAATCCCCCCTACCCCCCTTTGTCAAAGTGGGAAATTTGATTGTCATCCTGAACTTGTTTCAGGATCTCAAAACGCTTTAATTTTATTAGATGCTGAAATAAATTCAGCATGACAAAATAACAATTATTCCAAATGTTACTTTGCTAAAATTAGCGTTCCACTCAATGTAGTGTTGCCGATTTTGAGCTGGCAAATATAAACACCTGTTTCTACAGTATTTCCTGAATCATCTTTGCCATCCCATCTTGGATTTGTTCCTGCAATTGTTTTTATATATTTCCATTCTTTATTGTAGATTTTTACAGATACTTCCTCATTTGATGGATTGTCAAAATAAAATTCTGCATAATCATTTACCCCATCTCCATTTGGAGTAAGTGGATTTGGATAAATATTAACTTTGCCACTGTTCTCTGTTTTCTCTTTGACTGCAAAAGTGCTTAAATGTTTAATTTTACCTGAAATTGTTTTATTCGTTGTATCAACTGTGCTTGATATTTGTTTCCACCCAGAAACACTATCATAATAATATAAGCCCAATTTACTACCTGCATCTGCTTCTGAAACATTTGTATTTGTTATTTTGCCATCTGATACAGTATAATTAATAGTAAGAGTTATTGGCTGGTTAAAATCATCAATGTTTTTACCTGTTGTATTATTTTTCATCTCAAATTTATATCCTATACCATCAGTAATAGAAGTGTCTTTTATTATAGTAACTGCTACATTTGTCTTTAAACTTTTTAAAATATCTGCTGATATTTCAAGAGAAGTATTAGTACCATCATTAGCATAAATTATAAGTTTATCATCAGAACCTGTATTAAATGCTTCATCTAATACAATAGGCCCACTTGTCCAAGATGCAGGTGCACCAGTAAAAGAATCATTCCATTTATCTTTTCCTTCAACATAATATGAATAATCTTTACCTGTATTAGATAATATAATGGAAGCAGTATAAATCATACCTGTAGAATAATTACCTGAAATTTCAGTCATTGGAAATGGACTACCAGAAATTTCTGCATCACCTTTTTTAATATGTAATTTGGGATACCCTGATACAGGTGTATCTCCATCTACATCTGCATATTTCATCTTAAATGTAAAAACTGCATTTTTATATGCCACATCATAATCTATTCCATCAGAAATATAATTTGGTTCTCCTGTCCATGATAATACAGATGGGTTATTTAATAGTGGACTTGTATATTTTAAATCACCATTAGTAGCATCATAATAACTGATATAAACTTTATTATTACTATCTATTGCTATAGATGTATATAAACCAACATTACCTGTACTGTCAAATGTTGCATATACCCATGAACCTGAAACATTTGTTGCACATTTTAAATCACCATTAGTAGTATCATAATAACTGATATAAACTTTATTATTACTGTCTATTGCTATAGAAGAATATCCTCCAACATAACCTATACTATCAAGTGTTACCCACGACCCTGAGACATTTGTTGCATATTTTAAATCACCATTAGCACCATCATAATAACTGATATACACTTTATTATTACTATCTATTGCTATAGATGTATATTGTCCAATATTATTTGTACTATCAAGTATTGTATATACCCAGGAACCTGACGCATTTGTTGCATAATCCAAATTTGTACCACCATAATAACTGATATGAACTTTATTATTACTATCTATTGCTATAGATGTATATAATCCAACATTATTTGTACTATCAAGTGTTGTTATCACCCAAGAACCTGAGACATTTGTTGCATATTTTAAATCATAATTTGTGGCATCATAATAACTGATATACACTTTATTATTACTATCTATTGCTATAGATGTATATAATCCAACATTACCTATACTATCAAGTGTTGTATATACCCAAGAACCTGAAGCATTTGTGGCATATTTTAAATCACCATTAGTAGCATAATAATAACTAATATGAACTTTATTATTACTATCTATTGCTATAGAAGAATCTCCTCCAACATTACCTGTACTATCCACTATTGCATATACCCATGAACCTGATGCATTTGTTGCATATTTTGAATCACGATTACTAGCATCATAATAACTAATATGAATTTTATTATTACTATCTATTGCTATAGATGTATACCCTCCAACATCAAACGCTGAATCAAGAATATTCACATCAAATCTAAGATTTGCTGCGTATACTGTTTGTATCCACGCAAACAACATAAAAACACCTGTTAAAATTATTTTATTCCCCATTTTTTACTCCACAAATTCAAAATTAACTATATCGTTTATTTGTATTTCTTTGTATTTTTTTATAATTTTGGCACGTGATTTTTCTTTTTCTACTTTTATTAATTGGATTTCTGCTGTTATTTCCATTTCTCCTTCTTTGTTTTCACTTTGCACTGTAACTTTATCACCCTCATTTAATTTATCCTGTGAACCTTTATCAATCATTATTTCATCCTGCTCTATACTTACAACCTTTCCTACTACACTTATTTGATTGTTAATTCTCTCAACAAGTCCTTTTGTAGTTGCAGGCAGTTCCTCTTCTGAATCACATTCTCCAACTTCGCTTAATACTATTCTTCCCTTTTCAACATCTACTATACGAACATTTACTGCATATTGGTTTCCAAGTCTGTTTAAACTACCTACAATTATATAATGCACATTTAATAATCTACCCAATTCTACCGCGCATTTCGCGCTTGTGCATCCTGTTTGCTGTAATGCCTGCTCTTTTAATATTATTTCAATATTCTGGCGTTCTACAACGTCATACCTTTGTAACTTGAAAAATTCCAATCGTAAAAATTCTGCTACTGTTGAAGATAACATCTCAGATACATTGTTTGCAGATAAATCAAGAATTGCAATTGCCATTCTTTTTACACCACTTGGTAGTGAAAGGACAACTTTTGTAAGAGGACGTTCAATTTTGGATGTTCCAAATTTATATGTAAGCTGTAATGAATGTGAACCATATACTCCCGTTACACCTGTTATAGGGTACCTTAATGCATAGTCTACTTGTATATTTTCTGTATTATAGCTTGCTCCTGTGCTTAAATTATTTAAATTGCCTCCAATACGCAAATCAATATTTTGTGAAAATTTATATTCTGTACCTAATAAAAAATTAATATCCTGCTTCCCATTTATCTTCCTGTTCTTAATATTTACTTCTGCAATAGGTGTCCAATCTCCAAGTTTATATGAACTACCAATTTTTGTATTCAATTCTACCCTCTCTTCACCAGAAGAAGAATTTAATGCCATATCAGGACTATTTACATTTTCAAGCATAGCACCTAATGTCCAAAATTTATTTATATATGCCAATATTCCTATGTCAAAACTAATACCTGTTTTTGAATATCCGTTATTAAGAAATAATGGATCAATTTGTGTATACGAATTTTCAATATATTTTTTACTTAGCGATTTAATATTACCACCTGCATATACTAATGGTTTTTTAGTAATCTTTGTTCCATAAGATAAGCTTATTATATATTCTCTGTATAATTCAGAATATGATTGTGAAACACTGGCTCCAAATATTCCCAAATCTCCTGCTGGCTGAATTGCTCCAATATATCCATAATTCAAATTTACACCTAACCCTACACTTTGCTGGTCATATACACCTGTAATTTCTGTTCTATACAATCTCCCAAGACCTGCAGGATTATAAAATAATGAATTTATATCATCTGCAATTGCAACATAAGCTCCACCTAAGCCTATAGGTCTTGCACCAGGTTTATCTGTAAAAGCACCATAGCAAATTGTAGTGAGCATTAAAAACACAGCCAATATTATTATAAAAGTTTTCATATCCTACGTTATATTATACGCAAATTCTATGCCAATTTTCACAAAAAAGCAAACATATTTACATTTTTACAGAAATTCCCCAAATAGACTTTTTGTCACCCTGAACTTGTTTCAGGGTCTTAAAACCCCTTGACTTTATTAGATGCTGAAATAAATTCAGCATGACAAAACTGCAAAAATACCATTTTGGGGAATTTCTAACATTTTTTAACAAAAATGATTGTTAATTCTACACTTATCCAATTATCTTACTTTATTAGCTGACCACTTCTTAACAAAACATTCACCATAACTATGGAAGTGATTCCATACACTATGGAATTACTTCCATAATGAAATTTTTTATAGTAGGGGCTGGCTTGCCAGCCCTTAATTATTGGGCGGATAAATCCGCCCCTACG
>JBBTED010000156.1:0-29512 GCA_038042445.1 Candidatus Firestoneibacteriota bacterium
GCACTATATCTACAAACCGCATTATAATGTTATCTATTACACCACCAAAATATCCTGCAAATGCACCAAGTGTTATGCCAATAAATGTTGCTATTGCAATTGCAATAAAACCAACAGATAAAGATACACGTGAGCCCCATATTATTCTGGATAAAACATCTCTACCAAGTTCATCTGTTCCAAGTAGATGTTTTTGACCTGGAGACAAAAGCCGTTCGCTTAAATTTTGGTCATTTGGAGAATATGGCGAAATAACAGGTGCAAAAACTGCAAGTAATATAAGAAAAACAATAATTATTCCACCTGAAAGCGCAAGTTTATTGTTTTTAAATTTTTGCCAGATTATTTTTGAAAGTCTTTCTTTTTGCATTTTATGTGATCATTTTGTCATCCTGAACTTGTTTCAGGATCTAAATTTGTAGTTGCCGATTCATCGGCCAAAAAAACAGCTGATAAATCAGCGACTACAAAAAAATTATTAGATACTGAAATAAATTCAGCATGACAATTTTTATTTTATTTCGTATATCTAATCCTTGGATCAACTAAAGCATAAGTTATATCTGCAAGTAGATTTCCTATTAATGTTAAAATTGCTCCTATTGTAACTACACCCATTATTACAGGATAATCAAAAGTTAAAGCTGATTCATAAGCTAATCTTCCCATTCCTGGCCAAGCAAATATAGTTTCAAAAATTATCCCTCCTCCAATTAATCCAGGTAAACAAAGCCCAAGAATTGTAATTATTGGAAGAAGAGCATTTTTTAAAGCATGTTTGTATATAACTACTTTTTCCGGCAAACCTTTTGCTCTTGCTGTTCTTATGTAATCCTGACGTATAACTTCAAGCATACTGCTTCTGGTATATCTTGATATTGAAGCAAATCCGCCAAATGCTGAAATAAAAACAGGTAAAATTAAATGTTTTGCTATATCTATAATTTTTTCAATAATCGTCATAGAATCATAATTTATTGAATGTATTCCGGAGATTGGCAGCCAGTTTAACATAATTCCAAAAAACAACATAAGAATAAGAGCTAACCAGAATGTTGGAATTGAATAACCTGCAAATGTTATAACTGTGAATAATTTATCCCATATTGAATGTTGTTTAGTTGCAGAAAAAACTCCGATTGGAATTGCAACTATAAATATTAAAAACAACGAAAGAATATTTAATAACAAAGTTGCAGGTAATCTTTCAACAATTTTTGAAATAACAGGTCTTTCATCAATAAAAGAATTTCCAAAATTAAAAAATACAAGTCTTTTAACCCATTTTATATATTGAATATGAATAGGTTTATCTAAATCATATAAAGCTTTAAGCCGTTCAATTGAATCAGGTGAAACTTTAACATTCATTTGTGATTGTATTACTGTTGGGCCTCCTGGAGTAATATGAATTATTCCAAAAGTTATAATGGTAATTCCCAGAAGAATTGGAATAGAAAGCAAAAGTCTTTTAAAAATATAAGATTTCATTTCTATGATATCTTATTGATAACTAATCCTGAAACAAGTTTTGGATAAAAATATGTGGATTTAGGAGGCATACGTTCATTTAAACCGGCAATCTTTTTTACTTCACTTAATTTCGTAGAATTTAAAAAAAACGCAATATTGTATTTTTTCAAATTAACCAAATTAACAGCATCTTTTTCATCTCTTATGTAACAAACATCTATTATTTCACTATTAAGTGATGGGATTAAAAAATTATGCAATAAACTCACATCTAATTTGTTCCATTCTTTAGAGTGACAACTTTTAATTTGAGATGGTAATTTAAAATTTTTTAGAAATAAAACATAAAATTTATTATTCCCTGCATACATCCCAAAAGTTTGAACTTTTGCACCATATTTTTCCATTTTATCAAAACAAATTTTTAAACTATTGACAGGATAAATAGCAAAACTATCTTTAATTGTAGTTATGAATCTTTCAAAGTCAAATTTTTCACATTTTATTAATCTATGAGTAGGCACTATAACAAGACCTTTATTATTAATTGAAGTAAGATACATCATAACATAATCGTAAAGTTTATTTGCTTTTTGCTTCTTTTTCATCTCATCTTTAAATGCAAGCGCAGCTTCATATCTATGATGTCCATCTGCTATTATAATTTTTGTAGCAGCTATTTTTTTTTGTATAAATTTAATGGTATCTGTCCTTGTAATTGCCCATAATTTATTTTGGACACCTGCAAATTGGACATTAAATAAAGGTTTAATTTTCTTTTTGTCTATTATCATTTTTAACTTTTCTTCCATATTATCAGATAAATGTATTGAAAAAATCGGGCTTAAATTTGTTTTGCAAGTTTGAAGAAGTTTTAAACGATCTTTTTTTGGCTTGCTTATTGTCTCTTCATGAGGAGAAATTAAACCTGATGAAAAATCTTGAAGTTTAATAAGACAGATAAACCCAAGCTGTGTCTTTGTTTCGCCTTTGTATACAAATTTTTCCTCTAAAAAATAAATGGCAGGAGTATTTTGCCTTATTAATATTTCTTTACGCAACCATTCTTTTATAAACTTTGATGCTCTTGTATATTTATTTGATTTGGTGTTATCCGATGAATAGATTTTTCCTAAAATAACCCGAATTATATTGTTGCTATGCTTTTTATAATATTGATTTTGCTGAGAAGGAGAAATTATATCATAAGGCGGTGTAAGAACTTTTGAAATATTTCTTATTTTTTCTTTATTATATATTACTCCCTTAAATGGTAAGACTTCAGACATAATAATCCTTTAATTAAAAATTTATGCAAAACAGGATTCTTCACTTCGTTCAGAATGACAAATTGTCATGCTGAATTTATTTCAGCATCTCTTTTAGACCCTGAAACAAGTTCAGGGTGACAAAAATGTCATTTATTTAGCTATGTTAGAATCAAGTTTTGCTTTTATATTGTCTTTTGGCTGTGCTCCAATAATTTGGTCTACTACACTGCCATTTTTGAATATAAGCAGGCTTGGAATACTGCGTATACCATACTTACTTGCTGTATTTGGACTTTCATCTACATTCACTTTGCATATTTTGGCTTTTCCTGCATATTCACCGGCTAACTCTTCTATTATAGGTCCTACCATTCTGCATGGGCCACACCACTCTGCCCAGAAATCAACTAAAGTAGTTATATTTGATTGTAATACTTCTTTTTCAAAATCTGCATCTGTAATTTTAATTGCATTTGCCATAATATCACCCCATTTTAGCAACAACATTATGTGTCGCTGTCATTATTTTTTCGGCTATTTCTTCTGTTAAAGAACCAACTCCACAACTCGGAGTTACAAAAAAGTTGTCTGTTAATACCTTTTTATCTACTCCCTTATCAATCAGAAACTTAAATCCATTTTCTAATTTTTGTGTCAAAGTTTCAATACTTTCATCGTTAATTTTTTCAGAAGATGGCACTATACCCCATGCAATTTTCCCACCACGTTTAATAAAAGATTCTATTGAATCGCTATACAATGCAAGCTTTTCAGAATATTCATAAGCATCAAAATTTATTATATCAACTTTCGTATCTGTAAGCAATGACCAATCAGTATTTCCGCAACAATGAATACCTGAAAGCGCACCTTCAAGTTTTATAGCATCAATCACTTCATTTAAATAATTAATAATATTTTCGCGACTGACTGCCATAAATGCAGAACCATAAGATGATAAATATGGTTCATCTATAAAAATAATTACTTTTGGACTGATTTTTAAAAATTCTTTTATCTGCCATCGCATTTTCATTGCACAATTTTTAATTACAACATCTGCTAATTGTTCATTATATAAAACAGCTCGTCTGTTTTCATCTGTTATAGTCAAACCAAAACTAATTGGCCCAACAAGCTGGCCTTTTAAATATTCAGGTTTAACTTTTTTTGCGATGTCAAGAAATGCATAAAATCCTTCTGAATACATTTGGGAAATTGCAAAGTTTTCCGGATTGTCAGACAAATATCTTTCATAGAATTTTTCCAGTTCTTTTTCTATACCACCATCTAAACTAAAATACATTTTATTGTTTTCTTCATTCAAAACAACTTTCGGTAATCCTTCACTTATCTGCTGGCACATACCTTCATAAAAACTTCGCTTTGGAAGCTGTGGCCAGGCTGGAGCTACAGGAAAATTTTCAAAAACTAATTCGCATGCACGTTTCGCATCTTTGTGAGGCATACTGCCTATTACTGTAGCAATTACTTTTTTTCCATTCATGGTTATTTAATAATATCAGAAATCTTGGTAATGTCAATTTTTAAAATTTATTTGTTTAATTTAAAATATTATCAATTTTGTCATTTAATTAAAGGAAGCAAACATGCAAAGACTTTTTGTCACCCTGAACTTGTTTCAGGGTCTTAAAACCTCTTGACTTTATTAGATGCTGAAATAAATTCAGCATGACAAAACTGCAAAAATACCATTTTGAGGAATTTCTGAGAATATTTCTTGAAAATATTTGGTGGAATTGATATTATATGTATTCCATGATCGATTTCAATCTCATAAATATAATAGGTGTAATTTTAAGCGGATTATTAATAGGTTTTCTTTCAGGCGTGTTTGGTGTTGGTGGTGGATTTTTAATGACACCAATCTTGCGAATTGTTTTTGGAATTCCTTATAATATAGCAGTAGCAAGTGACTTAACTGCTATAGCAATAACTTCTTTCTATGGCGTATTTAAACACTATAAATTACAACATGTAAATATCAAGCTTGGTTTAATTATATTAATTGGAATGCTACCTGGTGTTGAAATAGGTGCAAGAATTTTAACTCTTCTTAAAAATACTTCTAATTTTTTAATAAATGGAAAAGAAATATCACAAATGGATTTTGTTTTAAACTCTTCTTATATAGTAGTATTATTTCTTGCTGCGTTTATTATGTTTATTGAATATTACAAATGGGCAAAAGAAAACAGAATAAGTTGTGACTTAACAAATTATAAAATAAGTTATTATTACTTTAATAAAAAAGACGTTTGTTCACTAAATATATTTGCATTATTATTATTAGGTTTTTTTATAGGAGTTCTTAATGGAATGTTAGGTGTTGGTGGTGGTTTTTTAATTGTTCCTTTACTTATCAATATTTTTTCTTTACCCGCAGTAATTGTTGTTGGAACAAGTTTATTTATAATATGCCCATCAAGTGTATATGGAGCAATAAGCCATATTATAAAAGGTAATACTGATTTGTTGATGATTATATTGATTCTATGCGGCTCTATTTTAGGAACTTACTTAGGTTCTCAATTAACTGAAAAAATAAGAGGCAAAAAAATCCGTTTGTATTTTGTCTTTATAATATTACTTGCTATTATTATGATTTCAATAAATTTTGTATCTCAATTGGGATATCTGAATTTCTGTATGGAATAACAATTAAACAAGATTGTCGCGTAGGGGCGAGTTTACTCGCCCATTTATTGGGCGGATAAATCCGCCACTACAACAAATTGTCATTCCCGCAGTTGTAAGCGGGAATCCAGTGTCTTTAGTAGTTTGTCATGCCCAAGTTCATCCTCGTTTTCACGAGGACAAGTTAATCGGGCATCCAGAGTTTTGTTTTAGTAATATTTTAAAGACGCTGGATTCCCAATCAAGTTGGGAATGACAGAAAAAGAAACGGTGTCCAGTAAATATTTACACAAAAGCTATCCGTACAGGTGAACCAATACAATAGTAACTGCTATGAATAAAATATTTTTAAAAAAACCGTTTTCACATATTATTAATACTTTGCCTTATAAATTAATTTATCTTAATCATATTAAAAAATGTATTTCGAAACTGGATTCTGATGCTCTTGAATTAAATATAGAAACTACAAATGCCTGCACTGCAGATTGTATAATGTGTCCACACAACAAGATGCAAAGAAAAATTGGGATTATGGAAATAAATCTTTTTAAGAAAATTCTAGATGATGCTACAAGTGGGCAAATAAAAATCAAATCATTTGTGTTATCCGGGTTTGGAGACCCCTTAATTGACCCGATTTTTTTTGACCGTATAAAAATGATACGTGAACGTGGTAATTTTTATATTAAATTTTTTACTAATGGCTCGCTTTTATCGCAAGAAAATGCTTTAAATATTATTAATTCAAATGTAAACGAGATTGTAATTAGTTTTAATGCTGTGAACAAACAATCTTATGAACAGATAATGAAAAAATTAAATTATAGTTTTGTCTTGTCAAATATCTTAAATTTTATTAAAATGAAGAGGTTAAAGAAAAGTCATTTGCCTAAGATTGTGATTTCCTGTATGCGACTTAATGCAAATGCGCAGGAACTCCATTTAGTGCGTAAATTTTGGGAGCAGTTAGCTGATTATACACTAAAGCCAATCCCAGAAAATTGGAGTGGTGCAATTAAGCAGGAATCACCTGTAAAAATAGTCTTAAATAACAATCTTTGGCCATGCAGAGGGCTGTGGACATCTTTGGATGTGCTTTATGACGGACGAGTAGCATTATGCTGCCGTGATTATGATGGAAAATCCATTTTAGGTGATATAAAAACTTCAACACTAAAAGAAATCTGGGCAAGGAAAAAAGCCATTGGTGAACAACATCTAAGAAATGACTTTGATTCTACACCTATTTGCAAGGTTTGTGATACTGCAAAATTAAATGCAATTAGTTGGTGGTAACTTGTGGATAACTCTGTGGATATTATGTGAATTGTGTGTATAACAATGCTATTTATCCACAATTATTGATATAAACATCTGTGGACAAAGCTGTGGATATCTTGAATATAACTTGTGTTTTTGTTTGAATAAAACAAGCGAAAAACACGCAGGCTAAAGCCTGCGACTACCATAAAGTAAGACAACTGAAATTTAAAATACAGTCTGTGGATAAATTATGAATGATGCAGAAAATGCTATACAGAATATCTGGAATCAAGTTTTAGATGTAGTTAAAAGTACTCTTGATAGACAAACTTTTGAAACATGGTTTTTGCCATTAAGAACTGTGTCTTTTACTGATAATATATTAATTATTGCAGTTCCAAGTGTATTTTTTAAAGATTGGATTACAACGAAATACAAAACATTGCTTGAAGATGCTGCAAAAAAAATCTGTGGCAATGAAGTTAAATTTGAACTTGTCATTTCCTCAAAAACAGATGAGGAGCAAACAATTGAAACTCCTGTGCATATCCAAAGTGAAAAGGCAAAACCTATTGATTTTTTAAATCCAAAACATACTTTTGATAATTTTATAGTTGGAAATAGCAACAGATTTGCACATGCCGCATCATTAGCTGTAGCAGAAACTCCGGCTACTGCGTATAATCCATTATTTATATATGGAGGTGTCGGACTTGGAAAAACGCATCTATTACATGCAATAGGGAAATACATAAAGGAACATAATCCTAATTTTAAAATATTGTATCTCACCTCTGAAAAATTTATGAATGAAATGATAAGTTCATTATTGTATGGGAAAATACTGGAATTTAGAAATCGTTTTAGAAGCATTGATGTGTTACTTATAGATGATATACAATTTTTAGCAAGGAAAGAAAGCACACAGGAAGAGTTTTTTCATACATTTAATGCATTATATGATGCAAACAAACAAATAGTTGCTTCAAGTGATAGTCATCCAAAAGAAATAAATTTGGAAGAAAGATTGCGTTCGCGATTTGAAATGGGACTGATTGCAGACATACAAGCTCCTGATCTTGAAACAAGAATTGCAATTTTACGAAAAAAAGCAGATATAGAAAAATTACATCTACCTGATGAAGTTACTTTATTAATTGCAAACAAGATAACTTCTAATATTCGTGTCTTGGAAGGATGTCTTATAAAAATTTCAGCGTATGCTTCTTTAACACAAAGCCGTATAACTGAAGAACTCGTTCATGAGGTATTAAAAGATATTTTAGGGTTTGAAGATGATAAACATATCACTATTGATATTATTAAAAAAGTAATTGTTGATTTTTTTAATCTCAAACCATCTGATATGACAGCTAAAAAAAGAACAAAAAGCATAGCATTTCCGCGCCAAATAGCAATGTATCTTACAAGAGAATTAACAGAAGCATCTTTACCTGAAATTGGACAAAATTTTGGAGGTAGAGACCATACAACTGTTATGCATGCTCATGAACTTATAAAAAGTAAAAGAGAAACAGATACTAATTTTGAAAATGAAATGCAAAAAATAATTCAGATAATTAATAGTAAATCCTGTGTGTAATATGTTTATATCTTTTATTATTTTTTTGTATTTATTTTTTTGTGGATAATGTGTATAATTAAAACAAGTTATCAACTATTTATTCATAGGGGTAACTGTATTATTTTAAATAATTTTTGAGGGTTACACACATTTTTTTAATGTATATTATTACTATTATTATTTTATATATATTAATATAATAATAAATAAAGGAGGATATTAAAATGAAATTACTGTGTAAAAGAGAGGATTTATTAAAAACTATTTCTATAGTTCAAGGAATTACAAGTGGAAAAACAACAATGCCTATTTTAAATAATATTTTATTTAAAGCAGGACAGGATAAAGTAACTATTTCAGCAACAGATTTAGAAGTTACAGCTAAATATAACACAAAAATGAACGTGTCAAAACCAGGAACAACAACAATTCCAGGTAAAAGACTTTTAGAAATACTTAGAGAGCTTCCTGAAACGGATATTAATATAGATGTTGATGAAAATAATAAAATAACAATTTTATGTAATAAAATAAAATTTAAATTAAATGGTCTTCCTGCTTCTGATTTTCCGGAACTACCAAATTTAATTAAAGAAGAGAAAAAACTTACAATTAAGCAAAATTTGTTTAAAAATATGATAAAAAAAACTATTTTTGCCGCATCACAGAATGATATGAGGTATAATATAAATGGTGTTTATTTCACCTCTAAGGATAAAGAATTTACAATGGTCGCAACAAATGGGCATATATTAGCATTAATAAAAGAAAAATTTGAAACTAAAATTGAAGAAAAAAAAGGTATGATTGTGCCTTTAAAAGTTTTAAATGAACTATTAAAAAATTTAGAAGATAATGAAAAAGATATAAATATAGGGCAAATTGAAAATCAAACAGTATTTAATTTAGAAAATATAGTTTTTACTTCACGGTTAATAGATGGTGAATTTCCAAATTATGGACAAATAATTGATAAGCCATTCGATAAAAAATTTACTATAAAAACTGAAACATTTTTACAGGCTGTGAAAAGAATCGCAATTTTTGCAAGTAATGATACAAATATTATAAAGATGACAATTTCTAAAGATATGTTAAAACTTTCTTCCACTACTCCGGATGTAGGTGAAGCAGATGAAGAGCTTGAAATAAAATATTCAGGACCAGATGTTGTTTTTGGATTTAATGCTCGCTATTTACTTGAAATTATAAAAAATATTGATGACAGTGAGATTGAAATGAATTTTATTGATTCTACTACTGCAAATATGATAAAGCCTGTTACATCTTCTAACTATTTCTTTCTTATTATGCCAATAAGGATATGAAAAGAATAAAATATTAAAAACTAAATATCAAAAAGAATGAAATAATATAGAGTGTGGCTTGAAAAAATTAAAATCCAGAATTTCAGAAATTTAAAAAATTGTAAGAACAATTTTTTAAATACGTTAAATTTAATCACCGGTAAAAACGCACAAGGAAAAACAAATTTTTTAGAAGCTATATATTATCTTTGTGCTTTAAATTCTTTTCGCTCAACATCAGAATTAGATCTTATTAATTGGGAAGAAAACTATTTCCATATAAAATCTGAAATACAAAATAATGACAAAAAAAATACACTTGAAGTATCTGTTCTAAAGCAAAATAATTCTATTTCTGAGGGGGGGAAAATTAAAATCACAAAGCAGATAAAAATTGATGGTAAAAGCAAAACCTTATTAAAAGATTATCTTACTTGTGTCAAAACAATTTATTTTTCTCCTGATGATTTGTTAATCATTAAAGGGTCTCCTTCTCTTAGGCGCGAATTTTTTGATATAGGTCTATCTTTGGTTGATGCTGAATATCGGCAGATTTTACTGCGTTATCAAAAAGTTTTAAAACATAGGAATAGTCTATTGGAGACAATTTCAAAAGGGATATGTTCGTATGATGCTTTGAAGCCATGGAATGAACAGCTTGTAGATACAGGAACCTTTATAATAAAAAAAAGGCTTGAATATATAGAAAAATTATTACCTTATGCAATTGAAATAATGTATAAAATATCTTCTGCAAAAGAAAATTTTGATATAAAATATATTTCATTTTTTCAGGATAAAAACTGTGACATAAAAGCAAGATTTATAGAAAAGCTTGAGGAAATTAAAAATTACGAAATAATAAGAAATACAACACTTGTCGGACCACACAAAGATGATGTAACATTCTATATTAACAGCAAGGATGCTAAGAGTTTTTGTTCGCAGGGTCAAATACGAACGATTTGTTTAGGGTTAAAACTTGCTCAGCTTGGGCTTGTGGAATTAAAATTTAATTGCACACCGATTTTACTTCTTGATGATGTTTTTTCTGAGCTTGATAACTTACGGTCAAGATTTGTTCTTGAAACAATACTGGCAAAAAACATTCAAACCTTTATAACAACAACTACAATTAAAGAATTAGATAAAGATTTTGTCCAACAGGCACGAATTTTTACCATTGAATCAGGAAGATTAAATGAAACAGATTAGAGGATGTATTATACATATTTTTTGTGTGTTTTACTGTAGTTGGTAGTCGCAGGCTTTAGCCTGCGGTATTGCAGACTGAAATTTGAATTTTTAAATCGCAGGCTAAAGCCTGCGGCTACCAGTATAATACTTAATAAATTATGATTAAAAGAGCTAAAGCAATAATGGTTCAGGGAACAGGTTCTCATGCCGGCAAAAGTGTGATAACTGCGGGTTTATGCAGGATTTTTGCACAGGATGGGTATAAGGTTGCACCATTTAAATCTCAGAATATGGCTCTTAATTCGTATCCTACAGAAGATGGTCTGGAAATGGGAAGGGCACAGGTTATGCAGGCAGAGGCGTGTGGTAGAAAGCCTGAGATAGAAATGAATCCAATTCTATTAAAGCCGTCAAGTGATGTGGGTTGTCAGGTTATAGTTATGGGCAAGCCTTTTTGTAATATGAATGTGAAAAAATATCACAGATATCAAAAAAAAGCATGGGGAATTGTTCAACGTGCGTATAATAAACTTGCAAAAGAAAATGACATTATTGTTATAGAGGGAGCTGGGAGCCCTGCAGAAATAAATTTAAAAAAGAATGATATAGTAAATATGAAAGTTGCTAAATTTGCCGAGGCTCAAGTATTATTAATTGGAGATATAGACAGAGGTGGTGTATTTGCTTCGCTTTATGGAACACTAAAATTAATTCCTAAAAATGAGCAGGATTTGATAAAAGGAATAATTATTAATAAATTTCGTGGTGATGAAACAGTTCTTACACCCGGGCTTGAAAATTTTTCAAAACTTATAAAAAAACCTATTTTAGGAGTCATTCCATTTTTTCAAAATATACGTTTAGATGAAGAAGATTCATTAGCACTTGAAGATAAACCAAAATTCAATAAATTTCATAATAGAGCCGGCAAAATTGAAGTTGCAGTTATTTGTTTGCCACATATGTCAAATTTTACAGATTTTGATCCTATTGAAGAAGATGAAGAAATATACTTGCGATATATAACTACAAAAGAAGAGCTTGGAAATCCTGATGTGATAATAATTCCCGGAACAAAAAACACAATGGAAGATTTAAAATTTTTGTATCTGACAAATATGGCTGATGCAATTCAAGAAAAAGCAAAGGCAAAAGTGATTATTATAGGAATTTGTGGTGGATATCAGATTTTAGGTAAAGAAGTAAAAGACCCATACAGTGTTGAATCTAATATAAAATATGTAAAAGGTTTGGGATTACTTGATGTTACAACTGTTATTGAAAAAAACAAAATAACCTGCCAAAGTGAAGCCGAATGGCTATATAATTTTGCTAAACATAACAAAAATGAAAAACTAAAAGGATATGAAATACATATGGGAAGAACAACTCTTGCAAAAGAGACAAAGCCATTTTTAAAAATAATAAAACGCTCTGGCAGAAAAGTTAATAATTATGATGGCGCTATAAATAAAGAAGGTAATGTAATAGGAACATATTTGCATGGAATTTTAGATAATCTGTCATTTAGAATTTTCATGAAAAACCTATGCAAAAAAGAACAATGTAATTATACTTCAATAACTTCAGATTTTAACAAAGACGAAGAATATAACAAACTTGCAAATTTATTTCGTGAACACCTTGACATCCCGCAAATTTATAAAATTCTCATTTAACAGTATCTTGTTTGCATCCACAGGAATGTCTTATAACTAATTGTGGTTGCAAAAGAATCTGATGCAGGTTTTGATTTTCTCCTTTTATAATATTAATAAGTGTCTGAGCTGATAATTTACCCATTTCATAATTTGGTTGCCTTATTGTAGTAAGAGGGGGCTGTAAATATTTTGCTATTAGTTTAAAATCACAAAAACCAGTTACTGCTATATCTTCAGGAACTTTTAATCTTTTTTCATTTATAGCTTCTATTGCTCCTATTGCCATCGCATCACTTGAAGTAATTACAGCATCTGGAATATTTCCACAATCTAAAAAATCTTTCATCAATAAGTATCCATCTTTTTCATCAGTATTACCCTCTTTTACTTGTGAATTATCAAATGGTAAATTGTATTTCATTAATGCAGATTTATAACCATTTATATAATTTTCGTAGCATAAAAATTTACTAAATCCAGTTATAAGATAAATTTTTTTTCTTTTGTGCTGTTCAACTAAATGCTCAACTATTATTTCTGCAGCTTTAAAATGATCAAGGTCAACAAAACTGCCTTTTTGATTTTTAGTGCTTTTACCTATAGTTATATAAGGCAAATTACTATCTTCCAATTTAAGAAAGGATTTTGTGCCAGTAATTAGCCCCATTAATATAAGACCATCCACTTTTTTTTCTTTTAATATCCTTATATATGATAATTCTTCTTCAATGATTTTTTGGGAAGTAATTATTTGTAAATTATAATCTATTTTATTTGTAATGTCTTCTATGCCACTTAATACTTCCGGAGTAAAATAGTCAGAAAATATAGACTCAGCTCTATGCGGTATAACTACTCCGATTGTATCTGTAGAAGTTGTAGCAAAATTTCTTGCAATAGAACTTGGATAATAATCTAATTGTTTTGATTTTTTTAAAATTTCTTTTTTTAATTTTTGACTTACACCTGGCTTATTATTGAAAGCTCTTGATATTGTTGCAGTAGAAACATTCAATATTTTAGCTAAATCTTTAATATTAATTCTTTTGTCAATTGTTTTAGTAACCATTTACGTTTATAATATAATAGAATATCCAAAATTGATTTTTTGTCAAGGATAAAAACGTCAGAGGGGAATAATTTATTTTATTACTGATATTTTGCCTTTTGTTTTGTTTCCTTTTTCATCGCTAATATAATATATGTAAATTCCACTTGCTACTTCTTCGCCATTGTTGTTTTTGCCATCCCATACCAATCCATAATATAATCCATAGGGTAATGCAATTAATTCACTCCTGTCAAAATTCTTTACTAAATCTCCTGTTATTGTCCATATCTCTACTTTTGTGCTGTCTGTTAAATTTATTATTTTCATTACACCGTCTTTTGCTCTGCTTGGTTTGAATGGATTTGGATATAGAACAATAGAACTTAAATCATTCGGTATCACTGTTGCTCCTATTGAATATATTGAAAAATGGTTTATTTCTGCTTTCACTACTTTATTACTCTTGTCTACTAATTTTACTCCATCGCTTACTACTTCCCATTTCGTAGTTCCTTCATTTATTCTAACTATTTTTAACCCTTCTACCTTGTAGCTTGTTCCATCTACTATTCCATCATTATTTGTATCTTCATACGGTATTTCTACTATTCCCATTACTTTGTTGCTTGCATTTACATACTCTGTTTCATCTGATGCTTTTAGTATTTTAAATACTCTACTTGCATTTCGCAGTATTGTTAAATTAGATTTACCTGATGCTTCAGTTATTTTGCTTTGCTCATCATCATCCATCTGCATATTATTTTTAATAAGTATCTGAACATCTTCTGCTATTGTATTTGCATATATATTCACTGCTGTATTTGGATCTATGCTGGATGATGCTCTTCCTCCAACCATTGCTTTTATTCGTATTAACATGGCTTTTGAAATCTTGAAAGCCATTGCACCTTGTGGTGGTTGTGAAGTTGTGAAAGTTTGTTCTTGCCCATTTGTAGTTCCTAAATTGTTTATAGCTTTTACTCTGTAGTAATAAGTGGTATTAGCAGTAAGATTAGAAATATCAGCTGTGATGTTTTGGTCATTTGAACCAGTAAAATTCTGGATTGGAGTTTGGTTACCATAAATTCCAGAAGACAAACCATATTCAAAATATGCAGTTGTAGATAATTCTTTTGGGTTGATTATTCCATTTAAAGTAGCCGAAGTTGAAGTGATGTTTGTGGCAGAGCCAGTGTTTGCAGCTGGAACAGAACCGTTTACTGTATAAGCATAAAGTTCCTGAACATCAGCATCTGTAAGAGCGCGATTATATAAACGGACTTCATCTATTTTTCCATTGAAATAACCAGTTGCAGCTCGTGAATGACCTATTCTCATATCAGGATAAGCTGTCAATGGTACTACAGTATTTCCTGCGGTATGTGTTTGTGTATTAACCAATTGCCCGTCTATATATAATTTCTGCTCTCCTGTAGTTTTGTTGTATACACCTGCAACGTGATACCACGCTCCAACTGAATTAGTCATATTCTTTTGAGCTTCTCTTTTTGTTCTAGTACCACTTGCATCCTTTGTTACTACAATAAAACCAATTGTATTAGGAGTCCACGACCCGAAACGCAACCCAAAGCCTTCCTCTAATTGTGAGTTTGCATTCCAGCTCCATCCTTCGAATATAGTATCATTGTTTACTGTATCATTAGAATTTTTATAGAACCATGCTGATACTGAAATCTCATCATTGTTGTTAACTGGCATTGATACATAATCTGTGGTTCCATTAAAACTTAAACACTTATCTACTTTGCCTGTTACCCATGTAGCACCAATTACTGTTCCAGCATTGGTTCCAGCAGAATCAACTGCGTTTGTTCCACTTCCTTCGTCTAATTTGTAATACGCTTTGAGATTAGTGCCTATATTAGTGTAAAGTTCCTGAACATCAGCATCTGTAAGAGCGCGATTGAATATGTTTTCCTGATTTGAATTTCCATTTTAAACTGCCAGTATTTGCATCTAATGCATATAAATATTTGTATTCTGACCCTATATATACTGTTCCATCTGTTACTTCAGGTGTTGCACGAACATATGCATAATCTGTTGTTTTATATTGCCATACTAAACTTGCGGAATTTTCATTATCTAAAACACAATATACATATCCATCATTTGAACCAAAATATACCAAATTACCAACTCTAACAGGTGTAGATTTTACTTCTCTTCCTGTTGTATAAGACCATTTTAAAGCTCCATTGCTTGCGTTTATTGCATACACTTTAAAATCATCTGTTCCTATATATACAGTGTTGTTTGACACAGCTGATATACTTAATATATAGTTTTTACCATAAGGACCTGTTTGCCATTTTTGCTCACCACTATTTGCAGTATCCAATGCTCGGACATATTTACCATCAACTACAAAAAGTGTATTCGTTGATGATTCTAATGAAACATAATGGCTTCTATAATCATTTGCTGTTTGTTCCCATATTTTGGCTCCTGTATCTGCATTTATTGCTATGATACTTCCTTTGCTGTTTGTATAACCTGGACCTATATATAAAACTCCATTATCAACAATAATATTAGAGATATGAGCTCCATTTCCATAAGTTATATTCACAGATAAATTATAACTCCATCTTAGTGATGCACTACTACCTGCATCTGTAAATGCATACAATACACAATCACTACTACCCCAAAACTCCTTTGCAACTGCAGAATAAACAACAGTATCACTACCAATAGTAGCAACTGCAGGTGTAGTCATAAATCTATTTCCATTTGGTGAAGCAACTTGCCAGTATAGACCTGTACAGTAACTATTCTTAATACCCAATACTAAAATTTGTAGAAGTAATAGTATAGAAATATTAATAAATAATTTTTTGGCAAAATTAACATTCTTTTTCATTTTTATCCCCTACTATGACCAATACTTAGTTTAATATGTTTCATATATATACTATTACTTATAGTAACTGTTTACTATATATAGTATATATCAAAACATTGATTTTGTTAAGTAAAAAATTATATTAAATAGTAATTGATTACTATAAAAATGTATTTAATATTCTTTGATAATGATATTAATTACCGTTCAGAACGAAGTATAGTGATAGGTTAGTTATTATAAGTAAATTTTTAATTGTAGTTGCTGATTTATCAGCATTTTAAAAAAGCAATTTATGTTTTAAAGATAAATTAACAAATTGGTTACTACAATTAATGCCGATAAATCGGCAACTACATATTGCGTTTTAGAATGGCTAACTTATTACATAAAATTTATAAGCTAAATATATATTTTACTTAATTGGAATATTCCATTATTATTTCATCTTCTGTTAAATCTTTGTTGTAGATTTTATACTCATCAAGAATTGCACTTTTACCATCGTCATGGTTCATAAGGAATTGTTTTGCTTTTGTCTGTTCAGGCATTTCCCAATCTCCATCAAAAGAGCTGGATATTTTTCCATTAATATAGAGTTTCATTCCTGTTTTATTATTCCACGTTAAAACTATAAATGACCATTCATTTACAGGTAGAGGATTTTTATCCTGTTTATTTATTGGTTTATTAGATACTAACATTACACGATATTGCATAAAGTTAGCTTTTTCTCCCACGTATGCTTTGTAAAAAACCATAGACTGTCTCCATTCGGAATCAAAAAAATATGAAAAAAATGTAAACTTCGTTTTATCATCTGTTTCCCATTCTGGTTTTATCCAAAATGATAAAGAACCTTTCTCAGAATTAAATCCTTTAATTTCATAATGGATTTCGCTATTTTCTCCAAGATATAATCCTTCACCTTTATACCCTTTTTTTCTATCCATCTCACCTTTTTTTACTATTGCTTTTATATCACTATTACTGGAAAAATCAGCGTCTATGCTTTCATCATAAGAAGCATAAAATATTACATTTTCTTCTGATTTTTTTGCGTTTGCATAAGTATAGAAATTTAGTGCCAGAGTTACAACAGCAATACACATTACCACTATTACCTTTTTCATAAATATTCCCCCTTTGTTATAGTAGGTAATCGCAGGCTTTAAAGCTTGTGCCAAAAGGTGTCATTCTGAGGCGATAGCCGAAGAATCTCGTTTAAAAGTCTTTTAAAAACGAGATCCTTCACTTCGTTCAGGATGACAAAATGGACTTTTGGCGCAGGCTTTAAAGCTTGCGATTACCTTATCTTATTTAACAAGTACTCCTGTAGCAAATGTTCCTAAATCATTCCAACGGTATCCATAAGGATAGAAAAAACTAAAATGCAATTTGCGAGTTTTATTATTCCCAAAATCTACACCAAAAGCAATAGGAAATTTTCTTCCCTCTTGAGGTTTATGGACTTCAAGAATTTGCCATGGTATTGCGGCTTCTATAAAATAAGCTGTAAGTTTTTCTTTGTCTGAAAGTGATAGTAAAGATAAATCCCTCCAATGAAGTAATTTATCAATTAAATGAACACTTCCTTGTATTTTTACTTCATCTTCTTTTTTAAAACCTCTTGCAAGAAAAATATCCAGTTTTCCATTTGATTTACGAGATAATATAATTTGAAATGGACCAACGAAAATTTCCATTGCTGATTTTTTATATATCAATTGATGATCTTCTAAATCATGGTCAGGTGCTATTGATAACATTGCAGTGTAAAGATAATTTTCATCCCATAATAAATATCCAAGTGCACCATAATTTCTACTTTTTAAAACAGATATATCCATATCTTCTTTTGGTGTGTCATTTGTAATAAGAGAATAATTTAGAACTATTGGAGTGGCATGTTGCCATGGAGCAATATTTTGATCCGGTTCATCACAAGCCCATTTAAAATAATCCCCATCAAGAGGCAAAGGTTTTGTTTTTAAAATATTTACATACTTGCTTGACTTTTCAACAGATTTAGGCAAGGTTTTTATAGGGACGTCTAAGTTTGTAAATAAAGATTCCCAGAGATGAAAGACTTTTGGTTCCTTCCAACGTGTCAGAGCTAATGTTGTTATTATTGCAATACCTTCACCTAATTTAACAAATTTCAATAAAGAACCAAGCGGTTTTTCTACTGTAGCTCCGCCCCATAATGTTTTATTAATATGTTCAAATAAAGCAATAGCATCTCGCCATTTTCCATTTGATGATTCCAAGCTTAATACTTGTGAAGCAGGAATACCTGTTTTCCAAAAATTCACATCTGCAGATGACCAGCCTGCTATAACTGAATCTCTGTTTAAAATAGATGTAATATAATTAGTATTTTCTGTACAAATACACCTCCATTTGCCTATTTTAGACAGATTCTTTTCAGAAGGAAGAAGCATCAATAATTTTCCTCCACTTCGCACCCATTTATTGATAAAAGAATTTTTATTATCTAAATTTTTTAAATATTCAGAAATTTTATTGGTATCTGTTATTATAAATAAGTCTTTACTATCAAAAACATTGCTATATTTAACTGGAATGTTAAACTCCCTTTTAAATTTTTTAGATAATGATTTATTAGTAATAACACTACTTAATTTATATAAATTTGGCTCAAGCAAATATTTAAGTATAGAATTAAACAATTGTGTTGCCTGTGGGTCTATTTCAATATTTTCTTCTAAATATAATTGGCATTGAATAATACAGCTATTTTTAAATGAAATTTCAGCTAAGCTAATATTGTCTATACCAGTTCCACCAGTTAAAATAGTTAAAGGCCCTGTATGACGTTGTTCACTTTCTATAGGACGTTTGTATAAATCATCTGCTATACGGCCATCACCATATCTCCATGGCCCAATACAATCAACTTCATTTTTAAATAATATATGTTCTGGTGCTAAAATTTCTACTTTATCAATACTTGTTAACTCTTTACTAAGATGTGGTATTCCAAATGGCAAAATAGTATGACAAGCAGTACTTACAGCTGAAAGAAAACCTAAAGCACTTGGCATCCAATTTGGATTTATTTCTTGTCTTAACAATAAAATTCTACCACCGTTATTTAAAAAATTTACTATTTGTTTGTAATCTAACCCAAACAATTCTGTTTTACCGATAATCCATAAACAAGGAGATTCAGGAAATTTATTTAAAAAATTTATATTAACGTTTTGTTTAGAAAGGTAACTGACTATTTTAGAATCTTTACTTATACCGCTAATCGATATTGTTGAATTTTGTAAAAAAGTATTAAATTTAATAGATTCAGGATAAACTTTTATATTGCATAGTCTATGTTTATGAGATAGCCAATGTATAGTTATAGTAATATCGCAGATACAATCAACACTTGGCATAGTTAATGCGACATTTGTATTTGCTATACATCCAGATTGGACTTTAATACGGCTATTCCACACTTTTTTCCCATTGATACAAATAAAAATCTCTTTATCAAAAAATTCAGTTGTATCATTAACAATTACCAATGTTTTTTTGATAGTTTCATTTGACCAGACATTATGAGGTTGTTCTTTGAATGCGCTTAAAATAGGTGTTAAACCTTCTTTTATTGGTTTTGTGAAAGATGTATTTGGTATGACTTTTGGAGCATTTTTTACCCATCCTGGATTTACAAATGGCCATCTGGCGTAAGTAATACATGTTGATTTATATCTTTCAGGATACGGGAATGTAACTTTTTCTTCACTAAAGCAAAGCTTATGCTTTGCATCTACACCAATATTCAAATGTGTTTTTGCTGTCCACCATGGTTTAAAAAACAAAGAATCCATCCCAAATAGGACTGTGCCGGCAACACCACGAATACGATGGGCTATTATTTCATCACGATATAATTGCCCAAATTTTCTGTGAATATCATCTTGAGATTTAAACTCTGCTGGATAACGTTTTAAATTATTAACACCAAAATGAGTTGTATTCATACTTAGTTTTGTTGCATCTGCCCACCACTCACCAGCTACAAATGGTTTATTGCGATGTTGCTTTGCCCAAAAGTCTATAATTTTAGTTAGTCCTCGTTCGCAATGTTGGTGATAAAAATCTGAATGTTTATGCGCACCTGCACCACTTGCCACAACAGGTCGTGTAGAATCTATAGTTTTAACAAAATCTATGAGTTCATTTACCAAACTTGTATTGCGTGCATTTATTCTGATTAGTTCATTTTCTACATCCCATATTATTACTGATGGATGATTTCTGTCACGTTCAATCCATTCTTTGAACTCACGTTTGGAATTTTGTAGAAGTGTTGGACCACCTAAAAAATAACCTGATTGACCTGTGCTCCATAATGAAGATTGATCTTGAATCAGAATACCTTCTTCATCTGCAACTTTTAAGATTACTTCCGGACAAATAGCTGCATGAGTGCGTATATGATTAAATCCAAGTTTTTTTATGAAACGAAATATAGTACGGACATAATCTTCTCGCCACCAATGCGGAGAGACACGATGACGTATTAAACTATATCCAAGTAAATGAATTGGTTTGCCATTGAGTAAAAATTTATCCTGTTTTATTGAAAATTCACGCAATCCTATACGAACTGGCAATTTATGGATTAATTTTCCATTGGAATCAATTAAGACAAATATTATTTTAAGAAGATTTGGCAAAGAAGAACTCCACAAAGGCAGTTTATCAATTGGTTTATTAAACTTAATCGCAATTTTATTTCCAGATGTGATTTTAATGTTTTTATCCGGAAAAAACTTTTTATTTTGGTTATTTAAAAATAAGCATTTAACATAACCATTAAATTTTTGAGTACTAACATTATGTATTTTAATAAAAAACTCAAGTTTGTTTTTACTTATATAGGAATTATAATGCCAGTTACCAAAGTGTACTTGTGGCAAAGCAATTAGCCATATACTTTGCCATATACCGCCAGGCAGACAACCTTCTTCATAATTTTCCGGATACCCAATTTGATGAATTAATTTCTGCCCCTGCTCAGCATATTTAGCAGATGTAACCAACACTCGCAATTCACACGAATTTTTATTAAATGTTTTTGCAATATCTGATAAATCTATTTCAAAAGGAGTAAAACCACCTGTATGCTCTCCAATTTTTGTATTGTCTAAAAATACTTCTGCTTTTAGCATTACTGCTTCAAACTTTAAAACAATACGAAAATTTTTCCATTCATCAGGGATAGTTATTTTTCGCCATATCCACGCTTGTTTAACCTGTGACCACGAATCAGGATATCCCCAGCATTCTCCATGTGTCCAAAGACTTGGAACAGAAAACCCATATACTTTTTTATCAAATGATTCTACTGCCTGAAAAAACCATTTACCATTTAAACAAATCTTTTTTGTTTGCATAATTTTTTATCCAGATTTACACTTCCATTTAAATATTCTTTTTACCAGTTGTGAAAAGCATTTACGTCGTATTCAGGATAATCATCTGGATATGGAGAAGCAAAAAAGGCGGTACCTTTTTTTTCTTTTTGTATAATTATATTTACAGGACCTTCTACTCTTCCACCCATATAATCGTCAAATACTCGTATTGCTATAATATTTTCACTGCCAAATTTTATTAAGTTCTTTGGTATTATATATTTCCTTTTGAATTCCCACCACTTTTGAGTTTCTTTTCCTGTTGAACCTATTTTATCACCATTTACAAAAGTATCATCGAAATCATCTATAGAACCTATAGATAGTGTAAATGTATCATAATCTTCAACTGTTTTAGGTATAAATATTTTTGCTTTATACCATGCATATCCATCATACTGGTATTGATTGTCTTTTTCCTTTTCGCCTGTGTATATCCTATTTTTGTTTAACATTGTCCAACCCTGATCTTCCCAGTTTAAGCCTAATTTTATTTCTTTCCATTTATCATCAAGCAAGCTGGAAGTCCAGTTTTCTTTTACTCCTACATCATCAGGATCAATTTTGAACCCCCAATTTTCTACAGATAATAAAACATCTGCAGAGTCCTTTTTATTATTCATATATTTTTCATTTGAAAATAATTTTAATGTGTCAAATTGCACACCAATATTGTTTAGAATATTATTTACTATCCTAAATGGCTTATAATAAACAAATTTGTCAATGAAGGATGTGTATTTCTTTTTACCTTCTAATACTATTGGTTCTACAACAAAATTTGCAGGTAAAAATCCTACCAATATTAATTTCCCTTTTCCATATTCTATTTCTATTAGGGAATTATTATCTAAAAACTTTATAGCATTTTTATCTTCTGTTTGGAATTCAGTAACTTTTATTGGAGACCTCCAGAAAAAGTCACTATTTCCAAGACCTGATATAATATTATTTGTTGAATTTATGACTTTTGACTTGAAAAATTTATTGCTTTTGTATTCTATATCTATAGGTGCCCAATCCAATGTGCCTTCTTTTTCTAAATAATTTATATACAAAATATTTCCGCCTTTGTTTAGGAAGTCTTTTATTTGGCTTTGATATTTTGCCAATTCAGTGTCAGAGGCCTCTACAAGAATAACAATATTATAGTTATCTAATTCATTCAAATTATCTATTTTTTGTATATTAGAACTATATTTAACAATTTTTTCAAAATAATTATTTTGATCCAATAATCCTACTGTTATTTTTGCATTATTCTCATCGGTTTTGTTTTTACAGATATAAGTTAAAATATTATTTGTGATTTTAGTTGCAACTGGGTCTATATTATATCTTGGTGTTACATCTAACTGACACAATACAATTTTACCTTTGCCTTTTTCCATTTCAGCAAGCGGTGAATTAATCAAATCAAATCCACATGCCAAAATACTTTTAAAATTTCCAAATACTGGTTTTCTAATTACATAAGATGATACAATCCCATAGCTGCCGCAGGTATATTTAAATAAAGGATAATGTGGAGAATATTCATCTTTTGCAATATTGGGTGTATCAAAATCTATAGCTATATCAGGTTTGTTACGCCAATTCCTTAAATCATCTTCATTAATACCGTTTATAATTGGATGTGATTTATCCTTTATAAAAGCATATCTTTGTCTTTCTTCTTCAAAAATCAGATTGCCGAAATTACATAGTTTTTGTTCAAATATTAGTAAATTTAATCCGTTTTCAATATATTGTTTCTCTTCTATTTGGGCTAACAAATTGTCTTTTGCAGTAGACAATGTTTCTTTTCCTATTATTAATACTTTTATATTTTTTATATCATCGATATTTTTAACTTTTTTATAACTAATATTTAATTTTTTTAGTAGTTTTTCAGTATCACCTTTTACGTCATATAATCCTATAGATGTAAAATTATTAATAGCTAATTTTTCATTTTGAAATACTTCAAAATCAAATGAGTCTTTTGCTATTTCTTTACTTGCTGTTTTTAAACTTGCAGATATTTTGCATTTTCTTTTTGTACTAATATCAGTAGTTTTAAATTCAAATGGAATTCTTTGTTGTTCACCTGGAGTTATAGTAATATTTTTACTCAAAGAATAAATTGATTTTTCTTTATTATCAATTATATCCACTTTTAGCAAAGCATTTAATGTCTGAAAACTATCATTTAAAATTAAAATTTGTTTTTTTATTGTTTCGTTTTGAAAAAATGAATGGTCTTTTCCATTCCAATAGGTTTCGTTATTTATAATAACCACTCTTATTGGAGCTAATGCTTCTTTTAATGAATAATAATATTGTGTCTTTTTATTGATATCCAGAAACCTCTCCTCTATACGTGCTTTATCAGGTTTTATACCATATGTTTTTAAATTATCGTATTGTAAATTATTCAACCATCTGTTTTCATATTCTTGCACAAAAAAACATAATTCTTCAGCAAATATTCCTATTCCTGATGTCCCATATCCTCGCCATGCAGTAATATGATTTCGCGCAAATAAATCTCTGGCTTTAAAATGTTCTTCTTTTAAATTATTATTCTCATATCTATATTGGTTAAGGCCCTTCTGTATTCTAGAATAATCATCAGAAATAATATCATACATATCATCTCCAAAATATCTTGCTGTATGTTCAGGTACTAATATTCTTGCATTTTTAAATGTTGGTGTTATTGGATTATCAAAATCAGTAAATGTTGCTCCTACATATGGGAAACCTTCTTCAGAATTCATAAATAGATTTTTTTTAACCTTAGACCACTGATATGGCCAATCTTCTCTTTCCTGGAGAGGTAAACCAAATGACATATAATGCATTGTAGTGTATAATTTCGTCATATTGCCTGAAGCATTATGGAATATACCTCTTGTATTGTCACAATCTGTAATAATTGTGTCAGAAGATAAAATTCTTTCTCTTGCTTTTGCTCTTTGTTTTGGAATATATGTAAAATTATTAATCATTGCTGGATGCTGCTGTAAAGGATAATAGGTTTTATTAAAATCATTAAAATACAAAATAATTGATGGATGATTCTCCCAGAAATTTGTATGTTTTTCAATTGCCTGTTTGTAATCATCTTTATCTGTAAATTCGTCAAATTCAGGAACCCAAAGAACTACAAAGACCCCAAGTTCATCACAAGCCTTAATCATTTCCTCCTGCCATACAGGAGCTATAGCTTTATACCATTGAACTGTATCTGCATTAAAAACTATTTCTGCTGCTAATGTATTAAAACCCATATCTTTGATAGTCTTTACAGTATCGTAAATATCCCCTTTTTTAGAACATACAACATCAGTATATCTTTTAAATAATTCGGCATGTAGACTGCTATTGTAAAACAAATGCACTTTATTGCTATTTAGGTAAAATGCATTTTCTCCCATTTTAAATTCTCTGAACCCGAATGTGTAATTCCATGATTCATCTAATGTTTTCATTGTTTTACCAGATGAAGATTTTATGGTTATTTTTAAATCATAAAGATATGGATTATCAGGGTTCCATAATATTGGATTGTCCCATTTTGCAGTTAAATTAAATTTCTGATATGTTTCACCTGTTAAAAGGACAGGTAAATCCGAAAGTGTTTTTGCTAATTTAAATGAACTATGTTCAAATATTTTTGGCTCTACAAAATAATTTCCTTTTACACCTTTTAAATTTATTATAGTGCCTGATATATCAATTGTTTTATTCAAAACAGAAGTTTTTACTAATACCTCATTTGCAAAAATTTTATTATCTAATTTATCAATGCTTACATCAAAAATAGAAGAACCGTAAGTTTTTTTGAACTTATCATCTTTAAAAAACAATTCTATGTCTAATTTTATTGTATTTTCTTTGTTGTATTTTGAAATATCAATATATTCGTCATTCAATATTCCCTGTTCAAATCTACTCACCCATGAACGAGTATCAACAAGTTCATTATTCACAAATACTCTTGCACAATGTGCACCGACGTTTTTGATTTTAAGGAAAATATTTTTATCATAATATTCTTGTGGCAATAGGACATTTCTACTATACCAGCTTTTCATATAATCGGTTGTATTTTTTCCTGAAATTGTATTTATTGCATTGAGTTTGTTGTTTGTATCCAATTCATAAACCTCATAAGCTAAATTATTTAGCCATCTTCCTGGAACTTTACTATAATATATTTCATCTCTGGGTTCAGGTGTGAGCTCATTATTTAAAACAGGATAAAACCTCCATATTCCATTTAAGCATATTTCTTTTCTTGTGCTGTTTTCTCTGGTTTGGGCATTATCTAATGACCATATCTCTCTTTCAAAATCATTTACAGTAAAACTAACAGGTTTTTTACTGTTAAAAATATTTAGAAGGTTTAGAACATCTTTTTTATCAAAGTATTGTGAAAATACTATAAGTTTATCAATATTAAATTTGTCACTTGGATAATTTATATCTTTAATGCTTTCAAAATTTTCAAGTGTAAGCCCTGTATTTTTTACACTTGCTTGTTCAACAGCATTTATATAAAATTTAATTATATTTTCATCCCAACTAATAGTGTAATTGTTCCATTCATTAGAATAAATTTTATACAGCTGATTTAAAATGATTGGTTTATCTTCTGTGATTATTATTAACTCAGTTATTGTTGAAGATGGATTATAGAATAATTTATACTCTATGTTTTGTGATTTTAAATTAAATACCATTTTTCTGCCATCTTCTTTTTTAGCATTTAAATTTGCCCAAAAACTTATAGTTCCTTTTTTGGAAATCTGGGCAAGTGGTTTTATAGCGAATGCCTGTTCACCTGAATAAAATAAGTGTAAACCCTTTGGCAGTATCTCTTTTAATATATCATTACTAATTATTGAATTAAAAGTGCTGGTTTTATAATCATTTGTGGAAACTTTTGTTGATTCTGCTTCTTTAGTTTCGCTTATAAATAAATCAACAAGTTTTGTTTGGGTAAAAGTATCATTATATATTTTAAGTTCGTCATAAGCACATTCACCTGCATCTCCTTTATAATTATCCTTTTCTTTTGAACCTATCCATAAAGTATATTTACTATTCAAAAAAGTATTTTTATCTTTTATAGTATTTTCTAATTTGGCTCTATATATTTTATCATTTATTTTAATCCCATATTCATACTTTTCAAAATCCCAAAATAATACAACTTTATTAAAATTTTGATTTTCTAATTCATTTTTTATATTTAATATATCTGTTTGATCCTTATTTTTTAATTGCAAAGTTAATGTATTATCAGCATTTTTAGTGAAATCTATCTGACAATTGGTATTTGCTATGTTTAATATTTCATTGCGTGTATTTAAATTATCCCACAATGGTTTCATAAAAAATACAATTGTCTGCTTTTCTTTTACTTCAATATCCAAATAAGATAAACTTGCTTTTTGGTCATAAGCATATCGTTTTATAACTACTGATTTTCCTGCAACTCCATTTATAAAACTTGTTCGAATCCCATCTCCGGTTTTTTTCTCGTTACCTAATTCTGCGGTTACATCTTCATCAAAAGGCATATAAATATATGGAACTGCAGTATTTTCTTCTGATTTCTGGACATCTGCATAAGTATTAAATCCAAAGAATATAATAGTACATAATGCTAAAAATATTTTATCTTTCATGTTTACACTATTTCCTTTTGCCGAATTTCTAATATTCCATTCGGTCATAATTATTTTTCCATTAAATTACTTGGCATAATTACCGTATTCTTCTACTGCTTCAAAAAATGCAAGGACATTTTCCCATGGGACATCAGGTTCTAAAGTATGTGTTGGTGCAAGAACTAATCCACCATTTTTTCCTACTGTTTCTATTCTTTCTTTAACTACACGTTTTACCTCTTCTGGTGTTCCAAATGGCATTGTTGTTTGTGTTCCTATAGTTCCCCAAAATGATAATTTATCACCATATTGTTTTTTTAATTGGACAGGATTCATACATTCAGGCTGAATAGGATTTAAAACATCCACTCCAACATCATCACCTAAATGTATCATATCAGTATCTGCCTTAGCGTATTTATCAGCCATAAAACATCGTATATCTGTTATTTTGTCTAACAACGCACTTACAAAATCCTGATTAGTAATAAAACCCATTAAAAGGGTGTCCATTCCATACATCTGCCATGCAGTCTCAAAAATATGTCCGACTGCTCCAGTTGCAAAGTAATTTTGTGTTTGTATTTTCTCAACATCTTCTTTTAAGTATTTACATCTATATTCCGAACATATATCCGGAAATGGATAATTCTGTAATTCAGATACATTTGTCATTTTATTTAAAGGATGCACACGTTTTATAAAATGATACATTGAACCAGGCAGATATGCTATTCCCCATTCATCTACACGTATTTATTTTGATGGCTGACCAGATATTTGCCAAGTATGCTTACCTTCGCCTTCATATACTATCTTACCTTCTTTACCTTCAGGTAATTGTCCATAATATTTTGAAAAATCAATTTTTCGTGTAGTATCTTTAAAAAATGGATATCTCGTTTCCATATTGAAATATTCATTAGGTTCAATTGAATTGGTCTTTTGTTTAAATATTTCATATAATGCCGGACTAAAACCTGCTTCTTTTGGAACTTTATCCGGTTTTTGTCTTGCTAAAGTTGTTAACACTCTTTCTCTTGGTGTCATAATTTTCTCCTTTTGTGTGTTTTTATGTAGTCGCAAGTTTTAACTTGCATTCTTTTCTCGCAGGCTAAAGTCTACGACTACAATTTTAAAGTTTCTTTCTTACAACAAAAAGCTTTATCTTATTCGCTCATAAAATATTTTTTTATTTCATCTGCTGTTAAATCTTCATTGTAAATTCTATATTCATCTATGGTTGCACCTTTATTACCTATATTGTTTTTAATAAAAAACGTTTTTGGATTAGTCTGCTCAGGTATTTTCCATTGTGCATCAATAAAACTGGATAAACTTCCATTAATATATAATTTTATCCCTGTTTTGTTATTCCAGGTTAAAACTATATATGACCACTCATTTTCAGGCAATATGCTTGTTTCCCATTTATTAATATTTTCTTTATCTTGACCATTAGCAGTTGTTATTACTCTATATTGAAACACTTTTTTTTCTGTATTGGATTTATAAAAATCAAAATACTGTACGTATGGTTTAAAATTAAAATAATAAGCAAAAAAGGAAAATCCGGTATTGTCATCTTGTGTAAATTTTGGATTTATCCAGAAAGACAAAGAACCTTTCTCAGGATTGAATTCATCAATACCATAATTAATCCTGCTATTTTCACCCAGATATAATCCTTCACCTTTATAGCCTTTTTCTATGCTTAATTCTCCTGTTGTTGCATATGGTTTTAATTTGCTATTTTGGGAAAAATCAGCATCCATTCCTTTATCATAAGATGCATAAAATATAACATTTGGTTTTTCTGCCCAAACGCAAAAATTTAGCGTTATAATGACAACAGCAATACACATTACCACTATTACTTTTTTCATAATCGTTCCTCCTTTATATTACATTAAAACTTGCACTCAATTATTCACATAAATCTGATGGGTTTCCTCGTTTATAAAGTACTGGTCTTTCATTTGATGGAACAACAATTTTTTTATCACTCGTTATTTCTATAATAGGGAAAAATGTCCTGTAATTAAGGAAACTTAACCCCATTGC
>JBBTED010000157.1:0-3889 GCA_038042445.1 Candidatus Firestoneibacteriota bacterium
AATCATTACATTCTATATTCAAAAAAGACATATCTTATGTCGTATAATACTTTTACCGCTGGCTTAGTTGCAGTTGTTGCTAATTATGGATTAATAAAGGTAAACGGAGCCGTTGGAGCAGCACAGGCGACTTGTATAGCTTATGTGGTTTATTTCCTTTTGACATGGAGAACGGCTAATAAGCTTTATCCAATGCCTTGGTTTACTGTATTTCAGTTAAAAAATCTGAAATTAGCATACAAAAGCTTTACGTAAACAGTTCTTTCTATTATAAAAGAAGGATATATATTCTTATGTAAATAGATTAGGTGACCAATATTGTTTTATGCAATTTCTTCTAAATGTTCAAGTTGTGATAGAGGGCTCTGTGAATCATAGAACAAGTTTTTATAGTATGCCTTCGCAAAGGGGATAAATTTCAAGAGATTTTTTCTTTTCTATGCTATTTATACAAAACGGAAAGGCGGATGGATATTCTATCCTTGCTCTGTTTACTAAACAGGTATGGCAAGTGTAGCAAGTGAGTCTAAAGCGACAATGAATAAATTTTGAAATAACTATATATGCTCGCCACTAAAGAGAAAAGAAGAGATTAAAAAATATTGTCAGTATAAAAATTTCTTAATTTATTTGTCCAAGCAACTTCCGTTACCCTTCTGCACACTATGATGCATAAATCAATGCATCTAAATATTAATAAATAATGGTCTTGACAAACCCGTCCACTTTACTCTACTCAGTTACTTTAAATATTGAAACTAAATGAAAATTTACTTAGCAGATCTCGTTTATGATTCTTCCAGTACTAACTTTGTATTGCCACTAAATATTGCTTTCATAGCCTCGAATCTTAAACATAAATTTGGTAACAATGTAGATATTACCCTTTTCAAGTATCCCAAAGAATTAGAGAAATATCTAAAAACGTCGATGCCAGATGTCCTTGGTGTAAGTAATTATAGTTGGAATACCCGATTGTCTAAACTATTTATTAGAGAGGCAAAGAAGCTTAATCCTAGTCTTGTTACAGTTATGGGAGGATGTAATATTAGAGCTACTAGAGACGGGATTTACAAGTTTTTATGTGAAAACCCTGCTTTTGACTATTACATTATCAATGAAGGAGAAGAGCCTTTTGCAAATTTAATAGGAGGCTTACTTAAAGGGGAAACAAGGCCTATCGGCAATGCTTGTTGTACCATTAAAAATGGGAGATTTTACTATTCACAGGAGGATTATTCAAAAAAAACACCGGTGATAAATCAACCAAGTCCTTACCAAACCGGCTGGCTTGATAAATTCCTAAAATGTCCTGAGATGATTCCACTACTTGAAACTAATAGAGGTTGTCCCTATCGATGTGCCTATTGTGCATGGGGTAGTTCTACCCTTTCTAAAATAAGGCAATGGCCATTAGAACAAATCAAAGGAGATATTGAGTATATTGCGGGGCATTCGGTTGGTCAGAAAGTGTGGATTATTTGTGATGCAAATTTTGGGATTATGGGTAGAGATGTTGAGATAGCTAAAAGTATTCGTAGAATTAGGGACCGAAAAAACTTTCCTTTAAAAGTTATGTTATGGTACTCAAAAAGTGCAAATATAAGGAATCTGAACATTGCAAGAATTTTGGGCGATAAAAAAGCCTCTATAACGATTCAATCTTCAGACCAAAAGGTTCAAAGAAATATAGGACGTAGGGCTGTAGAAATGGATCAGTTGCGTGCTCAAATAAATGATTACCATAATCAAAGTATTGAGGTTGGAACGGATATTCTTATTGGACTTCCTGGTGAAACAGCAGAAAGTCATTTAAATACCCTTTCGACTGCTTTTGATATAGGATTTGACGGGTTTTACACAGGAAACATTCGAGTACTTCCAGGTACAGAATTTGACACCAATAACTTTCGGGAAAAATATGGTATCAAAACAGGATTTAGACCAATTTTTGGCGCTTACGGTACCTATTTTGATAAAAATATATTTGAATGCGAAGAGAGTGTTAGAGCGACGAATGATATGTCAGAAGAAGAATTGAATAATTTTAAAATTCATCATTGTTTAATTGGTTTTTGTTGGACAGGAAAAATATTTAAACCAATATTAAAATTTGGGCAAGAAAGAGGTATTAACCCCATTTATGTTATTGATAGGTTAATAAAAACAGAAAAGAATTTTCTTAAGAATATTTTTGTGCTCATTAAGGAAGAAGCACTTGATGAATGGTTTGAAACTGAAAAAGAAATGATAGGGCATTTTGAATGTTCTGGAAATTTTGATAAATTACAAAAATTTAAAAAATTATTTTTTTTAAATATTGTACGATTTTATCAAGATAGAAATATCATAAAATGTATGGAAGAAGAAATTGTAGAAATACTTACTGAAAAATTAAAATCCATGGGAAAGTATGATCATATTGAATTTGGCAATATGGTTACCTTAACAAATAAGTTGATATGCTATGATTTATTGGCTAAGGAATCTGTTATCTACGAAAAAGCGACAACAAATAATATAAAATTAATTTTAGGTGACAATTCGTTCGTATCTTCTTCAAGAATTATTCCTATAGAAATATATCGTCCACAAAATTATATTGATTTTTGTAAGCAAAATCTTGTAGTCAACGGGGAAAAAGATTTTTCGTTAAATAACTTAACCAAATTTTTAGAAATGCAAGGTTTCGATATGCTAACAAATAAAGTAAGAATTTCTGTATAAAATAATATTCATTATTGGACAATCTCTCACTATATGAAATGTCTTTTCCTTTGTTTTGTGAGCTTTGTATTGGGTTGTTCCATTTCCGTTTTTAACAATATTAAAAGACACCATAGATGCTTTATAGAAAGTTGGGTAAAACCGGATTAAATGTATCGGTAATTGGATTTGGCTGTAATCAAATTGGTTCTGGTAGGAGGGTGTATAAGGATTTTGAATCAGCTAAAGATGCTGTATTTCTTGCACTTGATAAAGGTGTTAATTTATTTGATACAGCTGATGTTTATGGAGAAAAAAAATCTGAAGAATGGCTCGGCCGTATCCTGGGCGCTGCAAGATCGAAAGTCATTATATCAACAAAAGCCGGTTTGACCGGTGATGGAGGCAGAAACGGTCATCCCGATCATTTAAGAAAATCGTTAGAGAATAGTTTAAGAAGACTGAAGACGGACTATGTTGATATTTTCTTTCTTCATCGTCCCGATCCCAAAATTCCCATTGCAGAGTCTATTAGTGCCATTGATAAATTGATACAAGAAGGGAAAGTACGCTTTGGCGGAGTATCTCAGCTCGACAAAGAAGATTTAGAAACAGTAAAAAACTCTAATACAATTTCATGTGTACAATATTGTTTAAATTTCTTCAATTTTCAAACGACATATTCTGTTATGCCCATTGTAAAGGAAAGGAATTATGGGTTTTTTGCATATTCTCCTATGTCATCAGGTTGGATATTAAAAGATAAGTATTGTTCATTGGCAAGAAAACGATTCCCCTATTTAAAACCTCAATATTATCGTCCCGAATTTCCACTTTTTAAAGCAGTGGTTCAGGCAACTGAAAAATATGAAATAAATATGCACCAACTTGCTTTTGGTTGGGTGTTGAGTCATCAAGATGTGCATTCTGTTATTTGTGGAACCAGTTCATGTGAGCAATTATTAGAAAATATAAAAGCAGTTGACGGGCATATTGCATCTGACTTAATAGAGTCAATAAACAACATCGTTCAGAAATGTGCTGTTGAAAAATATAGGGTGAGAAAGCTTATTTGGAATATTGGAACGAAGATAAGAAAGCGGGTAACAGTTTAGTTCACCGCAAAGGCGCAAAGATCGCAAAGGAAAACTAAAGGGATAAAAGCAGAAGATAGATTGTCAAA
>JBBTED010000158.1:0-26595 GCA_038042445.1 Candidatus Firestoneibacteriota bacterium
CAGAACATACACCTACTGCAACTGATTCCTCTCCAATATATATATGCACAAATCCGGGAATGAAACCTTTGGCATATAACTCACTTACTTTCTCTTCAAATTTTCGTATAGTAACCATTTTTTTATACATTTCTAACAATTTTTCTTTATTGACCATTATTTCACCCTCCAACATTAAATTAAATCTTTCCGGAAACACCAAAAAGAAATTTAATCAACTTATCGTTGAAATTAAAATACTGGTGTTTTACTTTACCAGGTATTAAAAATTTCTCCCCTTTACAAATCTCATAACTTACTTTGGATACAGAATCCATATTCTCATTAGCCTCGAAAGTTCTTACTACAAGAGTTCCTTCAAGAACATATAAAACTTCATCTCCTTGATGTTCCTCTGGGTCAGAATAAGATGCTATAGAAATTTTCCCTATCCCATAATTGATATAGTCATTACTCACCATTAAAGATATTAGTATATGGTTTTTGTTTCCATGAATAAGATGTAAATGTTTTTCTGGATTTATCGGAACCAATTGTTTTTTTGCCCTTGCCTCTTTACCAGAAATAGGCCATTTGCCAACAAAATCAATATTAGCTACCATTGGTCATCTCCTCCTCACTCTTAAAAAATTTAGGTTTGCCAGTATATTTTATTTCTGTCCCCATTTCATCATCTTCAACCCATATTTTTGGAGCAATACAACAAATTGCCTTAATTATTTTATCTGTAAAATTAAATATTTGATGCCATGTCCCCTGAGGTATATAAAGCACATCACCTGCATGCAATTGATAAACTTCTCCAGCTTCTGGATTAAATGCAATAGGATCCCCTTCCAGAATATAATAACATTCATCTCCCTGATTATGCATTCCTGGAGGTTCTATATGTGTTCCAGGCGCAAGAGTATAATCTGTTAAAGAAATCTGGTCTGTACTTATATAAATCTGCGAACTTATAGGACCATCATAATTCCCATAAATCGTTGAAACTTCATCTGATTTTCTAATAACTACCGGCTTTTTCTTGTCAGGTAAAAAAGGATGCTTCCCCAGCCATTCAGGTATTTTTTTCTTATCCACCATAATTTTCACCTCTTTTTTTATTTTTTTAATATGCTACTCCTCCGTTAAAATAAGTACCATCATGACCACTATAGTACAAACGTAAATTTCCGTTAACCTCTACTAAATGAGGTCCCCATATACTTTCAGCTCCACCATATTCCCAGTTAAATTTTTTCTCTGGTTCTAGAATAGGATTTCCTGAATACTTTGTCCACTCTATGCCATCTTTTGAAATTGCTAAACCTATTTTAACAGGTGCCTCAGAAAATTCTCCATTTCGTCCAGCATAAACCATAACAAAGTACCCATATAAATAAACCACATAACAATGGTAAGCAAGATAAGAATCCCATTCTCCTTTTGTTGGAGAAAAAACCGGATTTGTAGACTCTTTTTTCCAATGTATTCCATCATTGGAAATTACCATTCCTGTTTCCTTAGCACTTTCACTGGTATACCACATATAATATTTATCTTTTATCTTAAGCACTGAAGGTAATATTACTGCATTCCCTTCCCACTTCTGGTCTGCTTCTAAAACTGGTTTATCTGGGTATCTCCTCCAATGAATGCCATCCTCAGATATTGCATGGTCTATTTTTATGTTGTTTTCCTTTCCGCTTTTTCCAAATCCTCCTTGATACCACATTTCAAAAATACTTCCGTTTTTAATTACACATGGATCATCAACATACTCACAATCCCAACTACTTTTTTCACCTAATCCTAATACAGGATTTTTCTTGGCCTTAGTCCATGTTATTCCATCCTTAGATATAGCAAGTCCAATTCTTACATTTTTCATTTCCAAACTTTTACCAGGTGCTGTAGGTTTAGTACACCAACCACTATAGTACCAGTAAAATAAATCGTTAATTTTTAAAATCGATGAGCCATGTGCTCCTGTTTTATCCCAATCACCACGTTTACCCTTGTCTAAAATAGGATTACCTTTTTCTTTTTGCCATTTACCTTCAAACTTCTTCCAAATGGAATCCTTACTTAATACTGTTGATATCATTATTTACACCTTCTGTAGGCAAACCAGTTCTTTTTTGAGATTGCCTTGATTGTCTTCATTGCCACTCACACCTGCTATGCGAATGTTTTAAAACTATCATATTCTATATTTAATTTACTTGAATTTACTTTTAAATTCTATATAGATTTTGACTTAATATTGAACTTTTTTGACAATTTTATTTTATCAAGATTTATTGAAGTTTTACGGAATTCTCTTGGAGATATGCCCAACATTCTTTTGAACATTCGGTTAAAATATGAAACACTCTTAAAACCAGTTTCCATTGCAACCCCAGAAATTTTTACATCTGATGATTTAAGTATTTTTTTTGCATTCTCCATTCGCAAAATATTGATGTATTCGGTAATTGTATTACCAGTTGCTTTCTTAAATAATCTACAGAGGTATTCAGGACTTATTGCCACAAATTTCGCAATTTCATTCAGATGAATTGGTTCCATATAATTATGTAAAATGTAACCCTTTGTTTTGCAAATTACATCATTATCTTTTGTTTTATTTAAAAACAACATCTTAGTTTCCATTTCTGCAATATAATTAATAAGTAAAGTGAATAGCGTTACAAGTTCATTGAGCTTGGCTTCTGAAATAACAGGTGTATCCAGATATGCTTTTTTACGTTCAGACATATTAATATTTAATCCTTTATAGAAACTTGATATTTTTGAAAAACTTTTTTCCGTAGGTTTTTCAGTTAAAATTTGGCCTGCTGAAATATATCCTACCATTTTGTCATAAACAGTTATTGGAGCAAATATGTCTATCAAACCTGCTTTGCATTGATGAATATGGGGCAGATTTTTTGCAAAAGCCTGTTTGCATCCTTCTTTATCGGACTGCAAACATAAATTCAATCCCTGCACTGTAGAACGTATTAACTTGCAATATTTATTCATATATTCCAAGTCATAAAAAAGCTTCAATTTCATAAATTCACTGTCACCAATGCTTATCCACAAACCTGTTAACCTATGACAAGCATAAGCAAAATCATTAACAATTTTAAGATTAATTATATCGTCAAAAGAAAGCATTTTTTAAAACATTAACACATCAAATCCCCCTTGTCAAAGATAAATTTGCTCTAAATGTAATGGGTCAGTTAATGGCGGAGATGTCATTCCCGCAGTTATTTAGCTGGAATCCAGTGTCGTTAAAATATTGATAAAACAAGACTCTGGATGCCCGATTACTACACTCGGGCATGACAAACCCCCAATAACTGACCCATAAATCTTTTTGATATTAAATGAGATTTTTTACATCTTTAATCATTCGGGGATTAGCACACGATGCAAAAAATGCTTCACCATATTTTGCACCAATAAAAGTTCCGCGATCATCCAACTTTCTGATAGTCCCACCCAATCCGATAACTTCATCATCAGGATGCCCTATAAAAATACTATAGAAATATTATTTTAAACCTGCGATTGAATATACTGCGACTTGTTCGGTTTTGCCTTTAACTGTAATAGGGGTAAGTTCAACAACATTTATATTATTAGCAACTTTGGCTAAAGTATCTTTTGTGATAAGAATCTGTTTTGGTTTTGCATTTTCTGCAACTCTAAAAGTTAAATTGACACTATTTCCTATACTTGTATATTCCATTCTTTGCTTTATTGAACCAATACTTCCAACAACTGCTTCACCTGTGTTTATTCCAATTCCAATTGCAACTTCGTCTTTACCTTCAGTAATCCTTCGTTGATTATAATTGTTTAATTCATTTTGCATTTCTACTGCGGTTTTTACTGCACGTAAAGTATCATCATCACTTTTAAGTGGAGCACCAAATACAACCATTATGCCATCACCCATCAATTTATCAACCGTTCCTTCATTTTTAAATATAACATCTATTATCAGGGTAAAAAATTCATTTAGTAACTTGACAACTTCTATTGGATCCATATTGCTTGCTAATTTTGTAAAATTACGTATATCAGCAACTAAAACTGTAATTTCTCGTTTTTCACCCTCTAAAACAATTGAATCTTTTTCACTTAAAATTTTATCTGCAACCTGTTTTGCAACATATCGTTGAAATATATTTTTTATTCTGTCACGTTCTTTAAGACCTTCTAACATTAGATTAAAACTCTCAGTTAAAAATCCGATTTCATCTTTTGATTTAATTTCTAAAGTCTGATTTAAATCTCCTAATTCAAGTTTTTTCATACCTTTTGCCAAAGTTTCAGCTGATTTAGTAATTGTTTTTGCAAATCTTATTGATAAAATAATACCTATCAAAATTAAAGAAATTGTAAGCACTATTGCTCGCAATTGTTCGTCGTATATCTCTTTTTGCATATTTTTTAACGAAAAATAAATTTTTATGATTCCTAATCCATTGGCAATATTTCCTTCAACTATTGCAATATGTTGTTTTGACTTATTTGATTTATCAAGACGATTGAACAACTCTACATCTGATAAAACATTAGAATTTGAGTCAAAAAAATGTGGTGATTTTTTATTCAATGCTAATGCTTTTATTTCACTTTTGCTGTCAAAAAAAATAATGCAAATTATATTTTCATCTAATTTAGCCGCAATTTTGAGAAATTGCTCATACACATTCCAATTTATTACTTCCTTTGTTAATGGTTCAATTAATTTCAAACTTGCAATCATATATGCAACTTTTACCATTTGCCTATCCATTTCTTCTCGCTTTGTCTTACTTGCCTGAAATATTGAGAAGTATGAGTTTATAGTCATAGTTAATAATATTAGAATTATTACAAGGAGGGTAATTTTAAACCACAATTTGAATTGAAATTTATTTTTTGGATTTTCAGGCATCAATTATAATTTAATTAAACTAAAGGAAAATTCCGGTTTTTCACCTGATGTCATAATTTGTCGCTTTGTTGCTTCAACAATTAGTGGAAATATTATACTGTATCCTTGACCAGATTTACCAGCAAGTATTGTATTTTGCGGTTCTTTCAAAAGTATCATTAATCCTTTATCTGTCCCCTTACCAATAACAATACTAGTGACGTTTTCTATTGTTTTTTTATCTGAAATTTCATTAGAAATGTATTTAATGCCGGATGGTTGAAATTCAACATCTAAGTTGTCAAATTCATCTTTATTAAATAAAAGTGCTATCCCAAAATTTTTTCCTCTTATACCAACTGGTATATTATATGAAAGATTATATGAAATTCCAGAGTTTGTATTTGCAATTTTTTCATTGTATCGCAACTCTTCTTTTGCACCAATAGTCCCTTTGAAATTTACAATATTATTGGCTTCCCGAGAATAAGTTGTTGTGCCTGAGTATTGTGCAGTCATTACATTATTGTCGGAAAAGAAAATCAGACTCCCAGTAATTATAGATTCACCTGATTGCTTGATTTCAAATGTTCCTTTTTCAGTGCAGGCAACAAGAAAATCTTTTCCTTCAAGAAAAATTTTTGGGGTCCTTGTTTTTAAGAAATCTTCTTCCCTTTTCTGAAGAGATTGGGGGATTTCTGAAACAATTTGAGGTTTGGCAATAGGTTTTTCGTGCATAATCTTGATTTTTTTCTCTTCATTTTTCATCTCTTCAATTTGTTGTTTTAAACCTTCAATTTCCAAATCAGACTTTGCTTCTTTTTTAGCAGTAGTTTGTTGCTGTTTTAATTTCTCAAGTTCTTTTTCTAACATTACAATTTTATTCTTATCTTCTTTACCTGCTGTTTTTTCCAAATTTTCTTTATCTTCCATTGTAAATTCTATTTTTATTTTCTTTTCTTCCTCTTGTTTTGCACAAGTAACATTAAATATTACCAATGCAAAAATTACGAAAACCAAACCACCTAATGGTTTAACAAATTCCAGAAAAAACTGAAGAAACTTATTTAACATATTCATTATCTATATTAATTACAAATTACAGTTTGCTTCCTTTTTGTTTATCTAAATTAAACTTTCGATGAATTGCTTGCACAGCTTTTTCAGCATCTTTTTTCTCAATAATACAGGATATTTTTATTTCTGAAGTACTTATCATTTCAATATTTATTTTCTTCTCAGCTAATATTTCAAACATTGAAGCTGCAACACCAGGATGACTTAACATTCCTACTCCAATAACTGAAACTTTTGCAATATTTTCATCAGCAATTATACCTGTTGCACCTATTTCACTTTTTATACGTCCAAGTGCAATAAGTGTCTTTTTTAAATCAACTTTATCAACTGTACATGAAATATTTGTTATACCTTTTTCACTAACATCCTGAATTATCATATCCACATTAACATGACGATCTGCAATTGATCTAAAAACTTTTGCTGCAACACCTGGAGTATCAGGAACACCCAAAATTGTTAGTTTTGCTTCGTCTTTATCTAAAGTTACACCACTTATTAATAATTTTTCCATCATATTTTTTTCCTCTCCTGTAATTAATGTGCCGGTTTTTTCATTAAAACTTGAGCGCACATAAATTGGAACATTGTATTTTTTTGCAAATTCTATTGATCTTCCATTAACTACCTGTGCACCTAAACTTGCCATTTCTAACATTTCATCATAAGATATTTTTGGAAGTTTTCTTGCTTTTGGAACTATATTAGGATTTGTCGTGTATATACCTTCAACATCTTTGTATAATTCACATATTTTTGCTTTCAATTCTGCGGCAAGTGCTACTGCAGTAAGATCAGAACCACCCCTTCCCAATGTAGTTATATCTTCTTTAGTATTCATACCCTGAAAACCTGCAACTATTACAATTTTACCTAATTTTAAAGCTTTTTCAATTTTTTTCCCGTCAATTTTTATTATTCTTGCTTTTGTATGAATTTTGTCAGTTATTATACCAACCTGAGATCCTGTAAAAGATATTGCTTTATAGCCTAAAGCATTTATTGCAATTGCAAGTAAAGCAATGGATTGTTGTTCTCCTGTTGCCAACAACATATCAAGTTCTCTCTCTATTGGATTATCAGTTATTTTTTTTGCTAATGCAATTAACTCATCAGTGGTATCACCGGGAGCAGAAACTACTACAACTACATCATTTCCAGCTTTCTTTGTATATATAACTCTTTCAGCTACTTCTTTTATTCTCTTAGTAGTAGCAACTGATGTTCCACCATATTTCTGAACTATTATATCTTTTTTTTTCATTTTTATTGATTTTGGACTACTTCAATTAGTGCTAACATATTTTCAGTAGGAACATCACTTGGAATGTCATGTGCAGGAGCTAAGATATAACCACCATCTTTACCTATTTCGGATAATAACTGTTTTACTTCTTTTTTTACATCATCAGGTGTTTTATATGGTAATGTGCTTTGAGTACTAACTCCTCCCCAAAAACAAAGATTTTTACCATATTTTTGCTTCATTTCATAAACATCCATAACTTCAGGTTGAAAAGGATTCATAATATTAAGCCCAATATCAATCAAATCAGGAATTACCTCTTTTATATCACCGCAGGAATGTATTGAAACAGCAAGTCCTTTTTCATGAACTTTTCTATACATTTTTGCAATTCTTGGTTTAATAAATTTTCTCCACATTGAAGGTCCCATAATAAGCCCATGTTGACTTCCCCAATCATCTCCAAAATGACAAGCATCAATTTTGTATTTTGACATTCCCTCAATTACTGCGAGATTATATTCAAGTATTCTATCAAGTAACTCTTCAACAAAATTAGGGTTAAGTTTCATATCAATTAGAATGTTCTCCATTCCTCTTAAAGTCCATGCTCTTTCAAAAAGAGAAAATCCTATACCTCCTATTATAAAACCATCAGGTTTTGAATTAGCAATTTCTTCAAATTTTGCATATCTAGTTTTTAAATTGGGTTCAGGGAATTTATATCCATACAATTCTGGTTCAGGGAATACATACCCTTCTACTGTTCCTATATCTTTATCTACAGTACGATTCCATACAACTTTAAATTCATCCTGCCAGATATCTGGAGATATTTCTTGCCATGCATCCGATGAAACTGCTGAAATACGAACTAAATGATTTCCGATTTTGTCAGAAATTTTTTCATCACTATAGTATTTAACTAATTTTTGATATGCAGGAATTGTAAAACTAATGTTATAAGGAACAACATCAGTTTGTTTATGCTGTAATGCCTTTTTGACCCTCTCTTTTCGTAGCATAGATAGCATTATAAGTATTTTTTTATCAAAGTCAAGCTAATGTAGAAAAAACTTTCAACCCCGATATAATTCCGCCTCTAAAGGAGCTTCTACACAAAAAGGAAATTCCTATATAATCAAAACGATTTATTTTTTTAAAAACATCTCAATTAAATCAGAAGAATTATTTATATGTAAATTACTTTTTTCACCCACAATCTCATTAAAAAAAAGATTTTCATCTAAAGGTTTTTTATCAATAGACGAATACATTAACCATGGAACTGCCTCCTTTGTATGGGTTCTAACAGAAATTGGTGTTGGGTGATCCGGTGCTATTAAAATCTTGTATTCTCCAAACTTAGTTAAACCTTTTAATATAGTGCCAACTACTTTTTCATCAAAATCTTCTATGGCTTTTATTTTTCCTTGTAAATCACCATTATGCCCTGTTTCATCTGCTGCTTCAACATGAACCAGAACAAAATCTTTTTTATTTAAAGATTTCAATGCAGCTTCAGCTTTACCGATATAGTTTGTATCCAGATAACCAGTAACACCAGGAACATTTATTATATCAAGACCCAGATATTTACCTATACCTTTTACTAAATCAACTGCAGTAATAACACTACCTTCAATATTAAATCGTTCCTTGTATGTTTGTAATATTGGGCTTTTACCAGCGCCCCATAACCAAATCATATTTGCAGGATTTTTACCTTCTCTTCTTCTTTCTCTGTTTATTTCATGGCCATCAAGCAATAAAAATGAATCTTCTATTAGATTATGCAAAATTTTTTCACCACGTCCTTTTGGCAAATAATCCGTATATTTTTTTCCGTATATATCATGAGGTGGTGTACATTTAACCAAAGAACTGCCACCTGACCATACCATTAAATGTCTGTAACTTATTCCAGGATAAAATTTAATTTTAGGGTTCCCGAGTTTTTCGTTAATTAATTTTATTAAAATTTTAGCATCAGATGTTTCAATATGACCTGCACTATAATCTAATAGTAAATCATCTTTTTTAGTTACCACATTACATCTAAAAGCAACCTCATTTTCTTTTAACTCAATTCCAAGACTTGCAGCTTCAAGAGGACCACGACCCGTATAATATTTGAGTGGATCAAATCCCAACAACGCAAGTATGCATACATCACTTCCTGATTCCATACCTAAAGGCACTGTTCGGACAGTGCCAATTGTTCCATATTTAGCAAGTGAATTTATATTTGGAATCTTTGCAACTTGAAGTGGAGTTTTATTTCCCAGTTCAGCAATAGGTCTATCTGCTGCACCATCTAAAATCAAGAATATATATTTCATATTTGGAATTGCTTCTCCTTTTCTTTTGTAGTCGCAAGCTTTAGCTTGCGTTCTTTTTTCGCAGGCTAAAGCCTGCGACTACCTTATTTTCGGCAACCTCCTAAGCACGTGGATGTGCTTTATCATAAACTGATTTTAATCTATCAACTGTTACATGTGTATAAATTTGTGTAGTAGACAAATTACTATGTCCAAGCAATTCCTGAACAGTACGTAAATCAGCTCCTGCATTTAGCATATGAGTTGCAAAAGTATGACGCAAAGTATGCGGACTAACTTTGTGAAAAATACTCGCGATAGCAATATATTTTTTTATTATCCGTCTTACCTGCCTGTCTGTAATTCTACCACCTATTCTGTTAAAAAATAATATTTCGCCTGTATTTCTTTTTCGTGTATTGTTAAAAAATTTTATGCAAGTGTCAAGATAATTTTTTATAGTATTTATTGCAGTATCTCCTATTGGAACAATTCTTTCTTTTTTACCTTTACCCATAACCTTTACCAAACCACTTATTAAATCAACGCTTGTTTTATTTAAAGAAACAAGCTCTGATACTCTTATTCCAGTAGAATACAATGTTTCTAAAATTGCTCTGTCTCGTAATCCCAAAAAATTATTATTTGAGGGTGCCTCCATTAATTTAAAAGTTTCATTTATATTCAAAAATACTGGAAGTTTTTTTTCAAGTTTAGGCATTGAAACATATTTAGCAGGATTGATATTTAAATAGTTATTGCGGTTAAGAAATTTATAAAAAGACCGCAAACAAGCTAATTTCCTTGCAATTGTAATTTTTTTATCTCCACCTTGCTGTAAAAAAACAAAAAAGTGTCTTATTATAGAATGATCAACATTAGACAGATTACATTTTGAGAACGTTTCAAATTGAAATAAATCATTTCTGTATGCTCTTATAGTATGTTCAGAAACATTCTTTTCACCTGCAAGATATTTTAAAAACTCTTCGGAATACTTTGAAACTTTAGATTTCATCTATTGCGATTTTGTTGCTTCCGCAACAGTTAGAGTTGAGTCATCTGAAATAGGCTCTTCATATTCGCACCCCTCATTAATACATTTGCGATAAGGTTCTTTGGTTTTTGGAAATTTTTCAACAAGGATTTTAGCAAAACATTTTGGGCAAGATTTTTCAACAGGTTTATCCCACGACACAAAATTACATTCAGGATATTTGCTGCATCCATAAAACCGTCTTCTGCCTTTTGTTGAACGTATTATTATATCTCCAGTACATTCCGGTTTTGGACATTTTATACCAATTGTTTCAGCTTTAATATTTTTACATACGGGATAATTGCTACAGGCAATAAAACGTCCAAACCTACTAAATTTATAAACCATAGGACTTCCACATTTATCACAAACTATTCCTATAGTTTCTGAAGTATTTGTTTCTAAAGATTTAGTGGTTTTACACTTAGGATAAGCTGAACATGCTAAAAATTTGCCATGAGCTCCCCACTTAATTAACATCTGACTGCCACATTTATCACAAACTTCATCAGTAGCACTTTCCATTTCAGCTTTTACATCACGCATTGTTTCTTTAGCCTCAACCAAATTCTTATCAAAGGGACCATTGAATTCTTTTATAACATCAACCCAATTTTTATTTCCTTCTTCTATTTTATCAAGCTCATCTTCCATAAGCGCAGTAAATTCAACATTTAAAATATCCGGAAAATGTTTAACAAGCAAATCATTTACTATAAATCCAAGCTCAGTAGTATAAAATTTCCCTTCTTTACGTTCAACGTAATTTCTTCCAATAATTGTACTTATTATGGGTGAATATGTACTTGGCCTTCCGATACCTTTTTCTTCTAATGTTTTTATAAGCAGAGCTTCTGAATATCGTGGTGGTGGTGATGTAAAATGCTGTTCTGAGATTATTTCAAGTAAATTCAACACATCATTTTCATATAACACAGGCAATATATTTGCTGCATTTTCTTCTTCTTCTTTGCTTTTTTCTTCTTCCTCGTCTTCTTTATAAATACGCAAAAATCCATCAAATTTTATTACTGTTCCAGTAGTTCTGAACAAATAGTTATCACCTGCTTTTATATCCACACTTGTTACATCAAAAATTGCCTCTCGCATTTGACTTGCTATAAACCGATTATAAATCAACTGATACAATTTAAATTGTTCCTTTGTTAAATATTTTTCAATTGTAGAAGGTTCACAATCTATATAACTTGGCCGTATTGCTTCGTGTGCATCTTGTATACCTTTTTTAGACTTGTATTGCGGTAATGAATCAGGCAAATAATTTTCACCATATTTATTTTTAATAAACTCTCGTGTAGAAACCTGAAAATCTGTATTTATTCTGACAGAATCTGTTCTAATGTATGATACCAAACCTGTTAATCCTTTTTCTCCAAGTTGAACTCCTTCATATAATTGTTGGGCAATAAACATAGTTTTCTTTGAAGTAAATCTTAATTTTTTAGATGATTCCTGCTGAAGTGTGCTGGTAATAAATGGCGGTGCAGGATGTTTGCGTCTTTCCTTTTTTTCAACTTTTCCTACTGTAAAAGTCTGTTTTTTACAATCTTCAGTAATCTTCTCCGCATCTTCTTTATTAGTAATTTGAGGCTTTTCATTTTTGATTTCAACAAGCTTTGCACTAAATGTTATATTGTTTTTCTCCTGCAATTTAGCAATTATAAACCAATATTCTTGTGGCACAAAACTTTGTATTTCACGTTCTCTTTCACATATCAATCGTAATGCTACGGATTGAACTCTACCTGCACTTAAACCACGTCTAACTTTTTTCCAAAGTATAGGACTAATTTGATACCCCACTAATCTGTCTAATATACGCCGTGCCTGCTGGGCATTTACAAGATTCATATCTATATCTCGAGGAGTCTTCAAAGAATCAACCACAGCATTTTTTGTAATCTCATTGAAAGTTATACGAAATGTAGGTTTGTCATCACTGGACAACTGATTTTTTAGATGCCAGCTTATTGCTTCACCTTCCCTATCCGGATCAGGTGCAAGATAAATTGTGGCTGATTTTTTAGCGAGGGTTTTCAGCTCTTTAAGAATCTTAGATTTTTTTCTGAGAACAATATAATTCGGTTTAAAATCATTGTCTATCTCTATTCCAAGCCTGCTTTTTGGAAGATCTACGATATGTCCCATTGAAGATGTAACAATATATTCATCCCCTACAAACTTATTTATTGTCTTTGCTTTAGCAGGTGATTCAACGATTATCAAACTTTTTAGTTTTAAGCTTTTTTTTGTCATTTTTATGTCCTTATAAATAATTTTCCAGGTATCTGTTGAATTATTTTTTTAATTTCCAAATTAAGTAAAAGATAATTTGTTTTTGAAATTTCAAATCCACAATTTCTAACAAGTACATCAATATGTACAGGATCGGAGTTTATGTTTTGATACAGCTTTTGCTCATCCTGAGAAAGAATTGGTAGATAAGAATTTGTCTGTTTATCTTCTTTTAATGGAAGTGGTAGAATTGGCCTCAACTCTTCAATTATATCTTCAATATTTTCAACCAATTTCGCTCCATTTTTTATCAAATTATTTGGTCCAATGCTATTTTCTGAATTAATATTTCCAGGTATAGCAAAAACTTCTTTACCTTGTTCTAATGCAAAATCCGCTGTAATTAAAGCTCCACTTGACTTAGGTGCTTCTACTACAATTATGCCAAGCGATATACCACTTATTATGCGATTACGCCTTGGAAAATTAAATCTTTCAGGTTTAGTTTGCATTGAAAATTCTGAAATCACAGCACCATTTTCGCTTATTTCGGACATTAGATTCTTAGATTCAGGTGGATAGCAATGCACTAATCCATTTCCTAAAACAGCAATTGTTCGTCCATTTTTTGCTAAACATCCACGGTGAGCATACGTATCAATTCCTCTTGCCATTCCAGAAACTATTGTAAATCCTTTTACTGCAAGATCCCCAGCGAATTTTTCAGCAATGATTTTCCCATATGATGAAGCCTTCCTACATCCAACTATAGCAATTGAGTTATCGTCTTCACGCAATAGTTTACCTTTAACATATAAAATTAAAGGAGGATCAGGCATTGATTTTAAAATTTTAGGGTAAGTATCATCAAATATTGTGATTATAGAAACATTATGTTTTTCAATCAAATCCAGCTCTTTTTTAATATCAATCGTTTCTTTTGTCGCAAAAATTTTCGCACTTAATTCTTCGGAAATATTTGCAACTTGTCTGAGTTCTTGAATAGAAGATTTAAGAATTTTGTCAGCAGTACCAAAATATTTTAATAATTTATACTGGTGTGATGGCAATAATCCCGGAACCATATTTAACAATAATAAGTTTTCGAAATTTATATCCATTATCATTCCTTTTGCAACATTTGCAAGTGTAACTCTAATTGTGTTTTTTTATCAATATACTCCTGTTGTTTTTTCTTGTCATTTCCAATGACTTCCACTGGAGCGTTTTGTAAAAACTTTTCATCAGATAATCTTGCACTTAATTTTTCCAATCCAAGTTTTATCTTTTCTATTTCTTTTATTAATTTATTTTTTTGTGCTTCTATATCAACAATTTTTGAAAGCAGTAAATATATAATAATTCTGCCGACTACAATTGCTGCAGAATCTTCAGGTTTATCAGTTTTTATTGCAATTAGCAATCTATCTAATTTTGCCATCTCTACTAAATAGGAAGAATTATATTCAAGTATTTTCTTTGTGGATTCATCTTCAACATTAAAAATAGCTTCAATTTTTTTAGCAGGTGAAATTTGCAATTCGCTACGCATATTACGAATAGCCGTAATTACCTCAATTAAAAGATTCATTTCTTCTTCAGCTTTATCATTTATTTCACCTTTAACAATCTCTGGCCAAGTAGCTATCATAATACTTTCTGAATGTGCAGGTAATCCATGCCATATTTCTTCAGTTATAAAAGGCATTATAGGATGAAGTAAACGCAAAGCTCCATTTAATACATAGTAAAGGACATACTGTGCCGTTTGCTTAGAAAGTTGCACATCATTTGGATGCGTAAATAAAGCACCCGTTTTTTTTAAACGTGGCTTCGCCAACTCTATATACCAGTCACAAAACTCATGCCAAAAAAAATTATATATGGATTGTGCAGCTTCATTAAAATGGTAATTTGCCAAATGCTGTGTCATAGAATTTGTCACTTTATTAAATCGGCTTATAATCCACCTGTCTGATAATTCAAGTTTAAGTTTTTCACATTTAACTTCAAGTGGATTAAAATCTGATAGATTAGTACATACAAAACGAGCCGCATTCCAAATTTTATTAGTAAAATTTCGATATCCTTCAATTCTATCTTCTGCCAAATAAATATCTCTACCTTGTGCAGCTAAAGCAGTTAATGTGAATCTTAAAGCATCAGTTCCATATTTTTGAATAATGATTTCGGGTTCAATTGTATTGCCACGTGATTTACTCATTTTTGCACCTTCAAGATCACGAACTAATGCATGAATATACACCTCTTTAAATGGAACATCACCCATAAATTTCAACCCAAACATTGTCATTCTGGCTACCCAGAAAAATATTATGTCAAAACCTGTAGATAATACAGAAGTAGGATAAAAATGTTTGAGTTCAGGTGTTTCCTGTGGCCATCCTAAAGTCGCAAATGGCCATAATGCAGATGAAAACCATGTATCCAAAACATCCGTATCCTGATATAATTTTGTTCCACCACATTTTTTGCAAGTATCTATTTGAGTAGAAGAAACATGTATTTCTTTACAATCTTTACAATACCAAACTGGAAGTCTGTGTCCCCACCATATTTGTCTTGAAATACACCAATCTTTTATATTATCCATCCACTCAAAATATGTATTAGTCCAATGTGCTGGATGAAATTTTATTTTTCCTTCTTTAACTGCACAAATTGCAGGTTCTGCTAAAGGTTTCATTTTAACAAACCACTGCAAAGAAAGATGTGGCTCAACAGCAGTATTACATCTATAACAGTGACCAACAGCATGTTGATGATCTTCCACTTTTACAATATATTCTGCTTTTTGCAAATCTTTAAGCAAAACCTGTCTGCATACATAACGATCCATTCCTTTATATTTTCCTGCTTTTTCATTCATTGTAGCATCAGGATTTATTACATTTATTGTTTCTAAATTATGCCTCAATCCAGCTTCAAAATCAGATGGATCATGTGCAGGAGTAACTTTAACAATTCCTGTGCCAAATTTTAGTTCAACATAAGAATCTGAAATAACAGGGATTTCACGTTTAGCAATAGGTAAAATTATGGTTTTACCTAAAAATTTCAAATATCTATTATCATCAGGATGAATTGCAACAGCAGTATCTCCAAACATAGTTTCAGGTCTGGTCGTAGCAACAACAACATATTCTTTTGAATTCTTAACAGGATATTTTATGTAATATAAGTGTCCTTTCACTTCTTTATAGTCTACTTCAATATCCGATAATGCAGTTTGACATCTCGGACACCAATTTATAATATAATTATTACGATATATAAGACCTTCATTATATAATCGTATAAACACTTCACGCACTGCGGTCGAAAATCCATCATCCATTGTAAATCGTAATTTACTCCAATCACAAGACGCTCCTAACCCTTTTAACTGTGTTATTATTGTATCGCCATATTTTTCTTTCCATTCCCAAACTCGTTCAATAAATTTTTCCCTACCTAAATCATTTCTAGTTACACCTTTTTTAGCTAAATATTTTTCTACTACGTTTTGAGTGGCAATGCCAGCGTGATCTGTTCCTGGAAGCCATAGAGTATTAAATCCCTGCATTCTTTTATATCTTATTAATACATCCTGCAAAGTTGTGTTTAAAGCATGCCCCATATGTAAAAACCCTGTAACATTAGGTGGTGGAATTACTATAGAAAAAGATTGCTTTGTAGTAGATACTTCGGACCTGAAATAATTTTTAGAAAGCCAAAATTTATACCACTTGGCTTCTATTTCTTTTGGCGTATATTTAGCAAAAATTTCTTCCATAGTTTACTGACGTATAAGTCGCACTTCTTGTGAAAATTTGAATTTAAAATCAATTTTATTAACTATTTGATTATCTTTATATAACACAACAGCAGGAATAATCAAACTAATTTGCGATGCCTCACGGCTTACTTTTTCAAAAACGAGTAATCCTTTTGATTTAACTGCTGAGTAAACATCGCCACCTTTAATCATTGTTTCTTCAGCAGTTTTCCTTTTGTAATACTCTTCTGTATACGCTGTTCTTGGCGTATATTCATCAAAAATTGGTGAATATGTATAATATTGAGCAGATGTTGATGGATACATATTTTTAAATGAATCAATTGTAAATCCATTAAATTGATTACCTATTCCATCCAATATTACACACTTGCCTGGTTCCCATATTATTCTATCATCTCTTTTGTTTTCAATTGTGAGTAAAAATACTGTAAATAGAACCTTATTTTCAGTCATATAGGGATTAATAGATATTGATTTACTATAACTTTCCAACTTGTCAGCATCTTGATATATAAGAGTCATTTTTATATCTTCTTTTGTAAGAGTAATAGCTTGATCTTTTTCACTTACAGAATAGTCATCATATTCTGCAATAGGCCTCATTTTAACAATAGTCTTAATAGATGGACCACATGCAAAAAGACTTGTGCAAATTATTGCAATAATACTAAACTGCATAAACTGTTTCATAATTCTTTCCCTTATGGTTGATATTTTTTCCAACAGACCATAATATTATAATTTTACAGGTTTTTTTGTTTGGGCTGATTTCATTTCTGCCATAATTATTTTTAAACTCATAGCTGCATCTTCAGGTGTAACTATTCTGGGAGTTTTACCCATTAGGACACAATCTGTAAAATATTTTATTTCATTGAAATAACCTCCAAGTGAAGAAATATTACCTTTCGCTTGTACTCCGTTTATTTTTGGTGCAGGAATTTTTGGAGAATATGGTGCTTTCTTAGATTCATAAATTTGAAAATAAGGTTTTGGCGCTAATCCAAAATCCACAACACCTTTTTCAAAAACAACTCTAAAACACATATTAAAAGGAAACTTTGCAGGCATATCCCAGCCACCTTCAGTTACTACAGTAACATCAGAATATTTATATGATGTCCATATATGTGACCACCCTCTGTAATCTTTTGTTCCAGTTGAAAATACTGACTGTGGTTTCCCGAATAAATATAAAATATAATCAGTATCGTGAATATGCAAATCTAAACTTGCGCCACCACTTAATTTAGGATTTAAAATCCAGTTTTTCCATGTCCATGTTGGAGTAGGACTTAATCGAGAAAGATAAATACTTTTAATTCCCCCCAATTTCTTCTTATCAATAAATTCTTTTAAATACATATATTCTGGCCAAAATCTTATGCAGTGAGCTACCATAAACTTAACTTTTGCTTTTTTTACAGCTTTTTGCATTGCAGAAGCTTCTTTTAAATTCATTGCCATCGGTTTTTCACACAATACATCCATTCCTGCACGAGCACTTCTTATAACATAATCCTTATGCATATATGTAGGAAGACATACATCTACCATATCAATATCTGCTTTTTTAAGCATTTCATCAAAATCAGAATAAGATTTGGCACCAACTTGCCCGGCTAATTTAGCAGCCTTTTTCTCATCTTTATCTGCAATTCCAACCAATTTTACTTCAGGTAGATTTGCATAACAATTAGTATGCATTTGCCCCATAAAACCCGCACCTACAAGTCCAACTTTTAACATATAAATCCCTCCATTCAATAATTCAGACTGCAATTCAGACAATAGACTTTAGACATCAGACTTTTCTATATAAAAAATCAATCTCCGAAGTCTACAGTCTAATTGTCTATGGTCTAACGTTTGTAATCTGTATTCGGAATTATACACTGTTATTTTTTGAAAAACAAGTTTTTTTAGTTAATTTTTGGTTTAGTAGTGTAAACAGTAAAATAAGTAGTAATGTTATAGTGCTAACTATTAAACCTATTTTAAAACTTAGTGGGGAATATATAAATTCAATTGAATGTTTTCCTTTATTAACAGAAACTGCCCGAAAGGCATAATTTGCTCTTAGAATTTTTGACGGTACATTATCTATAAATACTTTCCATCCAGGATAATATACATCTGACAAAAAAACATATCCATTTTTGGCAAGATGGACATTTAAAATAACTTTTTCTGGAGTATATTCAACTATATTAACTTTATTAGTATTAATTAGTTCAGAATTATCATTGATTGAATTTTTTGGTAAAGGAGTATCTTTTGAAATCATAATTACTTTAGTAGGGTCAAATTTCTTGTTTTTAAGTTCTTCCAGCATCTCTTCATCTGATTTATTTAATGCATTTGGAACATAAAAAGCCCGTGGCAAAAAAGTAGTATTTTCATAAATATACGGTTTGTCTTTGGATATTAGATTTAAACCTGCACACTTAATTTCAAAAAGTGCAAAAACATATTGGACATTAAGCAAATCTAATAATTTAGTTTTTTTAGGGCTTTCCTGTTTAAAAAGTAAGGATAAGACTTCAACATATCTTTTAATATACATTGACTCATATCCATTTGCAATATTAAGACGAAATAAAAGTGACCAATTTGGCACAAGCATACGTTTGGCATTTTCAATAGCTTCTTCATATTTAAATCCATAGACATATTCATTAAATCTTCCCTCATATACCATTAAAGTTCTATTTGAATCACTATTTTTCTTTGTAAATTCTATACTTCTATTTTCTTTTTTATAAAAATCTCTTGGAACAACAGGATTGATATTATAATTATTCAAAAATAAATCAAACGTCAAAATTATCAGAATAAGAGCTTTAACAATTTTTAAACTTACCTGGCGATATGCAGATAAAAAAATCAAGACTCCAAGAAGTAAAAAAATAGTGCTTTGAAGAAATATCTTTAGCAAAAAATTGTAGTTGTTTACAAGTTTTAATGTTTCAGAAAAATCGTGCACAGCAAAAAATCTTTTTACGGTAAAAGATAGAATTTTTACTTCATTTAAATATGCCAAAAATATTGCAAATAAAAATAACATGGTTATAAAAAAAATGAGTTTTATGTATTTTTTATTATCTATAGATTTGCACTTTTCTAAAAACAAATCTATTCCTTTGCCGGATAAAATCGTAATACAAAATGTTGTAATAAAAATAAATTTTACAGGGTATCGTATAAAACTAATTCCAGGAAAGAATTTATATAGCAGTGGATATAATGAAAAATATTTTCCGAAAACCATAAATACTGAAAGCAAAAACATAACTATCCAAAACAATATGTGCTGTTTTTTTTCGTAAATCATTGCGTAAATTGCAAAAAGTAGTGGTAAAACACCCATATATAGGGTTTTTAACCACATCTGACTTGTATCATACCAATTAATATTAGTAAGTGTAACATCTCCAAAAGCATAAGGTATAAAAAAAGTTATCAAATGCCAGGGAGGTATAGACCATTTTACTATTGATTCATAAGTGCTTCCTGCTAATCTATGAGAATTCATTAAAAATTCTAAAAATGGAAAAACTTGAAATGCTGTTAAAAGAAAACATAAAAATACAGATCCAAATAAAGATATAAAAATCTTAATTGCATACATATATTTATCACTTTTGATAAATATAATACGAAAAAGTGAATATCCAATTAGCAATAAAACTGTTCCATATAAAATGGTGGGTTCCCCACCAAGAAGTTGAAATGCAAGCGAAATAGCAGTTAAAACGATATATTTAACCCCCTCTAACTCCCCCTTGTCAGGGGGAGAATCAAGCATCTTGTGAAAGAATAAAAATGTTAGAGGCAACCATGCAACTGAGCATAATGTTGTTGACATATCAAGTACTGATACTAAATAACCACTAAACATAAAAGTTATGGCACAAAATATTGAAGAAAATCTACTAAATTTTAATGTATTTGCCAAAAAATACATTAAAATTCCTGCCAGTAAATAATGGATTAAATAAAAAATATTTATTCCTATGTCAAAAGGCAAAACATAATAAATAAAACTAAGTGGGTAAAATAAATTTGCTTGTAAATTGCCAACAATTGGAGTGCCACATAGAACATACGGATTCCACAATGGAAGATCATAGTTTTTAATATGGTTAGCTACATATTCTTTATATGGATAAAAATATCTGGAAAAGTCGCGGAATGAAAATGTATTGTCAAAAAACAGGACACTATAAAAAAATAATACAACTAAAATACTAAGAAAAAATATTATAAATCCTGTAGAATATTTTTTTGGAAACATCTCAGCTCAATTTCAAAAGTTTGATAATTTTTTTGGCAACTTGATATGTATTTAAATTAGATGTGTTTAGTGTATAATCTGCTTTTTCATAATATGTTTTACGAATAGCCAGCAAATCTTTTATTCTGATTAGTTTTTCTTTTTTGCTGATTGCTATTTCCATAAGTGGCCTATGATGCTTATTATATATACGTTTTAATATTTCTTTTGCTATAGCATAAAGATAAACTAATGTGCCGTTTTTTTTGAGTTTGGACAAATTTTTTGGTTTTGTTACAGCACCTCCACCAACAGCTATTACGAGATTATCCTTCTGGACTATTTTTGAAATCATCTTTTTTTCAAGTGACCTGAATTTTTTTTCTCCATCCTCATTGAAAATTCTGGATACACTTTTACCTGCAAATTTTTCAATTAAATTATCGGTATCAATGAATTTTCTGTGCAAATATTTTGCAAGTAGTTTGCCAATAGTAGTTTTGCCAGCCCCCATAAATCCAATAAGAATTATATTATTTTTTATTTTTTTCATGAGATCCATCCACTTCACTTCGTTCAGAGCTTGTCCTGAATTTATTTCAGGAATGCCACTTCGGGTCACTTTGCAATATTTCTTAGAAAGTGTTTGTAATTTTCTTTCATTTCCCGGATATTATCGCCACCAAATTTTTTATTCATAGCTTGGGCTAATGTCCATGCAACAACAGCTTCACCAACAACAGATGCAGATGCAACAGCAGTTACATCTGATCTCTCTATATGTGCAATAGATTTTTTCTTAGTATCAATATTTACTGAAGAAAGTGGTTTTCGTAAAGTAGCTATTGGCTTCATCACTGCTTTTAAAATTATTTCTTCACCATTTGAAATACCACCCTCTATACCACCTGCATTATTGGTTAATCTGTAATATCCCCTGCTGTTTTTATAAAATATTTTATCGTGAACTGCAGAACCAAAATTTTTAGCATAATCAAATCCCAACCCAATTTCTACTCCTTTAACAGCGGGTATGCTCATTAAAGCATACGACAATTTAGCATTTAATCTTTCATCCCATTGAGAGTAAGTACCTAATCCCAGTGGAACATTAATTGCTCTTATTTCAAAAATCCCACCAAGTGTATCTCCTTTTTTTTTCGCAAGGTCAATTTTTTTTATCATTTTGATTTCAGAGTTTTTATCAGGACATCTAAGTTTTGACTTTGAAATCGCGTATTTTATTTTTAAAAAATCCATTTTTTTAATATTTGTTTTAATAGCACCAAGTTCTACAACAAATCCTAAAACATCAATTTGGAATTCTTCTAATAACCGTTTAGCACATGCTCCTACTGCAACCCTTATTGCAGTTTCACGTGCACTAGCACGTTCAATAACATTCCTTATATCATTAAAACCATATTTTAAGATTCCACATAAATCAGCATGACCCGGCCTTGGTAATTTTATCCCTGGAGTAGAAACTCCTGCTTTAACTTTCATTATATCTTTCCAATTTTCCCAATCGCGATTTTTTATATAAAGAGAAATAGGACTTCCAATTGTTTTGCCATTCCGCACTCCTGAAAGTATTTCTACTTCATCTTTTTCAATAGACATACGTTGACCTCTGCCATATCCTTTTTGTCGTTCAGCAAGCATATTATTTATATAATCAGCAGTTAATTCAAGACCCGCAGGCATATCTTCAATGACTGCGATTAAACCTTTCCCATGTGATTCACCAGCTGTAAGAAAACGCATATTTCACCTCATTTTTATTGTCGCATAGTAATGCGACCGCTACGGTTTATATATTCTATTAAATAAAACTTTTCGTATTAAATTATAATTTACTCCTGATATTACTTTCACCTTTCCGATTGTAACAGGAAGGATAAATTTGTTTGTTCCACCTTTAAATTTTTTATCATACATCATTACTTGTATAATATCATTACCTTTACAGTTTGAAATTGTAGTTGGCAAACCGAAGGAATGAACTAAATTTACAAGACGTTTACAGCTTTCTTTTGAAAACATTGACAATTCACACGCTATTTCTGCAGCACAAATCATTCCAATTGCAATTGCTTCTCCATGCCTATATTTAAAATCAGATACTGATTCAATAGCATGGCCAATAGTATGGCCAAAATTTAATTTTGCACGTATTCCTTTTCTATCAAATTCATCCTCTTGGACAATTTTCGCCTTAATTTTGCAGGATAGAGTCACTACTTCAGAAAGCAATTTTGTATCTAAAGATAATAATTGCTTGTATTTTTTTTCAAGCAGCTCAAAAAGATTTTCATCGTCAATTACTCCATACTTAATTATTTCAGCAAACCCAGATTTAAGTTCCAGTTTTGGGAGTGTATTAAGTAATTGTAAATCTCCAAATACCAGAGAAGGCTGATAAAAAGTTCCAACTAAATTTTTAATTGGTTTTTTGTTGCCATAATCTACTGCAACCTTACCTCCAATTGTGCTATCTACAAATGCAAGTAGTGTAGTAGGAATCTGCACATAAGAAATGCCACGTTTATATGTAGCAGCAACAAACCCACCTAAATCTGATATTACTCCACCACCTAAATTGACAATAAATATATCCTTGAGTTTCTCATCATCAAAGTTTACAAGAGCATCCAACGTTTTTTTGTAGTATTGAAACGATTTAAATTTTTCACCCTGAGGCAACAGATATTTATCAATTTTTTTTATACCTGATTTTTGCAAGGATTTGCAAACTTTATTACCATACAATTCATATATTGGAGGATTACTTATGATAAATGCAGAATCTCCTAATTGTCTTTTAGGGATTTCTTCACCAAATTTTTCAAGATTTTTGTTAGAAATTATAATATCATAATTTCTATTTCTGGGAGAGAATAAATTAACTTTAATCGTAGACATCAAAATTAAATTACTGAGTAAGATGTGGAGTTATGAAAATCATTAAATCACGTTTTTGTTTTGAAGTTGTCTTGCTCTTAAAAAGAAAATTTATTAAAGGTATATCGCCTAATACAGGCACCTTATTTACTGTTACTACTTCATCTTCACGTATGAGACCACCAATTACTATTGTTTCTCCATCTTTTACTCGAACTTCAGTATTCGTATCTCTTTTGGCAATTACAGGTGGTGGCCCTATTTCTACAACACTGCTAACACTTGGTGCAATTTTAATTGTTATATAATTATTACTGTTTATTTGTGGTGTCACTGAAAGTGATATACCTGCATCAACAGTTGCATAAGTTGGAATACCTGTTTGCTGATTATATGCAGATATATAAGAATATACCTGTGCAATATTTATTGTTGCCTGTTGATTATTTAATGTAAGAATTTTTGGATTAGCTAAAAGATTTGCATCATTACTTGAAATTAAAAAATCAAGAAGCATTACTATATTTAAATCCTTTGCAATTGTTCCAAATTGTAAATTTGCAGCACTTCCAGCAGTTTGTGGTGGTGCAATTTGAATTTTTGTATCTGCCCTTGGAACTTCACCCATAGGACTGGCTATATCAGGGAATACAGCTCCAGTTTCTCCTGTCTGTACAGTTGATGTTTTGCGCGCCTGACCTGATGCCATTATCCAGTTTATTCCAAATTTATCACTGCTTGTAACATTTACTTCTACAATTTTTGCCTCTATCATTACCTGCGGAGTCATAGTATCAATTTTTTTCAAAAGGCTTTTTACTTTTTGCAAGTTTGAAGGAGTATCAACTACTATTAAACTATTTGTTCTATCATCTACTTGAATTTTTCCCTTGGTCGATAATACACTTGTTACAATTGAAGATATTAAACTAGGTTTTGTAAAATTAAGTGTAAATATCTCTGTTGTAGGTAATGTTTTTTCCTGTTCTGTCAATAATTCATCCGAAGTTGCAATTCTTATCATACTTTCGTCAATTGAATAAGTATAACCATTCATTCCAAGAATAAGAGCTAATGCTTTTTCCAATGGCACTTCTTTCAATTTTACTGAAATTGTTCCAGTAATACTCTTGCTTATCACTAAGTTGTATCCTGATTGTTCAATTAAAGTTTTAATAACAGTTACTAAGTCAGCATTTTGTAAATCCATTGTTATAGGTTGATTTAAAGTATCTTTTGATAATCCATCAATAATAACAATTGGAGCTTTACCTGTTTTAATGGTTACATCAGTTACTTTGAGTTTAGAAGTATTTATACTTGTCTCAGCTATGGTTTCACTATTTTCTTTGTTCTCTGAAGCTTGTTGTTTTTCCGTTTCAGTTTTGATATTTGCAGTATTACCTTCGATTATACTTACAGTATTCCCTTTGGTCTCACTTACAGTATTTCCTTTTGTCTCCGATTCCAGTTTTGCGGTTTCACCATTTCCTTTGGTCACACTATTTTTTTCTGTGTTTCCTGAAACAACAGGTGTAGATTCTTTAACTGGTTCTACTTCCGGAGTTTTAGCAACTGTATCATTTGTAACTACACCATTTCCTTTAGTCACAGTATTATTTTCAGTCGTAGTTTTTGTAGAAGCAGCAATTACAACTGCTTGTGTTGTTTTCTTCGGAACTTTTGAAACCACAGGAGCCGATTTTTTAGCAACTACTGGTTGTTGAACTTGTGCAAGTGATTTTTTCTCTATTTTTGGACTTGTTGCGGTTACAGTATTCGCTACAGTCACAACAGTTGGAGTTTTAGAAACAGGTGATATCGTTTTAGCAGCTGAAACAGGAGTTGTGATTTTTAATGTAATTTTTCCTATGTCATCATTTATTTCATAAGGTGTTAAAGTAACTAAATTAAGTATAACCCTAACTGTTTTTGTTGGCTTATTTTTTAATTCACTTAAACTTACTTGAGTAATAACTCCTTTATTAACTGCAATTGTAGTTATTTTTGTATTCAATTCAGCTGGATATAAATCCAATATTAATTGGGTAGGAGTCTTTGACACAGACACACTTCTACGCACGCTTCCATCAATTGGCACAACTAATGTTATTTTATCCGCCTCTGATGTCCATTTTAAATCTCCAACCTTTCGTATAACTTCTTCGATTGTAGTTTTTTCGATAAGCTTAGTCTGAACTGGAGTAGTTTTCTGAGGTGCAGAAAATACAGAAGAAACATAAAAAAGTATTGATAATGCAACAAGTATATTGATAATCATTTACAAATCCCTCCTCTTAATAGTGAAATTATATCATATAAAAGTTTATTTAGTCTATAGTTTTATTTATGTAAGTGTAAATTGGGCAAATTGGAAAGGTAGATAATGGTATCCGACAAACTATCATTCTACACTTGCAAACTGTGTCATAATTATAAATTTTATTGATTTATCGGGCTTGATAAATCAAGCCCCTACAATTATCAATAAATTCAAATGTTTTTGTAGGAGTCGGACTTATCCGACCCGGAAAAACCGATTTTTGTAGATTGTGACACAGTCTGTTGATACGGAATCCAAAACAGTGAAATAATTACATATTTATTGGATTCCTGCGAAATAGACTGTTTAAAAATACAAAACTGCTGTTTACCTATATTTAAAATTCTCCTGTTATCGCAACTATTGCTGGAACTGCATTTTTCTTTGATGAAATTATACCTATTGATTTTATTTTTATATCTGGTTTCGGATTTTTCCAGAGGTG
>JBBTED010000159.1:0-29331 GCA_038042445.1 Candidatus Firestoneibacteriota bacterium
TGCCATAGAAAGTTGTTTTCTGGAATCTGTACCATTAAATATTACATCTTCCATATTACTTCCACGCAATGATTTTGCGCTTTGTTCGCCAAGAACCCATCTTATAGCATCACTTATATTAGTTTTGCCACATCCATTTGGCCCAATTACTGCTGTAATCCCCGGCTCAAACAATAATTCAGTTTTATCAACAAAGGATTTAAACCCATATACCTCTAATTTTTTAAAATGCATTTTTCTATTCTCCTATTTAATATAATTTTCGTATATAATGTGGTATTTATTTATAAAACTACTATATATGGTATATAATCACAAAAAAGTGTATTTTTGTCAAGTATTTTTGCGGGAGAAAACTCTAAAATTTATTCTATTACAAAGCCAGTAATTTCTCTCATTTTTTTATTTATTATTATATTACAGTATTCCACACCATTAAGATTAATATACGGTGCAAGAATTTCTTTATAAAAGGGATTTGCATAGTGAGGTGATCGATAGGGTATATATATTAAGGCGTCTATAGGCATGTTTGATAATGTTGGTATTGTTTCAAATTGTATTTTTAGGAAACCGAATTCCTCACTGTCTTTTTCATTACTAGTTTTTAACCAATTTATAGGTGGAGTTTTGATATCCGGTGAATATATTACAAGCGGAGATTCTAAAAGCAAATTAATAGTTCCATTATAATATGCATCAATGTTTGGTATATATTTTTTTAAAAAAGGCTTTTGTAACGGGATCGTACACAATGATGCCTTACCTAAACCCTTTTGTATTTTCCCTTTAATTTTCATTATTTTTTATTTCTAACAGTATAAACTCATCAATTCTTAACAGCTACGGTTTTTCACCACTATTAAAAATCTGATGAAGCGACTTGTTAGGATACATACTTTCAATAACCAAATAGCATGGAAAGGAACCCTTTTTTTCTTTGGTTAGCTGCCAAATTAACTTGGTTTGCTATTTCCTCAATTCTTGCGACATCGCCAGCACGAATGTTAAATTGCGGCACAATAACGTTCATATGTTCATCATTTATATCGAGGTTTTTCTGAATCCATTCCAAACCACAAAGCGTCGAGGTATTTGCATCTGTTTCATATCCTATTTTTGCTATTTCTTTTATCCTTTTGTTATACACCAGTGCAAAATCTCTAAATTCTTTATCCAACTGTTGTGATGCTAAAAAAGCGACTCCTTCGTTTGATTTATCTTCAGCTAATTCATACGCTGTCCTAAGAACAATGCTCTTCATACTCTGCTCCATCAAATCTCTCCGTAAAGTGGTATTGCTAAGATTTGACCAGACGCCATTTGCATAAGCCCAGTTAAGAAAAGAAAATATCTTAAAAATGGTAACGATTTGCTTTTCTGATACTAGCTTATTGACAGTTTCTTTCACAATTTGCAGAAAGAGTTCTTTGTGTTGATGAGCGTATTTGGCTCCTGCGTCTGCAATAAGATTACATAATTCCACCAAAGCCAAGTTCATTTGGCAATCCTCCGTTTTTATAATCAGTTTCATCCTAACAATTAATATACAAAGTTCCTAGTTACCTGCCTGCCGTCAGGTAGCTCAAAAACTTCCTATAAATTTATCAAATTTTATCTCTATATTTGCTGTAAGTCAATAAATACTACTTTAACACTCAAATGATTTGTTGGGCTTTTTATTATTTCATGATATATTCATTATATATTTGGTAAAAAGTATTCAGTAGATTTACTCTTTTTCCTTTTGTTTCTTCCTTTTTCAATACCCTCGACAAAGGGACTCTATAAAAAACATCCGCATGTTGCACATTAGGACAATAGCTTTGCTGTTCACTCATTTCTTTGCGTACTCTTTCATACAACTCACGCTCAGCTTCTTCGTAATATTCTTCACCAACTTTGAGAAACATATTTTTTTTGTTTTCAGAATATTCAGAAAATGGAGCATTTTCTTTGATCCATGACTTCATTGGCTCCGTTTCAAGCTGATATAAAGCAGCATTCATGCCAATAAACTGAATAGCATCTTCAGGCACCATATTATCAACATATTTGCATAAACCCTGCTGTTCATCATTTGGTTCTGCGTCAAGTGTATATAAGTAGTCAGCAAGCCATTCAAGATATTCATGGTATTCATTATCAGAAGTACATACGCCAATAAAATTTCCGTATTTATCTTTAGGAACTTCACCATAACGATTATCTTTCCCCCATCTCACACCTACATATATAAGGCCGATAGGAACTATTTGTTCGTCCGACCTGCCGGGAAATGCCTTGCGTAAGATGTCCATCATAGGACTATTGTTATTTCCATTTTTTTTCATTTTTGTTAGCCCAACATTAAAAATTACCTGCCAAGCCAAAAACTTAGTCAAGTGGACTAAATTGTTATGAAATAATTAATTCATTAGCTAAATATTCCAATAATTTTGTCATCTCATTTTGGTCGCTCTGCAGATGCAATTGCTCTATAATTTCTTGATTATTTATTTGATCACCTACCATTTCAATAACATATTTGCTGTTTAATATTATAGTATCTCTGTGCTCTATATTATGTACTGGTTCAAAGAATTGTATTGCACCAACTAAAAGTCTCGCAAAATTAGTTTTAGATAATCTATTTTTTGCACGCAATATAAATACTTCGTGAGAATGCTTATCCATATTATCGTTAAAAAAATCGTCATAGGCAGTTTTAATATCTTTGATAAAAGTGTAAGGTTTTAGTAAATCTTCAAGAGAGGTAAGTAGTCTGTCAAGAATACCTATAGTAATTAATAGTTTGAATTCTTGACTATAGTCCTCTTTATTCATAATACTTATAATATCAATGATCCCAATAGTCATTAACTCCTTAGTAATATAATTTTCTAATTCATATTTTGATGGAAATCTCTTTTTAATGAGTTTACCGGATTTTGGTCGTTTATTATAGCCAAACGACTGCCATGTAGCATCATTATCCACAATGCCACCTATTATCCCTGTTAGGATATCTACTAATTGGTTTATATCATTTGTTTTATTTTTCATAACATCTTATTCCCATATTTATTTTATATCACCCTTACGAAATAGAAATTCCGTAAAACCTCCGCCACGTGATAGTTCAAATACAGCAATAAACTTAGACTCGAACTTTAATAGCTTGATTGCAGTATCAATACATGGATCAGAAACATATTGGTCAAAAAAACCGGCTAACTCCTTGGGTATTACAGCGCCTGAAAATTTCTTAATTAGGATACTCTTTGCCATCTCAAAATTACAGTTTTCAAGTTGCTCTCTAAGTTTCTTTTCATTCAGAAATTCATTTGCCATTATATGGTTCCCTCTTAACATAAAAATCAGCCGCCGATCTTTTTGCAGTCAGCTGTATCGCCTCGTTAAGTACGTTTTTTTGATATGTTTCCTTTTTCAGATTCTTCTTTCACCTTTTCCCACTCTGCCTTCAGCATTACTTGTGTCTCTGAGATTAAATCTCTGAGAGCTTCTTTAAGCTCGTTATGTTTACTTTTATCTGTTAAACACGGTATCTTATCTACTAATTCAGTAATTTTTTTATCAGCTGTGTCATTTGAATTCAACCTAAGTTTTATGATATGTCTTAAATGATCAATCTGTAACAAAACATTTTGTTCATCGGGCTTACCTTGCAAATTTGAAAAAGACCATGTATAGGTCAGCCCACAAAATTTTGATATATCTTGACGTATCTGCTCACTCCATTCAATGCGTTGCTTTGTAACTGTGTTAATGAAATTAGTTTTTTTCGTTTGTAAATAGTTGTTAATTAGATTCCAAATACCGAGGATAAATGTTAATCCTATTCCAACGGCATAAACAATATCTTTAGTTTCCATAAGTTTCATTCATTATTCTTTTGAACTCAACGCCAAAACTCACTGGCGCTTTAGTGCGACAGCAATAAAGTGTCCAATGCAGCGATATTGTTAGACTTTTTATTTATATATTTGCTTTTGAGAGGGTATTTTTCAGGATGCTCAAGATTGTCTATTTCTAAATCAACATCTAAATCTGGCCAATAGAGATGAAAACCATGAAGTAATTTTACATTTTGGATTGATTTTAAGGTTTGGTCTCTAAAATAAGGATATTCATCGAAAGTCAAAAAATACTCTCTTCCTTTTACGAATAACCATATCCCAAACGATGAAATATTTTCAACTGATACTGAAATGTTTTTTCCATTCTTTAATGATTTCATTTTTATGCTTTCCTGTTTGATGTTGACAATTTCCAATTTCTTTTTGTCAAATTATAATTTATCCCATACAGGGATATCTTCTTTTGAATACTTTTTATTCGACATAATATTGTCGTAATTACTTAATATTTCTTCGCGGGTTTTATTCTTCAATATTTTTTGGATATACTTATTATCTTCAATTTCAACTATTTCTTTTGTAAATGCGAATAATGCAAACTGATTTATTGATACTCCTTGTGTATCAGATATTTTTTCAATTTCATTTTTCAACCTTTTTGGTATACGAATAGTTAAAACACTAGCTTTATTTTTCATTTTTTTTCCTCCAATATTTCAAAAAATTAGATGAGGTGTCAATTTTGAGATCGTAAAATTTTAATTCGGCATTATTTTTAAAATCACTAATATTTTGTGTGATAACCCAATCGGCATTGCCGTTTAATGCCAATTCAACAAATATATTATCATCTTCATCTTGTAAATTAGGCCGCCATAAGTAATGTGGAATAATCCGTTTACCAATATAAGCAAAATATACCAAAAGGTCATCAACATTTTCTTTGGTTAAATTTAGCTCTCGAAGATTTCGCTTTAGAACTTCTTCATATTCAGTAATTACTGCTGTTGAAATCAGTAATGTCAATTCCCCTGACCTTATTAAGGACAATATCTTATGCGATGCGCCTTCTTCACTATAGATTGCTTGAAATAGCACATTTGTATCTAATACTATTTTCATATTTATATGATAGTATATTTGCTATCACACGTCAAGTGGTTTTTGATTTTAATTTTCATGGAGTGTCCCTTTCCGACTAGACGGATAATACTTTAGCTTATAAATCTCCCCTAACCCCTCTTTTTCAAAGAGGGGGAATTCTATAAAAACTTAAAACTATTATTGAGACGTCTACTTAATAAGACGTTTGTAGTATTCGTTTAGTAGTTCTTGGTAGGCTTTGGGGAATTTTTCTTTGAGTGCTTCTATAATGTCTTCTCTGAAACTTTTGGGGGGTTGGTATTCATCACGTGATGGAACTTTTACATAACCTTCTGAAACTCCCATATCTCCACTCTCTGACATTCCTTTTTGTCCTGGTTTTAAAAATCTAACTTGTGGCTTGCCTGCTCCTGACATTCCTTCACTTTCAATGCCCTGCATTAATGAATTAAATGCTTCCTTGCTATTAGAAAGATGTTGCAAGGCTTCTGCTTCTTTTGAAAGCGCACTTCCTGTATCAGCGGATTTAAGATTCAAAGAGGCATTATCCATAGAATCGCCGGCAATCTTCAAATTACTTTTTATATCTTCTACATTTTTGCCAAGTTCTGGATTTGCCAAAGAAAGTTTTTTGCCAAAATCTTTTACCTTGTCCAACAATTTATCTGTTTTGGATTTAGTTTCTTTTTGATCTGCTGAAAGTTTATTCAATGCTGATTCTTCTTTAGTTCTATATTTTTCTTTTAACTCAGTATCTGCTTTTTTAATCTCATTTAAAATATCTATTTCCCTTAATTTTAATTCTTCTGATTGGGCAGTTGCATATAAAAGTGATTCTATTTTTTTATCAATTTTGTTTTTCTGGGTACTTAAAATTTCTATTTGCTTCTGCACATTTACATCTTCAGATTTATTTTTTGCTAATTCAGTGATTTTTTTTGACAATTCATTTTGCACTGGCTTATCTCTTTCACCAACACTTTTAGTAATATTCTCCATATTCTCCAAAGAACGAATTGCATTATTAACATACGTCAATAAATTTCTAAGCTGGCCTATTTGCAGCTCTGCTAATGCAAATGACATATTATTCAAAGCATCATTTCCATTATTCATAAACTGCGGAAAGACTTCAGGATAATTAAGTTCTATTGGTGCTTTTGATACAAGATTTTTAGTGTCATTTAATATTTTCTGTTGTAAATCAGCAAGTTTTTTTAGCAATTTTTCCTGCTCTGAAATTAGAGATTCTGTACGGTCTTTATCTTTCTCACCTGTTTTTTCAAATAATGCTTGTTCTTCTTTAATTATGTCCTCAAGTTCTTTTGAGCTTGAATTTGCCTCTAAAGACAAACCTCTGTCCTGAAAAAATTTAGCGCGATTCCCTGCTTTTGCCATCATTTCCATTAATGAAGAAAGTTTTTCAGACAAAGCTTTGGCTAAAGCCAATGCTTTATCGTAATCACCGGAATTCAGACTTTCTTCTAATTCACGTAAAAATTCATTCATCTTCCCAAAATCCATATTTTTTACACTTTTAGAATCAAAGTATTCCTGTGGAAAAGCCTTTGAAAGCTCAGCAATACTATTTTGCAAGTTCTCCATTAATTGTGCTATACGTTCAATATCGCCTCTGAGTTTTTTTGTTTTCTCTTCATCCCATTTGCCGGACATTTTCTCTAAATCACTTAAGAAATCCTGTGTTCTTTTGTAGAGACGTTCACTATTTTTTATCATATCTTCCAATTTTTCATCGTCTATATCTTGAGTTAAAGCTTCTATCTCTTTATTTACATCATACACCTGTATTTTAATAACATTTGACACGCCTTTATTAGGTCCAGTAATAACATCATTATCTGTAGCCTCCAAATAAATTTCAATTGCATCTGAAAATTGCAATGCAAGATTAGATAAATCCCATTCTGTTTCAAGAATTTCATTTTTAAAAGGATTATTCCTGTTGCATATATTTAATCTGCTTATTTCTTTAGATTTTTTACATACTAAATCAACAGATTTAACTCCAAAATCATCACTTGCTTCATAAATTATTTTTATTTTTGATTTTGGCAAAACCACTAAATCCTGTTCAGGTGACAAAATTTTGATTTGTGGATTTTCATCCTTAAGTGCATAAACATAATTCACAAATGAACTCTTTGTTGTAATTTTCTTATAATCTTCAGCTTCAATACAATACTCAGCATCTTTTCTAATTTTAAACCATCCTTCAAGAGTTTTCTCGTCATTTACATTCATTTCAACTGGAACATCTTTTATATGAGAAAGTTTTTCATTGGCATTAAACTTAAGCATTAGAAATGCTTTTTCAATTGGTTTATTTGCTTTTGCAGTTATACAAACATTGCTTCCAATAAGAGCTTCTACATTTCCACCATCTTTTCCATTGTAAGGAGCTAATTTTGTATATTTAGGTGGAAAAATTTTAACAGACACATCTCCAATTTCAGGCATAATTACCTTTACTGCTAAATTTTGTTCAGAATAATTTTTCAAAGGATGTCTTAATTGCAAAATTGCTTTACTAAAATCTTGTGTGCATATAAAAGCAAAAACAATAATACCAAAAGCAAGCACAGCAGAATATAATAATTTTATCTTAACAGACTTTATTGGAAATATTTCTTTTAAATTTATTAACTCGATTTTTTGGGATATATTTTGAATAAAACTATGCGCTAAATCTTCAGATACATTTTGGAATGTATTTTTATTAATTTCTCTTTCTATTTGTAGTGCATTTATTAAATCGTCTTTTAGATACTTATTCTTAGCCTGAATTTCAAGTGCCAAATCATCATCTGAAAAACCTGACAATTCTAAATTAAAGTTGCCTGCAAAAGAAAACAGTAGAATAAAAATATTTATTATTATTGTCCATATTGCAGGTATCCCTATTTGCACACCAATTACAAAAAATGAAAAGAATAAAAAAGAAAATAAACAAATATTAGCTAAAAAATCTAATAGTAGTACATAAATTTTTCTTGTTTTTGTATGCTTTATAAATTCTGCTATTTTGCTGTGCATATTTTTGCAATTCGTCTCGCCTAAGCAGGAAGAAACTCGTAAAAGCTCACTAAATACCGTTCCGTTTCGTTGTCATTCCCAACTCGATTGGGAATCCAGTGTCTTACTTTTAAAACAACTCTGGATTCCCGATTACTACATTCGGGAATGACACGTGTTTCAGTAAGGATTTACGGAAACTCTAAACTCCCCTCTATCCCCTCTTTAGCAAAGAGGGGAGTTATTTTTCTTAAAAATTATATTTTTGCAAGTACTTGGCTTGCTTTAGCCCTGTTTATTTTCAAAAGCTTAGCTATTTTATCCATATTTGTGTTGCGAATACCATCAATAGTTTTAAAATTTTTCAGAAGTATTTCTTTCCTCTTTTTGCCTATACCAGAAATGTCGTCCAGCACAGATACTTTAAATGTCTTCCTTAATAGTTTTCTATGATAATTTATTGCAAATCTGTGCGACTCATCACGTATATGCTGTAAAAGGTGTAAACATACAGAATCATTTGGCAACTTAAAAGGTCTCTCCCTATCTTTTGTATAAATTTCTTCTTTTTGTTTTGCCAAACCTATAATAGGCAAGTTTTTTATATTGAGTTCTTCTAATACTTTAAGTGCTGCATTTAATTGGCCTTTTCCACCATCAACTAAGATTAAATCCGGATAATCTTTTTGCTCCACCAAACGAATATATCTTCGCTTTACCACTTCGCTAAGCATAGCACAATCATCCTGTCCAGAAACGTTTTTTATTTTGAAACGCCTATATTCAGCTTTTGAAGGTTCTCCATTTTGAAATACAACTAAGGAACCAACTGCTTCTTTACCTGTAAAATTTGATATATCATACGCTTCTATTTTCTCTGGCAGTTTTTCCAGATTTAATATTTGTTTTAATTCCAGTAATGCTTTTCTTGAAAGTTGTTTTTTTCTCTCGTCTTTTGCAAAATTTGAAAGTTGCAATTTATGACTACTTTGTTCAATTAATAATTTGACTAATTCTGCTTTATCTCTATATTCTGAAGCTTCTTCAAATTGCAAATTGTCGCTTGCTTTTTTCATTTTTATCTCTAAATTTTTAAGCAATTTTTGTTGTTTCCCATTTAAAAAATCCAAAGCATCTTGGACATATTTAAAATACTGCTCTTTAGTCACTTTCCCAACACAAGGAGCACAGCAAAGACTTAGTTGTTCTTTTAAACAAGGCCGTGATATTTTACAAGGAATTGCCAAAGAACAATCCCTTATAGGACTATGCCTTTGCACTAATTTTAACATCTTGCGAATTCCACCTGCTACATAAGGACCAAAATATCTGGCATTATCTGAAAATATTTGCCGTGTAACTAAAATTTTCGGAAATTCCTCATTTAATGTTATCTTAATAAATGGATATGTCTTATCATCTTTCCACATCACATTATATTTTGGCTTATGTTTTTTAATAAGACTGCTTTCTAATAATAAAGCATCGAGTTCTGTTTTGGTAGTTATATAATCAATTTTAAAAACATTGGTAAGCATTGCAGAAGTTTTTGAAGATGTAACAGTTGTATGAAAATATGAACTAATTCTGTTTTTTAATGAAGTGGCTTTTCCCACATAAATAATATTGTCATCTTTATCTTTCATCAAATACACACCAGGAGAATCCGGAAAAACAGAAACATCTATCATTTTTATTCACTTCCAGAAATTACACCTGATATACTTTTATAATACCTTTTATATTTGAAATTTTCTCAATTGCAGATACAGATAATTGATTATCTAAAGTTATAGCCATAATTGCCTTACCACCTATTTTTTCCCTACCTACCTGCATTTCCCCAATATTTATTTTTTCTTCTGCCAAAATATCTGCAACATGGGCAACCATTCCCGGTTTATCCTGATGGAATGTAAGTAAAATTGTTTTCGCAGGCTTAATATCAAGATGATAACCATCTATATTTACTATTCTTAAATCATTTTTGCCAAATACTGTACCTGAGACTAAAATTTTGCCATTTTCTGTCATAACAGAAGTTGTTATTAAATTTGAATATAGCTGACAAACTTTATTTTTAGTTTCTAAAATATTAATCCCGCGTTCTCGTGCTAACAAAGGAGCATTCACAAGTGTTATTTCTTCATCAGAAGCATTCTCAAGCAATTCTTTTAAAAATCCTGCAGTAACTAATTCCACTTCACAAGAAGCAACTTCACCCAAATATGCAATTTCAACATTTTTTATGTATCCTACAAGTAAACGTGACTGCATTTTCCCAAGTTCTCCTGCAAGTGATATGTAAGGCCTAATTTCAGGCATTGATTTGACATAAGGAAAATTTACAGCACTTGTAACAGCCTCACCTTTAAAAACTGATATTATTGCTGTCGCAATTTCCAAAGCAACATTCTTCTGCGCTTCTTTTGTAGACGCTCCTATATGACAAGTAGCAATAACATTTTCAAGTGTTAAAAGTGGAGAAGTAGAAGGTGGTTCTTTTTCAAAAACATCCAAAGCAGCACCTGCTAATCTACCCAATTTAAGTGCGGTATACAAAGCGGATTCATCTACTAAACCTCCCCTTGCACAATTTATAAGAAATGCATCTTTTTTCATACTCTCTATTTCATTTTTTCCTAATATATGATGATTGCTTTTAGTTAAGGTAGCATGAATTGTAATTATATCAGAATTTTTTACAACTTCCGAAAGAGACATTAATTGGACACCAAGTTTTTGGGCGTATTCTCTTGATACAAATGGATCTGAAGCTATCACATTCATATCAATTCTTTGGCAAATTCTTGCCACTTCAGAACCAATTCTACCAAGACCAATTACACCAACAGTTTTTCCCCTAATTTCCATCCCGATAAATTTATTTTTCTTCCACTCTCCATTTCTAACAGCACTATTTGCAAATGGAATTTTCCGTACAAGTGCCATCATCATAGCAATTGTATGCTCAGCAGTTGTTCCAACTGTAGAATTAGGCGCATTTACCACTAACACACCTTTTCTTGTAGCAGCTGGGACATCAACATTATCTACTCCAATTCCAGCTCTGCCTATAACTTTTAGTTTTTTTCCAGCTTCTATAATTTTTTTAGTTACTTTTGTCTGACTTCGTACTATCAATGCATCATAATCTGGTATTTTAGTTACCAATTCTTCTTCTGTTTGCTCAAGACAAATATCCACAGTATGTGCATTTTTCTTTAATAAATCTATCCCCTCTTTTTCTATACTATCCGCTATTAAAATTTTCATTTTTATTCTCCTGTCCTACCTCTTTTGACAGGCGAGACGCCCGTCCTACTATTGACCACCTGTTGTAAATGCTGTGTATTCATCTGAATTCAATAATAAACTAACTTCTGTTGGATTTTCCAATTTTGCTTTTACTAACCAACCTTTACCATAAGGATCTTTAGTTATAATTTCTGGAGATTTAACCACCTCTTCATTAATTTCTAAAACAGTTCCTGTAACTGGTGAAAAAAGTTCAAATACTGCCTTTGTTGATTCAAACTCACCAAAACTTTTATCAAATGTAATTTTATCTTCTTTTACAGGAAGTCTTATAAATATTATCTCTCCAACTTGAACTATTGCAAAATCTGTTAAACCTATAATTGCATTGCTTCCTTCTATTTTAATCCATTTATGAGATTTAGTATATTTTAATTCTTTAGGACACATAAACTTACCTTTTAAATTAAAACAGAGGGCACAAATTTTGCACCCTCTGTTTTCTTACATAAGAGTTTTACATCATATATTTATTTTATTTAACAACATGTATTCCCTTTTTGCTATATTCTTCAAAGTTGAATTTTGGGCTTTGTTTTTCATTATGACAGGATCTACACAATTTTTCACCTGGTTTGCCATTTATCATTTTCTTTTTATCGTCTTTTTTTGCAGACATATGTAAACTACCAGGACCATGACATCCTTCGCAAGTAACATTTTTTAAGTTATCAGCATTTTCAGGATAACCACCAGTCAAATTATATCCTGTAACATGGCATACAATACACTCTGCATTTTTATCTGATTGTTTGTCTGCTAATGCCTTAAATGCTGATGCATGTTTTGTTTCAACCCATGATTTATATACTGGAGAATGACACATCATGCATTTTTTTACACCTAAATATTTTGCCTGCGCTGTGGCATCTACATCAGTTTGAGCTGATGCAAAAGATTTGTTTGTAGCATACTCTTTACCTGCATCAGAAAGTTCTACACTGCCAGCAGGAGAAATATGACATTTAGCACAGGAAAGTTTTTCTTTGCGGGTATAATCCGGAACTGCAAATACTATAGTTGTAGAAAAAATTATAATTAGTGTAAAGAAAAATATATTGATTTTTTTCATCAATTCACCTCCTTTATTTATCCCTGATTATTGCATAATGCGCTAATTCTGTCAAACTATGTTTAGCCGAAGAATCTTTGAAGTTTTCTATCTCATTAACAGATTCCAATGCATATCTTTGCGCAATTTTTAAAGAATAATTAAATGCCTTATATTTCTGAGCTATTTCTTTTATAATTTTTTCTCCGGGATTATTTCCATTAGATTCAAAAAACTGTTCTATAATTTTTTTGTCTTTATAAGTTGCCACCTGCCATACATATATTAAAGGAAGTGTCATACCATCTGATGTAAAATCAAGTATGTCATCTCTTATCTGAAATGCCATACCTAAATTCATACCGTAATTTGACATTTTTTTAACTTCTAATTGAGAAGCTCCTGCTAATATTGCACCTATTTCACAACATGCAGAAAACAAAACTGCTGTTTTTTCTTTTATTATTTCCATATAAAATTCTTCGGATATATCAGATTTAAATCGAGTTGCTGATTCTTTTATCTCACCTACACACATTTTATAAATAGTATTTGCAAGTATTACGGATATTTTTTTATTGCCAAGCCTTGCAACTATCTCACTTGCTTTCGCATATATATAATCTCCAAAAAGAACTGCTATTTGATTTCCCCATAAATAGTTAATTGTCTTTTTGCCACGTCTGACTTTCTCTTTATCAATTATATCATCATGAACTAAAGCAGCATCATGCACAAGCTCACAGGCAACAGCGAAATCAATACTTGACTTGCTTGTTTTTTCAAATATCGTAGAAGAAAGCAAAACAAGTGCAGGTCTCATCATTTTCCCTTTTCCGGAGCTAAGTGGAAAAGTTATCTTTTTTATTATCTGGTCTTTGGAAAAAAGAGTTTGTTGCAAAAGTTTTTCAACTTTTTCTAAATCATTCTTAACTGGTTTATAAATATTTTCTAAACTCATAATTTTTTCCCTTATGGTTGATATTTTTTCCACCAGACCATAAGCTTTTTAATGCCTTTTTGTTTGCTGTAACTGTTTTTTCTATATCGTCCCATGTATGCGAAAATGTGAGAAAATTTGCTTCAAACTGAGATGGAGGCATATAAATTTTCTCGTTTAACATACTATGAAAATATCTTCTATAAAATTTAGCATCTACCTTATTTGCACTTTCAAAATCAAAAATATCAAGATTTGTAAAAAATACAGTAAACATAGAACCTATTTGGTTTATTGTAATATCAATGCCAGATTTGCGTGCATTTTCTTTTAATGCAGTACACAATATTTTTGTTTTATTATTAATTGATTTATATTCGTCTTTTTCCAATAGAATCTCTAAGGTTTTTAAACCCGCAGTTACAGCAATAGGATTACCTGATAAAGTTCCTGCCTGATATACAGAACCAATAGGACTCAAGTTTTGCATTATTTCTTTTCTTCCACCATAAGCAGCAAGAGGAAAACCACCGCCAATTATTTTTCCAAGACAGGTTATATCCGGCTTTATACCATACAACCCCTGAATACCATTTTTTGCAATTCTAAACCCGGATATAATTTCATCAAATATTAAAATTATTTTGTATTGCTTACAAAGTTTTTCCACTTCTTTCAAGAATCCTTCTTTAGGTAAAACTACACCCATATTACCACAAACAGGTTCAATTATTAAACACGCTATTTCACTATGATATTTTTTTATTGTATCTTTTAAAATATCTATATTGTTATAAGGCAACACAATTGTATGTTTTGTAAAATCAGCCAATACGCCTTCACTATTGGGCTTGCCAAAAGTCATAGCACCTGAACCTGCAGATACTAATAAATAATCCACATGACCATGATAACACCCTGCAAATTTAATAACTTTACTTTTAGAAGTATATCCACGCGCCAATCTTATTGCACTCATTACAGCTTCTGTGCCAGAGCTAACAAGTCTAACCATTTCAATTGATGTAAACACTTTGCATATCAATTTAGCAAGCTTTGTCTCTAAAATGGTCGGTGCTCCAAAACTTGAGCCATTTTTCAGGTTCTTTTTAACTTCAGAAACCACTTTAGGATATGCATGCCCCAAAATTATAGCGCCCCAGGAACATACATAATCTATATATTTATTACTATCTACATCATATATTTTTGACCCAGATGCTTTAGCAATAAACTTAGGACTCCCGCCAACAGATTTAAAAGCACGAACAGGACTATTCACCCCCCCAACCAAATATCTGCATGCTTCCTTATATAGATTTGCCGACTTAAGTTTTTTCATTTTAGTTTTATATCATTATAATTCAATAAATAAATTTTGCAACATAAATATGGATAGAAAGCAAACCAGAAAAAGGCAGCAAATTTATATTTACTATTTCAAACAACTACAAATGTTCTGATTGCCCAGAGAGCAGAATATTTTAATGATTTAGACCTAATATTTCTTGTAGTATCCCAAAAATTCTCTATTAGAAAAAATATCTGCCACCAATTGCTCCCGACAAAAACAACCCGCTGCTCGGATTAAATCTTAATGTTGGAGATAGTTCAAAAAATATATCGAAATTATTATTTTTGAATATATAACACATTCCAATAGTTCCTCTGATACCAAAGTTCGTACTAACATTATTGGCGGTATTTATAATTCCTCCAAAACCGTAATAAAGGGGCAATCTTCCTTCATCTACTTTAATTACATTGAAATTATGCCATAAATAATCAAGATGTACTCTCGTGAAAGGTCCAAAACCTATCCCCATGCTAAGCGCGTTAATATCTGTTGTCCATATTTTTGCTGTTACTCCAGAATAATCTCCAAGCTCCAAACCAAGACCAAAATTTCTGCCTCCCATCTGCTCTTGTCCAAACACATTCATTTGAAACACGCATACTAAAACCGTTGCAAACAATAATACTTTTTTCATATTACCTCCTTGAAATTCAAATTTCAAATCTTATGGAATAATCCGTTCTTTTATGGAAAGATTTGTTTTAATGTCTTTGCCGAAAAGATCAATATAAAGGACTTTGGGGATACCTAAAAAACCGTCTTTGGATTTTATATAGACTTTTTCGAGAATACCATACTTGCCTCCAATAGAGATTATGGCTTTGTAAGAACCCTTGATCTTTTTTACTATAATATCTCGTTTTTCCAAAGCAACTAGAACAATTTTAAATTTGTTCTTCTCTATTTTCTTCTGTGAATCAATACCGTATGCATATTTCTTCTGTATTCCACTTAGTTCTTCGTGTTTGCCATTTTCCAAAATCCAATATACTATCACAGGCTTTGGTTCGCGAAGGTCATTATTCTCCATCAATTGGACATCATACTGGACAACGTTTTTATTCTTACTCCGTTCCATAAAGAACAAATTATTGGTTTTGTTTCCTGAAGTAGCCATAACAGACCAAACAGGAGCCAACACAATTACTACTAAAGTTGCAATAATAATTTTCGCAATTTTTCTCATTTATTTTAGACCTCCCTTTTTTTGAATTATGCAAAAAGATGCTATAATATTTTTCGCCCACGAATAACTCTTATCAAGACCACAATAACTGCAATTACAAATAAAATATGAATGAACCCATTAATTGTGTTCCCGGTAATAAAGCCAACCAACCAGAGCGCAACAAGTATCACAGCAATCATATTTAACATTTGAAACTCCTTACTCTACAGACCCTATCCTTATTATAAGGATAGGGTCTTGATGAGATTACATATCCAAACCTATTCCTACATTCAAACTTATCTTTGTGTATAAAATAGCTAATTCAGTTGAAAGTGAATTAAGCGATACTTTGTAGGTTCCAGAATACGAGGTAAACATTATATCTGCAAATATTGTATTAAGTAATTTAGCTCCAGCTCCGATACCCCATATTGTCCTCCTGTTAAAACCGTTTCAAAAGGCGCAGACGCCTTATATTGGTCGTTTCCTGTGAAAGAAACATTATATCCTAAATCAGCTTTTGCATAAGGTGCAATACCTGCAATATTACCAAAAGGGAAAAGTGATACAGTAGCATATATGGGTAAGAAACTAAATTCAGCATTTGTATTATGAAGCTTCCTATCTGTATTATATGTAGCTCCCAGTCCTATACCCAACATATCCGCAATCGGATACTGTAATTCCAATAAAAAGGAAGTTCCAAGATCAACATCTAACGATTTCACACCAACAACAGGAAATCTAGGCACAGAAAGTGTTGAAGGATAATCCTGCAAACCATTTGTATCCATCCCATATTTTATTATGAGCTTAACAGAATTTTTAGAAACAGTTGCAGGCTTCTCTTGAGAAGCAGCTACTGGCTGTTCTTGCGAAAAAACTATACTTGAAAAACTTACCATTGATACTAACGCAATAACTAAAATCTTTTTTCTCATAGATTTCTCCTATTTTACTTCACTTTTTAGATCGTTTTCTTTGTTCGGACAGCTAAAGCTGTTCCTATTTTCTTTCATTTTTTTCATATAATATGTCTTATTGATCAAATCAATTAACTCTTGATCATTAACTGGTTTTTGAAGAAATCCCACAGCCTCAAATTTTATAGCCTGCTCCCTCAGACCTCCATTTTTATCCGCTGAAATAATAATAACCGGACGTTTAAATCCAGATTTAGTAATCCGCTTTAATGCATCCCATCCACTCAAACCCTTCATATGAATATCCATAATCAAAGAGCCCTGAGCACTATCAGGCACAGCACTGAAAAATTCCTCTGCAGAAAGAAAAGTGTTTACTTCAAACCCAAAAGTCATTAACAAACACTTAAGTGCACGACACACTGACTCATCATCATCCACAATATAAATTTGTTTCTTGTCTGCTGACATTTCACCACACCCCTTAGAATATAATTTCTCCAGCTCCATATTCATATGTAAATTATAAAAAAATTTCAAAAAACTATCAATTGTACCTTGGTATAACAAACCTTCCCGGAATTTCGAAATTATTTTATAGCTTCAATTTTAAAATCTTCATAAAATGTTGTGCAGGATTTTGGTTTTTTACCATAAATCCTCAATCCTACTTTTCCAGATTTATATATATTATCCTTGCTAGTTAACACAAGTTTACTATTAAGATAAACTTTCATATTTTCGCCTTTAAATATTGTTTTTACGTTCACCCATTGATTTATTTTGTATTTAGTAGCTATGCCAGCAAAATAAGTTTCTTTCCCATTCACTCTTTTTGCTAAAGCTATACCTGTACGTCCTTCATTTGCTCCTTCTGGTAAAAATATCAAAAGATAACAATTTTTTGTATCAAGTGCTCTAAGTATTAAACTTCCTTCTCTGTTTACAGGTTTTACCCTAACAGAACAACTGAAGTTTTTGAACTCTCCACCTTTATATAGTAATATTCCATCTTCTTCATCTGCGAAACCTTTCACATGCAAAGCAGAAAAACTCCATTTACCACTTAAAACCTGCCAATCTTTTTTTGAGATTTCGGCTTCAACACTATTAAATAAAAACAAACACAGCAAAACAAACCCTATTAAAACTGACAGAAATTTATTACCAATACTTTTACCCATAAAAACCTCCTTCTTTTGTTTTAAATGTTTCAATTATTCACAATGTAAATTATAATGAAAATTCAAAAATCGATCAATTGTACATAGGTATAACGTACCTTACGCCAAGACTTGTATCATAATTGCAATAATGATGTGATTTGTCATTCCTGTGGAAACAGGAATCCAGAAAATAAAGGTTGGTTATTCTTTTGAGGAAGTAATACCTGCTTTTTGAGCGAACCGGATAAGTTCTGTTACGGTTTTAGCATGCATCTTCTGCATAACCCGACTTCTATGAACCTTGATCGTTTGAAGCGAAGTTTTTCTCTTAAAGGCAATTTGTTTACTCAACATCCCTTTGGCAACAAAACGAAAAACTTGCATCTCTCTTGGAGACAAAGTTTTGATACATCGTTTTATTTTTGATATTTCTGCTAGTTTTTTAATTTGGATTGTACTTTTTAAAATGGCTTCTGTAATAGCACTAAGCAGTTTCTTCTCACTAAACGGTTTAGGCAAAAAATCAACAGCTCCTGCTTTCATACCTTTCACACTCATAGGAATATCTCCATGTCCAGTGATAAAAATAATAGGAACCGCAAGCTGTCGAGATAACATTGTATCCTGAAGAGCAAGCCCATTGATATCCGGCAGTTGAATATCAAGAACCAAACATGACGGCACATTAGGATGCTTAAAAGCTAAAAAATCTGCTGCCCGGATAAATGTTTCAACTTTAAACCCGTGTGATTTTAACAATAAAGATAAAGCCCTGCACACAGAAACATTGTCGTCAACAACATAGATTATAGGTTTACGGTTATTCATTAAGCATTTTTTATATTAACAGGAATAGTAAAATAAAAGGTTACACCACGATCAGGATTATTTTTTACATCCAATTTTCCACCATGCGCCTCAACAATAGAGCGACTAATAGATAACCCCATACCCAACCCATCTGGCTTACTTGTAAAAAATCGGGTAAAAAGCTTAGGTATATTGTAAGCAAGAATTCCGCATCCGGAATCTTTCACCTCAACGATAATTGTATCAGTATCTTTACGCAATGTACGAACCAATATTTCATGGACACCTTGACTATTCTCCATAGCATCAAAACTATTGCTAATAAGATTCAAAAGAACCTGTTGCAGTTGTATCCGGTCACCGCAAACAAGTGGAAGATTACTCTCAATATCGATTTTTAGAACAACGTTCCTTACAATAGCATCTGTAGCAATAATCGCAACAGTTTCACTAACAAGAACATTTATATCTAGAGGTTTCATTTCAGGTGTACTCTTCTTTAACAATGAACGTAATCTCTGTATAACCTCATTCGCCCGATGGTCATCATCAATGATATACGAAAGAATTTTCGATAGTTCAGGCTCTCTGTCTGCAAGCATACGTTTAGCAGCCTGAGCGTAGGAAAGAATAGCAGTAAGAGGCTGGCTAATCTCATGAGCCAAAGACGAAACAAATTCCGCAAGTTTTCCTACTCTAGTAACATGCAAAATAGACTCGCGCTGTTCATTAATCTCTAAATCCCTTTCTCTCATCAAAGTAATATCTGTCTGAGTCCCTACATAATGGGTAATGACATCATTAATATCACGCACTGGCGAAATATGCAGTAAATTCCAACACTTTTTCCCGTTTTCTTTAAAACTAAACATTTCTCCATGAAAAAACTTGCCTAGATGTATTGCTTGTTTTATTTTCTCAATAACACGCAAATCAGCATCAACTCCATACAGTAAAAAATAATTTTTACCCAAAATTTCCTTCTTCTTATACCCAGTCATCTTTTGAAATGATGAGTTTATATAAATAATAGGGAAATTTGGCTTTTGGATATCGATAATAAAAATACCATCAGCAGTAGATTCCATTGCCTCAATGCAAATGTGAATCTGCTCTTCGGATTTTATCTGCTTCTTTATTCCATTTTTTAATTGCCCATTTTTAAACTTGATTTTCGCATCTTGTTGCAAAATTCTGTCCTTCATACAATCATAAGCCTGCTTTTTTGACCTTATTTGCTTCAAGTTTATTCCAGTCTTTTTCAGAATCTTGATTTTTTTCTTATGCTTAGGATTTTTTTTCGTCATTTTCATAAATTTTAACTATTTTACAATACACTTGTCAATAAATGAAGTTACGAATTATGATGTCATTTTGAGCAAAGCGAAAAATCTCGTTTTTAAAAGAGAGATCCTTCGTCTGATGACTCAGGATGACAAAATTCCGTCAATGACTAACCCATTACCTAGAAATACTCTATGCTGGTCTTTTTTAATTCACGAAGAGTATATAACAACTTGTAATCATGGATTTTGAGTTTTTTTACAATTTCATCTACATTTTTTTTACATTCTTTTTTTGTTTTTCCATGAACCATTGCATATAAATTATATTGCCAGTTTTTATTTGTAAGTCTTTCATAGCAATGAGTGATTTGAGGGAATTTTGCTATTTCCATACCTATTTTAGATACATTTGCATCTGGTATTTTACATACAAACATTACATTAAACAAAAAACCGGCTTTATTATGCCTAATTGTAGCTCCAATTCTTCTTATTAAATTTGTTTTTTTCCATAATAATATTTTTTTAATTAAATAATCTTCTGGAACTTTAAATTTTTGCGCCAGAATTTTATATGGATTTATTGACTCAGGTAAATCAGAAGAAAGCGCATTGATTATCTTTTTATCTAATTTTGTCAGTTTCATATTTTTAAAAATCCCCCTTACTCCCCCTTTTTCAAAGGGGGAAAGAAAAAGGAATGATTGTTTCATACTTTAAATATTGCGGATAATTTAAATGTTTTTTTTGCTGGCAAAAACAATGTCTCTTTAATTTTTCCTTTAGTTTGTATGGAATTTATTATTTTTTTAATATCATTTGTTGAAGAAGCAATACAGGTAAACCATATATTATATTCATCTTTTCTTAAATAATTATGTGTGATTTCTGGATAAGAATTTACTATTTTTGCCACTTTATGGACATTTTTATCTTCCACTTTCAACGCAATAAGCGCACTTGCATAATTTAATTTCTTTTTATCAAAAAAAGCGCCTATTCTACGTATCATTCCCTGCTTTTTTAGTTTAATTACAGTATTAAAAACTTTTTGTTCTGTTAAACCTAATTTTTGTCCTATTGTTTTATAAGGAAATTTACTTACAGGAAATTCTTTTTGAATTTCATTTAAAATTTTCTTATCTGTTTGGTTCATAATTCTTTAACTATGGTCTGTATTCTTTCACCAGATCCATATATGCAATATGGTTCCTCTTTTAAATAATTTCCAGTTTCAGCATATGCTCTGGCACGACAACCACCACACACTGTTTTAAATTCGCAAATTCCGCATTTGCCTGTTAATTTTTCATCATCGCGAAGCTCCAAAAAAAGTTTGGAGTTGTTCCAGATATCCTGTAATGATTCATTTCTAAGATTTCCAGCTGCAAGTTGAAAATACCCACAAGGATAAACCTCTCCTTTGTAAGAAGTAAAACATACAGCACTTCCTGCCAAGCATCCTTTACTTAATCTTGATTGAACATTATTTGATTGATGCAGAATTCTCGTATGATGCGGTGCGCAAGTGATTTTTAATTCAATTTTTGACTTGCCAAAAAATTTACAGAGCAATTCCAGTGCGTTTTCATGTTCAACAGGAGAAAGTGCATCCCCACTCATTTCTTTTCCTCTTCCTGTTGGTACTAAAAAAAATGGATGCAAAGCTACTGCACCTGAATTTTGGGCAAATGCTATCATTTCCTCAAGAAAACAAACGTTTTTTTTGGTAACAGTAAAATTAAATTGAAATGGCAGTCCTGCTTTTTTTAGATTTTCTATTCCTGAAAAAGTTAGCTTAAATGCTCCATTCTTGCCGATAAAAGTATCATGAACATTTTCATTAGGCCCATATACACTTATAGCGACCCTGCTAATTCCACTGGTCTTCAATTTAATTGCTATTTCTTCTGTGATTAATGTAGCATTACTTGCTAATGCTATATTTAGACCTAATTTTTTACCGTAATTTATAATATCAAATATATCAGATCTGATTAGTGGCTCACCACCACTTAAAATTATAAGTGGTTTAGAAAAAGCAACTACAGAATCTAAAACCTTGAAACATTCATTAGTGGTTAATTCATCAGGCGTTCTGTGGTCAATTGCTGAAGCACGACAATGTGGACAAGCTAAATTACATGCTCTTGTTAATTCCCAAAATATTAATCGTAACATTTTTTAATTGTTTGTCATTTTAAAGACACTGGATTCCCACTTTCGTGGGAATGACGTATAAAACAACTAACGTATTATGCTTAGTGATTTTGCAACTTCTTTAGCGTGATATGTAATAATGATATTTGCTCCAGCTCTTTTTATAGAAGTTAAAATTTCGATGATTGTTCTGTTTTCATCCAGCCAACCCATTTTAGATGCAGCTTTTACCATTGCAAATTCACCGCTCACATTATAAGCTGCAATTGGAATATTAAATTTATCTTTTGCTCTGCGAATTATATCAAGATAAGAAAGTGCAGGTTTAACCATAATTATATCTGCGCCTTCTTCAATATCAAACTGGATTTCTCTCATAGCTTCATCTGAATTTGCGATATTCATCTGGTATGTTTTTCTGTCTCCAAATTTCGGTTGTGATTCAGCAGCATCTCTGAATGGCCCATAAAAAGCAGATGCAAATTTGGCAGAATATGACATTATAGGAATATGTGAAAAACTTAAACTATCCAATCCCATTCGTATTGATTTAACCATTCCATCCATCATTCCACTCGGAGCTATAATATCTGCGCCTGCTTTTGCCTGTGATACAGCAGTTTTTGCAATTAATTCTAAACTTGCATCATTATCTATCACAAAACTTTTCCCATGCTTTTTTACAACACCACAATGCCCGTGACTCGTATATTCACATAAGCAATCATCAGCAATTACAACCAATTTATCAAATTTATTTTTGATTTCAGAGATTGCACGTTGCACAATTCCATCTTTTGCATAAGCTCCTTTTCCTAAAGCATCTTTTTTATCAGGAATGCCAAACAATATAACAGCAAGTATGTCTAATTCAACAATTTCTTTAACTTCTTTTAATAAATTGTCTATTGAAAACTGAAAATTTCCCGGCATAGACAAAATTGGATGTTTTATATTTTTGCCTTCCTTTACGAAAAGTGGCATAACTAGATTTTTCACTGAAATTTGTGTTTGGGTAAACATACTCCTTAGATTTTCAGTATTACGCAATCTTCTTAATCTGGTAATTGGAAAACCCATATAATTTTATCTCCTTGGTAAAAACGCCGATAAATCGGCAACTACAATAAATTTTATAGCACAATGCACAACCCACTAAAGTGAGTACCCCGAAGCCTTGCCCTCCTTATTAAAATATCCGAGTTTTTTAGCTCAATAAATTGAGCAACTACGCATTATATATAGCATGCGGGATCTTCTGCCCACACATCTTGGTAATATGCTTCTGCTCTGACTCTGAAGTTTCCATTGCATATACTTAGCCATTTACACTCTGCGCATTTACCCTTAAGAAGTTTTTTTCGATTTTTAAGACCTGCCATTAATGGGTCTGAAGTATCCATCCATATTTCGGAAAATTTACGTTTATGAATATTTCCAAATGAATAATGCTGCCAGAATTGATCAGCATGAACTTCTCCAAGATTATCAATTTCCGCTATACCTATACCTGTACTATTCCCGCCATTTATTTCAAGAAGTTTTAAAGCGACTTTCGCTCTTTCTTCATCTTTGGATTTAAGTTTCATATAAAGATAAGGACCATCAGTATGATTATCTACTGTTAAAATTTCACATTCAACCTTGTCTTTATGGAATTTTTCACATTTCTCTAATATCAAATCTAATGCCTCTTTTGTTTCTTTATGAGACACATCTTCTTCTATCATCTTAGTTCCCCTGCCTGCATATACAAGATGATAAAAACAAACTCTTGGAATCTTTTCTTTCTCTATTAAATCAAATATGCCTTTTAAATCAGAAAAATTATTTTTGTTGATTGTAAATCTTAAACCTACTTTTACACCTGCTTCTATACAATTATGAATTCCTTTTATTGCTTTATTAAACGCACCTTTTTCACCACGAAATTTATCGTTTGTATTTTCTAACCCATCTATACTTATTCCAACATAAGAAAAACCTGTATCTTTTATTTTTTTTGCAACTTCAGGAGTTATTAATGTTCCATTTGTTGAAATAACAGTCCGTAATTTTTGTTGGACAGAATACGCTCCAAGCTCAAACATATCTTCACGAATTAATGGTTCACCACCAGAAAAAAGTAAAACAGGAGCTTGAAATTCTGCAAGATCATCAATTAATTTTTTTGCAGTTTCAGTTGTAAGTTCATTTGCATCAGGTTTTCCTTTTGCATTTATATAGCAATGAACACAATGCAAATTGCACTGCTTTGTCATATTCCATACTACTATAGGTTTTTTGTGTTTATCTGGCCCATAGCGCATAGAATCAGATTCTGTAATTTTGCCACAATATAATTTACTACAAGCAATCATAGATTATAATAGTAACATTACTTCTGTAAAAAAACAATAAAATTCAGATAAAAATGTAACAAGTCAGTACTTGTTAGCCGCAAGCTTTAGCTTGCGAGAAAAAACCGCAGGCTAAAGCCTGCGACTACCATTAATAACTGACCTATTACTAAAAAAATATTTGTAAAAAAAAAAGGAATTTGATAGTATAAATTTAAAAGGAGACAAATATGGCATATATCTATGGTAAAAAATATACTAAAAGCGAACTTTTAAAACGAGTTGGAGATATTTCACAAATAGCGCAAATCAAACGTTATAAACTTACAGAAGGAAATGAATCACAGGTTGAAGCTATTGATATAAATACAGGCACTGGGTTTTCATTTACTGTGCTTCCAGGAAGAGGAATGGATATATCTTATGCCCAATATTGTGGAAAACCATTGTGCTGGAGATCTTCAACAGGAGATGTTAATCCGTCATTTTTTGATTCACATAAATATGAATGGTTGCGAAATTTTTTTGGCGGTCTTTTAACTACTTGCGGTTTGACATACGCAGGGCACCCTTGCACAGATGAAGGTGAAGAACTCGGGCTACACGGAAGGATAAATAATATCCCTGCAAAAAATGTATATTCTGATGGTGAATGGGATAAAGATGAATATACTCTATTTGCCCAGGGTAAAGTAAGAGAAACAAAAGTATTTGGCGAAGATTTATGCTTAACAAGAAAAATAACTGCAAAACTTGGTGAAACAACACTTCATATAAAAGATATAGTAGAAAATCTCGGGACAACTAAAACTCCACATATGATTTTATACCATATAAATGGTGGTTTCCCTGTAATAGATAAAGATTCCATTTTGATTTCACCAACAAAAATTGCACACCCAAGAGATGATGAAGCTAAAAAAAATGCTCAGGAATACAACAAATTTATGGAACCAATATCAGGATATAAAGAAAAATGTTATTATCATGAGATGATTCCGGATAAAAATGGATACGTGTATACTGCACTTGCAAATAAAAAACTTGGGTTTGGATTTTATATAAAATATTCAATTAGTGAACTCCCAAATTTTATTGAATGGAAAATGACTGGTGAAGGTCTTTATGTAGTAGGCATAGAACCTGCCAACTGTTGCATTTCAACAAGAGCAAATTTGAGAAAAGAAGGAAAATTGCCGTTTTTAGCTGCTGGCGAGAAAAAAGAATATAACATAGAAATTGGAGTATTAAAATCAAATGATGAAATAAAAGAATTAGAAAAAAAAGTGAATAGAATAAAAGGTGAGAGATGAAAGCTACAGTTACTTTAACAGTTTCTGAATCAAAACGGCTGATTGCAAAAGGTATAGTTGATTTAGCCTGTGTCCAAAAAGCTTTTAAAAAAGGTTTGATTGTCATTGCAACAGGTAGCACTAACTCTTATATTGTTGAAGAACTTTTGGGTAAGAAAATTGATAAGCTTGCTTATATCACAGGATATACTGCTCCCAAAAACAAAAACGTTAATTTGCCTCAACAAAAACTTCCAGATGTAATATTTAAAAATGGAAATCTTGTCCGTAATTTAAATAGATTTGAAGCTGTGAAACAAATGAAAGAAGGAGATGTATTTATCAAAGGCGCAAATGCATTAAATTACGAAAAAAAAGTTGCAGGCATACTTATGACTGATTTAAATGGCGGCACAATCGGAGGTTGTATTGGCCCTGTTACAGCACGCAAAGCAAATTTAATAATTCCTATAGGCCTTGAAAAATTAGTTGCAAATGACATAATAGAAACATCTAAATTATTCCCAAGTGATACTAAATTTGTTACAGGAAATATTTCATTATTCCCTGTCCCTTCAGGAACAATAATTACTGAAATTGAAGCAATAGAAACATTGGTAAAAGTTAAAGCATTTCATATTGGCTCTGGCGGAATTTTTGGTGCCCAAGGAGCTACAAAATTGCTTTTAGAAGGAACATCGCAAAATTTAAAATCAGCGATTAATATAATAGAAACAATACAGGGAGAACCTGCATTATGAATTATTTAATGGGCATAGATATAGGAACATCAGGAACCAAAACTATAGTTATAAATGAAAATGGCCAGCTAAAAGCTTCTGCTTTTGTTGAACACAAACTTGATTGTCCTAAACCCGGATGGGCACAACAAAATCCACAAGAATGGTGGAATGCAGCTGTAGAAAGTATAAAACAAGTATTAAAAAATGGTCATTTAAAAGGCAGTGATATAAAAGGTATAGGTCTTTCAGGACAAATGCATGGATTGGTTTTAATTGATGATAAATTCAATATATTAATGCCGGCTATATTATGGTGTGATCAAAGAACAGCAAAAGAATGTGAGGAAATAAATGAAAAAATTGGTATAGATAAATTAAATGAATATACTTGTAACCCTGCACTTACTGGATTCACTGCACCAAAAATACTTTGGGTAAGAAAACATCTACCGAAAATTTACAAAAAAATTTACAAAATATTGCTTCCAAAAGATTATATCCGTTTCAAATTAACAGGTGTATTTGCAAGTGAAGTTTCTGATGCATCTGGAACATTATTGTTTGATGTTAAAAATCGCAAATGGTCAAAAGAAATGTTAAATGCACTTGATATTGATAAAAACAAACTTCCAAAAGTTTATGAATCACCTGTTATTTCCGGATATATTACATCTGCTATTGCAAAAGAAACAGGTTTGCTTGAAAAAACTCCAGTAGTTGGTGGAGGCGGTGACCAGGCTGCAGGAGCCATAGGCAACGGCATAGTTAAACCTGGTATAATCTCTGTAACAATTGGAACATCAGGTGTTGTATTTGCTCATACTGATAAAATTAAAATGGACAAATTGCAAAGAGTTCATTCTTTTTGCCATGCAGTACCTGAAAAATGGCATATAATGGGTGTAATGCTTTCTGCAGGTGGCTCATTTCAGTGGTTTAAAAATAATTTAGGGAATAATCTAAAGTATGATATTTTAACCAAAGAAGCCCAAAAAATCCCTGTTGGCTCAGAAGGTTTAATATTTTTACCGTATCTTATGGGTGAAAGAACACCACATAAAGACCCTTATGCAAAAGGAGTATTTTTTGGAATAACAATGCGCCATACAAAAGCTCATTTCACACGCTCTATTTTAGAAGGTGTTACTTATGGTTTAAGAGATTCTTTGGAAATAATACGGGGTATGAATTTAAAAATAAAGCAAATCAGAGCATCTGGTGGTGGTGCAAAAAGTAAATTCTGGAGACAAATTCAGGCAGATGTTTTTAATTCTGAAATCGTAACAATAAATATTTCTGAAGGACCTGCTTTTGGTGTAGCACTATTAGCAGGTGTTGGAGTAAAAATTTACAAATCAGTAGAAGAAGCCTGTGAAAAAACTATACGAATTACTTCACACACATACCCAATTAAAAATAATGTGCAAAAATATGAAGAATATTATAAACTTTACAACTCCCTATATCCCGCTTTAAAAGATAAATTTAGTAGCAGGTTATAGGATATCCATAAAATCTCGTTCTATAGAATAGAATTTTCATATTACTCTTATGGATTTATCATAACTTTTATTCTTCCGGAATTTTCCATTATCTCAAATGCTTTATTGATCTGGTTCAAAGGAAATTTATGTGTAACAATTTTATTTGGATCAATTTTGCCTTTTTCCATAAGTTCAATGGATTTCACCATTACTCTCGGATTCACAGAAAATGAAGCATCAACTCTTGTCTCAAGAAAATGAATGTCTGCAGGAGATACTGGAACTTCTCCAGGAATTATAACTCCAAACATATTAACTCGTGTCCCCCTGCGACAAAGTTTAAATGTCAATTCTGCTGCTTCTAAAACACCCGCTGCTTCAAATATTACATCAGGACCATTTGGTAATATCTTATATACTTCTTTTTTTAAATCTTTTCCTTTTAAATTTACTGCATAATTCGCACCAAGTTTTAACGCACTTTTAAGTCTACCAGAAGAAATATCTGCTACAATTATATTGCCTGCGCCAGATGCCACAGCAAGCATCATAACTAAAAGTCCCATTCCACCAGCTCCTATTATTACTATATCTTCACCAATTCTAAAATTTGTGTATTCAATAAGACCTTTATATGAACCAGCTAATGGTTCAGCTAAAGCCACTGCCTCAAAAGTTACATTTTTTGGCTTTTTATATAAAACTTTTGTCGGAACAGATACATATTCTGCAAAGCCGCCAGGCAAAACTTCTTTTTGACCTTCACCACCAATTACTTTTCCATCAATACAATAGTGTTCTTTTCCCAAACGACAATTAAAACATTTGCCGCAATGAATAACAGGAGAAAGTGCAACTTCATCTTTGTTTTTCCAATCTTTAACATCTCTGCCAATTTTTTCAATTATCCCTGATATCTCATGCCCTGCTATCATAGGGGCTGTCCAATTAGTTCTTCTCCCGGTATAAGCAGAATAATCTGTCTGACAAATTCCACAAGCTTTAACTTTTACAAGAACTTCATCAGCTTTCACAGATGGAATTGGAACTTCTTTTAACACCATTTTTTTAATTCCTTCAAATACCGCAGCCAACATTTTTTTCTTCATAGATTCTCCTATTTCCTTTCCTTTTAAAATTAAAAATTTATATTCAACTATTCACATAAATCTGATGGGTTTCCGCGTTTATAAAGTACTGGTCTTTCATTTGATGGAACAACAATTTTTTTATCACTCATTATTTCTATAATAGGGAAAAATGTCCTGTAATTAAGGAAACTTAACCCCATTGC
>JBBTED010000160.1:0-11273 GCA_038042445.1 Candidatus Firestoneibacteriota bacterium
TTTAGAGGAATTGCTATTGCATTTATTGTAAAATCCCGTTTTGCAAGGTCATCTGTTATCTTCTTCCCCCGACAAGGAGAAAAATCCAATTGAAAATCGGCATTCTTACTTTTATATATTATTCTTGCAGCTGAATGTTTTTCATTTAACAAAAAAAAACTTGCCTTTAATTTGTTTGCAAGTTTTTTTGCAAAATTTATGCTATTTCCCATTACTACAAAATCTATATCATTGGTAGAACGCTCTAATAACAAATCACGTATAAATCCACCTACAACATAAATTTTTATTCCACTTTTTTCGGCAAAAGTATTTACTTTATGAAGAACATCTAAAATGAACATATTATTCTATAATTGTAGGTAAATTTATTTAAAATTCCAAGTAAAAACTTTCGTTTTTAGGTTTTTTAATGATACTTTTTTTACAATTGCCAGGTTAGGCCAAAACGGTGGGAACCTAATATGCCTTTTATTGCGGTCCAGGGATAGATAAATGCGTAGTCCAATTTCATTGCACTGATAAAATTATAGCTTGCTCCAAGTGACACTTCATCTAAATTTGCCCCTGCTCGTATGCTTAATTCTGACAGATGATGATTTTGTTTTAAAACAAAATCATGCTGTCCTACAATAGACGCTTGTCCTACGATATATTCTACTCCGCCATATACATTCACATCTTTTTTGCCGTTTATATTCCTATCTCTATATGACGCGTCTATGGCTGGTGTGAAATTCCCTATTCTGTATGAACTGCCTATTCGTATTATCATTGGCAATTCTTCGCCTGATACATTCCCTAATGTCATATTCGGTTTATTCGCATTCTCCACACTTGCTCCTACTTGCATCTCATTTAGGACTTGATAAATTATCCCTGCGTCTATTCCTATTTTCGTCTTGTTATATCCGTATGTGTTAAATAATGGGTCAAGCCGTGTATATTCGTTTTCTTCATACATCACACTCATTAGTTTTATGCTGACTCCACAGGATATATTTCCCAATTGTTTTCCATAACTTATCACTCCTGTGTTCTCCTTGTATTTGCCTGATGTGAACAATAAATCTCCTACTCCTATGCTTCCTATTTCTCCTATTGGCAAGACATAACCCAAATACCAATCACTTAAATTGTCATCGTCTATTCCCAAATATTTCTTCGCATACATCATCTCCACTTGCATATTGTTAATGCCACCAAGCCCCGCTGGATTCCAAAACATCGCGCTCGTATCATCTGCTATTGACACATACGCCTGCCCCATTCCCAATCCTCGTATCCCCGGCTTAGTATCAAATGCTCCTTCGCCTACTCCTGCCAACACCAGCATCCCTATTACTATCGCTATCGTTTTCATATCAAATATTTCTGTCATTCCCAACTTGATTGGGAATCCAGTGTCTTTTAAAAACCACTATGCTTCCCATCATTTGTCAGGCAAGATGCCTGACCTATTGCATGTGAAAATGACGCTTCGCGTCACTTCGCCACTACTACCGTCCCTGTCTTATTTGTATCCCCTAATCTGAAATGATACAAATACAACCCCGCTTCTACTACGCTTCCGCTATCATCCTTTCCATCCCAACTTGTCACTCCATCTAATGTCCTCACCAACCTACCACTGCCTTTGTATATTTTTATCTCTGGTGTTGTTGGATTTGCATCAAAATAAAACCCTACTGAATCATTTACTCCATCCCCATTCGGAGTAAACGGATTCGGATACACCAGTATCCTACCGCCATAACTCATTGATGCACTTGACTTTATAGCATACACTCCTGCTTTGCTTGTGCTCACACTCACTGTCTGTTCCACTGGGTCTACTAACCCGCCTACCTTCTGCCATCTCACTCCATCATAATAGTATATCGCTAATTTATCAAACACTTCATACTCACTCACTTCCGTATTTGCCACCTTTCCATTCGCTACTGTCCAATGTATTGTCAATGTTACTGGTTTGCTAAAATTCTCAAGCTTCGCATTACTGTTTTTATCCTTCATTATCAACTCATATCCTATTCCATCTGTTATATCCTGCCTCTTAGCAAAACTAAAATATACATTCTCGTCACTTGATATTGATATTTTCGTCTTATCATCCTCTGTTGACGTTATGATTATTATTGTGCTGTTTCCTTCACTTAATGCGAAATTTACTGTCGTTGTTTCTCCTTCTCGAACTTCCTTCCCTGTTTGCATTGATATTGAATACCCGATTGCACTTACTAATACATCGTATTTGCCTATACCTACATTCGCTATGCTATAATTACCACTCCCATCTGTTTTTGTCTCGCCTTTCAGCACCCCATTTTGCAAGAGCTGAACTGTTGCTCCTGATATTACTGTTACTCCATCTGGTGATCTTGTTACTTTTCCTGTTATAACACCATAAGATACTCCCAATATTGTAAATGCCTTATCCTGAGTGTTATCTGCACTATCATTCCATACATCTTTTGCTTCAAAATAATAACTGTAATCTTCTGCTGCTGATAATGATAATGCAAATGTGCAAGTATATATCGCCCCTGTGCTGTAATCTCCATTCACATAAGTCATAGGGTATACCACTACTTCACTTGTTCCCTTTTTAATATGCACTTTTGGATACCCGCTTGCTGGTACATCTCCATCTGCATCACTGTATTTTATCCTGAATGTTACATTCTCTCCTTGTTTCACCACATCTGGATTCATTCCATCAATAGTGTAATTTGCCTCACCTGTCCAAGTTAAAACCGGCACAATATTAGGCCCTGCATATTTTAAATTACCATTACTAGCATCATAAAAACCAACGTGTATTTTATCTTTACTATCTATAGCTATCGCTGGATAAAGCCCACGATTTACATATCCACCATCAAAACTACCTTGAATACTTGATATTTGCCATGGACCAGAACTATTAGTTACATATTTTAATCCTCCTGCATTACCATCTTTATAAGCAATATGAACTTTATTGTTACTATCTATTGCTATATCTGAAAAATATCCAAGAGTAATTGGAGTATCTAATGTTAAACATATCCATAAACCTGATACGTTTGTTGCATATTTTAATCCTTCATAATAATAACTAATATGAATTTTATCGTTTTTATCTATAGCAATAGATGTAGAACTATATCCATATACACTCCCACTGGTACTATCTAATATATAATTTTTCCATTCCCCAGAAATGTTTGTAGTATATTGTAATGTTCCACCATTAGAACTAATATGAACTTTATTGTTACTATCTATTGCTATAGATGTAAATCCTCCAGCACCACTACCATCATTAGAATTAACATCTGTAGATACCCAACTCCCAGAACTATTAGTTATGTATTTTAAACCATGGCTCATGTTATCCAAGTAATAATTATAACTAATATGCACTTTATTGTTTCCGTCAATTGCGATAGATGAATATCGGCCACTAGGTTGACCTTCATTATCTATAGTAAAATAAACCCAATTACCAGAAACATTTGTCGCATATTTTAAACCGTCATTAGTTTCATCATAATAGCTAATATGCACTTTATCATTTCTGTCTATTGCTATTGAAGTATATGTTCCAACATTTCCTATATTATCAATTGTGTAATACACCCAATTACCAGAAACATTTGTTGCATATTTTAAATCACCATTAGTTTCATCATAATAACTAATATGCACTTTATCATTTCTGTCTATTGCTATAGAAGTATATTTCCCAATATCTCCTGTAGTATCCAAAGTTGTTAATCTAAATCCTGCATAACTATATAATGGCAATAGCAAAAATATAAAAATCCATATTATAGTGTTTATACAATATTTCCTTTTCATATTACAGTTATCCTGCATAGTTTTTAAACTATGCAGGATATTATCTCCTTTTACTATAGATAATCAATATTTTATTATATAATTCACAACTTGATACGGTTGTAAATTATTGTGAGGCGAATTACCTCCTGCTGAATTTACTATTGTACCGCTAACATAACCTCCGCCTTCACAGGCAAAATTATATGCTCCTGCAGTATATGGAACTGGAGTAGACTTAATTCCATGAATATGAGCCGCTAATTCGGATTCTGTCAATGTATGTGTTTTTTCACCTTTGTATACTGAAGGTGTTCCGCCGAGATGGTCAAACTCTGTCTGTGTACTATCATATCCCACAGCAACCTTTCCTTTCAAATCAGGCAATCTAAATTCACTTCCAGATTCTCCTCCGCTATTAAAACTTGTCCCAATTACTGAAAATAAATAAGCATAATCCGTTCTAGATTTAACAGAACCATCACATATAAACCAACCATTTGGAGCATTAGCACCACCAAACATTTGAATTGTTCCAATAGGAACTGTATCAAATATTGATGGTTGATATGCAAAATCTGTTGATTTATCAATAACTATTAATTCGTCAAAACATACAGGATCTCCAGAATTATCTGATCCTAATTTTATATCCACATTAGTACCAGAAGAATCTGTTTGAAATGTCCCTATCAATAGGGTCCAACTTGTTTCTGCAGTATAAACCGACATATTAGTATACGCACCTGACGTCCATATCTTTGCAGTATAATAAGATCCAGTACTAACTTTAGCTCTTACTGAAACATAATATGTCATTGACGGTTTTAATTTTTTCAATGTTATTTTTATGCCTTCGTTCCCTGACCCACCAGATATTATCTGAACTGCATATTGTCCACCATAATTATCTTTTTCTCCATCAATTCTATATACATCTGTAGGAGTACCTATTTTTTCAAATCCATCAGGTGCTTTATTAGATGTTCCATTAGCCCAATTCTCAAAGGAAGAATTCGGGACAATATTACCACCTTTTAAAATACTTCTTGATATCTTGTTAAATGTTACTTCCTCATCTGCAATTTTTGCCTCATTAATAAATCCATTTGCCATTTTTGCTCTGCCTTGAGTATCTGCAGATAATGCACCATCAGCTATTTTTGCAGTTGTAATTCCACTATTTTTTACTTGTAATATTTTAGTACTATTATCAATTTCTATACTGTCAGATTCGGCTATTTTAAAATCTTTTTTGTAAGTTGTAGTAATAACTGAATTAATATTGCCTTCTAAACTACATTCACCAAGTATTACAGTGCCTCCTGAACTGCCTGTTATCGCATAACTTGCACTTGCACCTTTTTCTATACGACAATTGTATAATTTAGCCGTACGAATAGTAATATCAATTCCTGCATAAGTTCCTCCACCTACAATTTTACATGAATTACACTCAAATTCTAAATCTGTAGTAGTATAGATTCCTAATTGATCACTTTCTATATGACAATTTCTAAATTTACAATTAATAGGACCAAGAATATTAACTGCATAGTTATTAGTTCTTTTTATAACACACGATTCTACAACACAAGTTATAATAGCACCACTAACGGTTTGAATTTGTAGCCCTCCATTCATATTTAAATGTTTCAACACAATATCACTCATATTGGTAGCTGTATCAGAAAAAATTTCAACAATATTATTAGTAATAGTCAAATTTTCAACAATTATATTGCTAATACCATTCTTTATTCTTAAACTTCCATTTATAATGCAAGAATTATTATCTACACCAATTATGTTAATATAGGACTTTGCATCAACAGTAGTCTCAACATATTCTCCAGGATATACCAATACTGTCCAGATGTTGCTTGAGCTTGGACTTTCGTTATAGTTTATCCAATCTATTGCATCTTGTATCTTTGTAAAATCCCCGCCTTCTTTCGCCACTGTTATTATATTCTTGTAAAATCCCCGTTTTACTTCTGTTACTCCACTTATTGTTCCATTTATATGACCTGAATAATCTTTTGTTAATCCACTTATTAACACCTCAAATGGGTAATATAACATCGTATCTGCTTCCCACCCCAAATACCGCTCTGTAATTACTGCTGGTGTAAAAGTGCGAATTACACTTGATAACCGGACTTCGTCTATCATTCCATTGAAAAACCCTGCTCTTGTTCCATTGTTTAAAGTACATCCTATCTGCAAATCCTTTGTGGATGCTGTACCTGGAAAATCTGTGCTTTCTGTTCCTACATACGTGTTTATTCCATTTACATAGAATTTTATGTTGTCGCTTTCATCTGCTAATTTCACTGTTACTGCTACGTGATACCATATTCCCTGTATAAATTTAAACGATGTCCCTGTTTGTTTCTTTTCTACTCCTCCGCTGTAAAATCTGAAATTTAAGTTGTCATTTGCATCTATAAATATTGCATAATTACCTTCTGGTGTTCCCACACCATAATCCTCTTTTGCTATTATATATTGTAGGACTCCTGCTTTATTCAAATATACCATTGCTTCCAATGTTAATTCTTGTGTGCCTGTCCTTTGTAATGCTGCATTATCTGCTCTTGTTATGTAATCATCTACTCCATCAAATAAATAACATTTACCAAAATTTCCTCTGCTTTCTGCTCTTGTTGACATTTTTTCCCTTCCTCCTTTATATTATATGCAATATTCGTGCCAAGTGTTACAAAATTCTGGCACTCTTGCATAAATTGTTTGTTTTATTGTGCTTTACTGATAAATCAGTAATTCTTTAAGATTCTGAAACAAGTTCAGAATGACAAAAACTATGGAATTACTTCCATACACTATGGAATGATTTCCATAGTAGCTCATTTATTTTGGTAACACAGGGTCTTAAAACCCTGTAGATTCTTTATTTATGAATGGTCTAAAGACCATTCACTACCTTATCTTTTTCTACAAAGGGAAAGGGAGAAATACCTGCAATAATAAATATGCCGATAAATCGACGACTACAAATCCCCCTTCATCCCCCTTTATCAAGGGGGCAAATAAATACAGAAATAATAGCTGATGGTTTTTTTTGAAAAAAGTTTTTAAAGAAGGACTTCTTATTGTGTATTGTGTATTGTGTATTGTGTATTGTGTATTGTGTATTGTGACGGGTTTGGTTTGGAAATATTTATCATAACTAAATATATTATACTACAAAATATCTGTTTTGTCAAATTTCTCAGATGATGATTTAGAATTTAAGAGTAAGCGAAATACGGTGAGTATTACCCAAATCTTCATAAGGTTCAAAGGCATAGTCAAGGCCATAACTATCTAAAATCGCAAAACCTGCACCTGCTGTCAAACCTGTAAGAGAACTACTATATTGCATACCTCCAGTTTTATACCAATAACCTGCTCGCACTGCAAAAATATTTTCAATCCAATTTTCAATTCCTATGCTAACTTTAACATCGTCATCTCTTGGTATGCTAACATCTGTGGCGATAGTCAAGCCCTCAGTTGGAAGCACTGCAAATCCAACCCTTGTAGTCATAGGCAAAGGAGATGTGCCATTTCCAAATTTCATATTCTGACCTAAATTTTGCACATTAAGACCTAAAAATCCATTTTTAAAAAGAACCCATAAAAACCCTATGTCTGCAGCAACTGCTCTACCTGTAGTATTTTCTATCACTTGCTGAATATACTTAAGTGTAAATCCCATAAAAATTTCAGGGTCTAATGCAACTCTACTCCCCCAACTCAAATTTGCATTAAAATCATAAGCGTTGAAACTACTTGTCAGATTACCATTGGAATCATACCCCTGAAAATCTCCCATTGTAAGCAAAGTTCCACTTATACCAAGTGTTCCACTACCTTTAAATGGAAATACCATAGTTATGTAATCATATTTCATATCAGTTAACCATAACAAATGCATTGCAGAAAATTCTGTTCGTGAAACTTTAGCTAAACCTGCTGGGTTCCAATATGCTGCATTAGAATCATTTGCAACTGCAGTAAAAGATTCTCCTAAACCTGCTGGTCTTGCTCCTGGACCAATTTTCAAAAACGATGCACCACTTGTACCTGCATTTGGACTAGTTGCAAATACACAACATGGCAAAAATAATACCACTACAAGCAAAGCTCGGGGTACCCACAGCAAGCTGTGGGTCGTGCGACTACAATTATTATAATTATTTTTAAACATTGTTTTACACTTTACAAAATTTAAAGTTTATAGTCAATTTTAAAATATGTTAATTTTCTAACTATGGTCTGTGACCAAAGAGAATGGTGAACCCCATATTCTTTCACCAAACTACAAATTGACAGCTACAATTGATGCCGATAAATCGGCAACTACATATTTGAAAACGCTACCCTATTACAGAATTAAAACTTATCCTTTTTGTTCTTTTATGGCTTTTTCTATAAATTTAATTGCATCGCCAATATTTTTTACTTGCAAAGAAGCTTCTTCTTCCATCTCAATATCAAACTCACATTCAAATGATGCAACTAATTCTATGCTTTGTATGGATTCTGCTCCTAAATCTTTCACAAATTCTGATTCGTTTTTCATCTTGGAAACATCTACCTTCAATATGCTTGAAACTACTTTTTTTACTCTTTCTTCAACTGTTCCTTCCATTACACTGCCTCCTTTATTACCCCCCCTTAATCCCCCCTTATCAAGGGGGAAAATTATGAGGATTTTACTAATTCGTAAGTATCAACAGCTATTCTTACTTCTTCATTGGTTGGAATAACAAAAACATCAACTTTTGAATTTATAGAACTTATTTTTGCTTCTGTTTTTATTGTTTTATCATTTTTTTCTTTATCAAGCTCTATTCCTACACCAGTTAAATTTTCACATATTTTCCATCTCAGTGTTATTGCATTCTCACCAATTCCACCTGTAAACACTAATGCATCTACTCTTCCTAAAACAGCAGTATAAGCCCCAATATATTTTTTAACCCTGTAGCAAAATATATCAATTGCAAGCTTTGCTCTTTCATTACCCTTATTTGCAAGCTCTAATATGTCTCTAACATCATTACTTGCTCCGGAAACTCCAATAAGCCCGCTTTTTTTATTTAAAAGCGTATTTATATCGTCAATTTTATATCCTTTGCCCTCTAAATAAAAAATTATAGCAGGATCTATATCTCCGCTTCTTGTTCCCATAACAAGCCCTTCCAAAGGAGTAAGCCCCATACTTGTGTCAACTGACTTACCTTTTTCCACAGCTGTAATACTACAACCATTACCCAAATGAGCTGTTATTATATTTGCTTTATCTTTGTCTTTATTCATAAGCACACATGCTCGTCTTGCAACATATCTATGTGATGTTCCGTGGAAACCATATCTTCGCACTTTATATTTTTCATATATTTCATACGGCAGCGCATACAAATATGCAACCTTAGGTATAGTCTGATGAAAAGCTGTATCAAATGCTGCAACTTGTGGAATACTTCCGAATATACTTGCCGATGCCTTAATCCCTGTAAGATTTGGGGGATTATGAAGTGGTGCAAGGTCAAAATAACTTTCGATAATTTTTACAACTTCATCAGTTATAATAGCTGACCTTGGAAAACTTTCACCACCATGCACAACTCTATGCCCAATACCTGAAATTTCATTTATATTTTTTATTACCCCAGATTCATTATTAAGAAGAGTATCTACTATTAACTTCATACCTTCTTCATGATTTTTAACAGCTTTTTTGATTGAAATCTTTTTTTCGCCAACTTGATGTGTAAGAACTGAATCAGCAGTTGCAATTTTTTCAAGAAGACCTTTTGCCAAAACAGTTTTTTCTGGCATTTCATACAACTGATATTTTATTGAAGAACTTCCGCAATTTATAACTAAAATTTTCATAGAATACCTTTATTTTACGAGATGCTGAAATAAATTCAGCATGACAAAACTGTTTACTTTATTGATGTTATTGCTGTAACTGCAATAATATCATCTACACTCGCACCTCTTGAAAGATCACTTACCGGCTTTGCAAAACCTTGAAGTATAGGACCATAAGCAGATGCATTTGCTAAATATTGTGTTAATTTATACGCAATATTTCCTGCATTCAAATCAGGAAATACCAATACATTTGCTTTACCTGCAACACTACTATCTTTTACTTTTTTAAGAGCTACTTTTGGCACCAAAGCTGCATCAGCTTGCAATTCTCCATCTATATTCAAATCTGGTGCTTTACTTTTGGCTAATTTAGTAGCCTCAATAACTTTATCCACTAATTCATGGCTTGCACTTCCTTTAGTTGAAAATGAAAGAATAGCTACATTCGGCTCTATCCCAAGCAAAGATTTAGCACTTCTGGCAGATGTTACTGCAATATCAGCTAACTGTTTTGCATTTGGATTTATATTAACAGCACAATCTGCAAAAATTAGAACCTTATCTTTTTCACCAAGACAATTTGGTATAACCATTATGAAAAAACTGGATGCTGTTGTTATACCTTCCATATATCCTATTGCAAGACCTGCAGCCTGAATTAAAGATGCTGTTGCATGGCTTACACCACCAACAAGGCCATACGCATCACTTTCTTTTACCATCATACATCCAAAAGCAAGACTCTTTTTCACTAATTTCATAGCTATATCCTTTGATATACCTTCTCTTGACTTACTATAAGATATAGCATATTTTTCCAAATTAGATGAATTAACAGGATTCTCTATCTTAATCTTATCAATATTAAGATTTAATCTTAATGCCATAGATTTAACTTCATCTGGATTACCTAAAACTATTGGTTTTGCAATACCTTCTTCACTAAGCCTAAATGCAGCAGATAAAATCCTTTCATCATTACCTTCTGGAAAAACTATAACTTTAGGAGACTGCTTTGCTTTTTCTATAAAATGCTCAAGCAAACTCATTTTTCACCTCTACTAATTATTTAATTATGGTCCGTCTTTTTTCACCGGACCATAAAACTTTTTTTAATTAATTCATCTCTTTTTATCTTTGCAATTTCATAAGCTTTTTTCAAAATTAATATATCATCTTCTGTTAAAGTTTTTTTCCTTCTCTCAAGAACCCTTTTTGCAGATTCAATCATCTGATTAAATCCATATCCCTTTGTTGGCCTGCCATTTAAATACCAGCAAAATGATGGGATAAATTTCGGCAACATATCTCCACCACCTACTACATTACTCATTGTACCTACTACTGTGCCTGTGTTAATAAGCGTGCCTATAGCGGTTTTGGTATGATCACCTACCATACATCCTAATTTTGTCATACCAGAATCCATTAATGTATCATTTACATACATTTGCACATTGCTATAGTCATTTTTTACATCACTATTTTGTGTAGATGCGCCAAGATTAACCCATTCGCCCAAATATGCATGACCTAAAAATCCTTCATGATAT
>JBBTED010000161.1:0-5946 GCA_038042445.1 Candidatus Firestoneibacteriota bacterium
TTATACCCCTATTTTATACCTTAACCAGTGGTCTGAATTCAGGGAAGTATTATAGATATCGTCTTGTTGGCTATTGTGGGGAATTCTCCAAAGAATTACTCTTGTAATTGTTTTGGCTTTATCTTTTAAAAGACCAACTAAATAATCAATTCCATCTTTTGATTGTTTAACAATTTTCATGAATTATCCTAAATTCTTTTCATCTGGCCTATAATTGCGTTAGCCAAATCACGTTTATCTATTAAATACTCGTCCCACTTGTTAGATTCGTTACGTTTCCGGCCGGCCACAAACCCAAACATTTTGCCACCACTAAGCCTGTTTGCCTTCTTAATAAAATCCGGGCCCGAGACAAACCAAAGATAGTCCCACAAATCACCTTCCTCTTGTATCAAAGTAGCAAAACACTGTAGCCATTGAGTAGTTATCAATAAGGGATGAGGCTTTGGCCGTAGCGATGAATATTTCGTCTGGATTATCCCCATATCTACTTTTGATTTGAATATACATTGTTTTGAGGCTACCCTTTTCTTTTACGATTAAATCTATGCCTTCATCGTCAGAAATAGGTTTGTAGCAAGAAAGGGAGGTATCGCCATAAAGAGTTACAAGTTCGGCTATTCGCGCCTCCGCAATATCGCCTTTTTGCATAGACGATATATCCTTCGATATCCGGTATTTCTTCTCCTTAACCTTTTCACCCTTTGATATAACTTCTTCCTTTCTTTCTGGATTAAGACCAAAAGTCGAAGGAGCTGTTTTAATAAAGCGGGATTTTTCTTTCTTGGCATTTATATCAACAATAAGCTGAGCGTTCATTGTAAATTCGGGAGTTTTGCCTACTGTTTTCAGCCAGCCACGATTTAGAGCAATTTTTGTTATCTCTTTACTATGTAGAGATTTCCCAGTTTCCTGTAATATCTGATATGCGATGTCTTTAAATGAATTCATTGTTTCATTAAAAAATAATTGATTCTATAATTTGCAATATAGAATTTCCCTTTTATCTATATGCTCCAAAAATTCTTCAATAGTTTTTGGTAAAATATAAAGTTTGTCTTTTTCTTTTACATACTCAATTTGTCGCTTAGAATCTTTAAATATACTTGGTGCAACAAAATAACACATTGAATTTTTGCTATTCTTGCTAAACTCTTCCAAATGCCTAGTTATGGGCCACACTTCCATAATTGTTTGCGTTCTCCCTTCGGACATGGTAACCTCAATTAAAATTCCGTTGATATCCTCGTAACACTCAATATCTCCTTTGTCGCCAACACCGGCAGCAGTTGATGTCGGTAATCCTTCATCATCATAAGGATAATTAGGCATAACCCTCACGCTGGGAAATTTATACTTAACGGCTAAGGCAACAAGGAATTCTAATCTTATTGGATTTGAAAGATATTTTAAAATATTGTCCTTGGTCAACCTTTTTTTGGCCAAGATAATCATTTCTGACTTTATTCGATCCCATGGATATATACTAACCCATTTAGATAAAAATTTGTCTCTTTCGTGAATGCTTACTGACTTACCAGTGAATGAGATTAAATTCTCATCAATCATGGCCATATATTCAAAATATTCTTCTTCTGTTGTGTATTTCTTATAATCTGAATAATTTTTTAGCGCATAATTTACTTTTTGTTGTTCATTTTTATTTATATCTACAAAACGCCCTCCGCCCCTCAAAGAGATTAAACCGGTTAATCGCATTTTTCTAATAAATTCATCTGGATAATCAACCATTATAGATTTAGGGTTAAATTTCTTAAAATCACCACCCATGATTTGGTTAACACAGATATCAACAATAACTTCCCAACTTGGATTATAGCCATGTTCTGTTCTAATTTTCTTTATTAACTGGTATAATTCACCCGAATCATTATTCTTCCAGAAAATTACCAGAGGCAATTCTAATTTTGAGATTCCAGCCCCGTTAAGATCTTTATCGGAATCTAATTTTTTGATTACGCCAAGTAATAATATCAATGGCGCATTTTCGTTTAATACGCGCCTAAAAGGACTATTGCTTTGGTATTTTACGAAAGCGTTAAGAAACGCCTGCTGTTCAAATTCCGGATGTTCAGTATCAACAAGCTTTAATCCTATCTCAGAAAATCTTATTTTTTCACCATTTTTATAGTAAACAAACCCGAGTTCTTTCGCTATCTTAAACCAAGTATCAAACCTGGAAGGCCATCCCTTATCAAAACCCGCTTCTTTATGGTTTTGTGGATTACTATTAAGAATCCTTGCAATTTCATTATCAGTTAAAGGTTCTTTAGCTTTTATCTTATTTTTTACTGATGCACTCAAATTCATTGGTTGATACAACCCAATTCTTATTATTTCCCCGGCTATTTCTTTCGCTAAACTATTAGTTAGAATTTGACCATTATAATTTTTTAAGACTCCCAAAAACCACTTTAATCTCTCAGGACTTCTAAGTGTTGTTGTAAATAACAACGGTTTATATTCTGACTGACGTTTTTTCATATTCTAATAATTAGTAATCAAAGCTTCTTTGATTTTCTTTTTTCCATTATTATGATAACTAATATAATTACTTTTTATTTTGCGCATTTTGTATTTCTTCATCCATTTAATCAACACATCATTTTTACTCCCGTTATAATGCGTCACATTTGACAATGCAAATCGTACAGATTTTTTATTTAAATTATCAATTAAGTTTAGTAAATCGGAATCAGATTTCTGATCCCAAAATTTATTATATTCACTCGCAGCTATTAAATAAGGAGGGTCTAAATAAACAAAATCATTTGCTGAAAATTTTATTTCAGAAAAAAAACTTCTAAAATCAATTGAATTCAAAGCTATTTTTCTATCTTGTACAAAATAAAAATAATTATTTAAAGCATTAACAACATTTTTATTAAAATCGACATTTCCTACTGGGAGATTAAATCGACCCCCACCATTGAATCTCAACATTCTATTAAAACCATATATAAGCAGAATATACAAAATTAAAGGGTCATTATCTTTATTTTTATTGACGTGATCTCTTAGTTTTTCGTAGCCCTCTTTGTTGAATCTAGCAAAATAAGTTTTTTTCCATTCTTTTTTTAGCGAATCCGGAATTATATCTTCCTTAAATGACCTAGATAAATTATATTTGTATATTATTTTTTCAACACTTTTAAAAAAACGAATGGGATTCTTTGAATTTTCAATTAAAAATCGGTGTATGTTAATAAGGTTTTGATCTATGTCATTCAAAAAATACCTTTTTGCCTTAATATTTAAGAAAACAGTACCACCGCCAACAAAAGGTTCGTAGAAATTATTTATTTCCGCAGGAAATAAATCAATCAATTGTTTCATCAATTTATATTTATCTCCGACATAAAATAAGGGAGATCTTTTAATTCTACTGTCCATGGTTAATTTTTGTTACAAAAAGATACTCCTTATGATTCTTAAATTCAGTATTCCCGGCATTAAAATGCCTATAATCTTTCTCAAAAACCTTAGTTTCTCCTCTCACCGTCAAAATAGCTTTAATTTCCTGAAGAGCGATTTTATTCTTTGATGAATTACTTTTAGAATTATATGTATTATTATATGAAACTACTAAATATTTTGCGTTAATATCATTTACCAATTCGGCAAACCTATGCTTAGCCTGCACCCTGCAATAATCACTCATATTTTCAGAATCAGGCTTAAGTGCTGTTCCATATAATCTCGGCTTATCCCATTTAGTCAAAGTTTCCAGCACGTGGTAAAATCTACTATACTGTCTCGAATTATAAGGCGGATCAATATAGACAATATCGGTCTTAATTCTTTTCACCAGCGAATTCGCATCCTCTCTAAAAATAATCGCATTTTTTACATTTATCGGATCTATCGGCTTCATAAGAAACCTATCCTCAATATTATCCTTTTTAAAATACGCATCGTAATGCCCAACAGTATTCGCTATCCTATCAATTGAATATAGTAAAGACGCAATAAGAATATAGTGCTCTCTATCTGTTAAATTCATCTTATTCTCTTCTATATTTTCTCTAATGAAACCAATAATTTTAGATGATTTATAACTAAAATACTTACCTCCAAAGTATTTAGAAAAATAATTATCTTCTAAATTTTCACTGTCAATATTATTATAATCTCTAATGATATTATCAATTTTACTTTTATCCCAGTCTCCTTTACCAAAAAATGCTTGGTAGATTGCGTAATTAGAGTACAAAAAATCGTTTAATATAACATCTCCGAAATGCCTCGCCGCGACAGCAGACACAACTCCGGTACCTGCAAAAATGTCAGCAAAAGAATTTACCTTCTCGCACTCTTTATTAACTATTGAAAAAATCCACTCTATTAGTTTATGCTTACTGCCAATATATCTACGATTTTGTAATTGAAGATGGTTTTCTCTTACTTGAGGGATATAAAAATAATTCTCTTGCGCTTTTTCCGCATTTATTTCATAATTAGGTTTCTCTGTCTCCAAAAGATCAAATAGGGTTAATTGTTCTCCTCTATCAGATACATAATCCAAAGATATTTCTTTACCTTTTAAATCTTGAAAATAACTATACTCACCATCATCCGCTATTATAAGAAAATCTATTACGGGGATCCCCATTAATTCACCCGCCTGAACAATTTTTTTCACTATTTCTACATCTTTCTTGCTTGGTGTTGGATTTCCAGAAGGATGATTGTGAACTAAAATAATACTTGCTGAATTTAATTCAACTGCAGGATGAAATATTTCTCTCGGATGCAATAGACTTTTATCAAGAAGTCCGATGCTAATCGTTTCCTTTTTAATCAGAATATTTCTTGCATTTAAATATAAACAAATTAGGTACTCCTTTTTCTTATCTCTTAAATTATTTGTTAAGGAAGCAACATCTTTTGAATTTTTTATAATGATTTCATTACTCTTTTTCTCGTCATAATATCTTTTTACTAACGACACCGCGGATACTATTTGTAACGCCTTAGCCTGCCCGATGCCTGAAATCTGTAATAAATCAGCAACGGATACATTTAGAAAATTTTTATCAAATTTTTTAATTATTTGTTCCGCAAGCTTTTGAACATTCTTCCCTTTTATTCCGCTACCAAGCAAAATAGCCAAAAGTTCACTTTTTGAAAGTGAATCCGGTCCCTTTTTAAGGAATTTTTCTCGCGGTCTATCGACTTTTGGAATATCTTTAATTCTAGGCATAACTTTTTAGTAAATAAAAAAACCTCCGCCCTATTTGAGCGAAGGTTTGAGTTATTTTAACGTGGCAGATTCCCCCTTCAAACGTACCACACCTTATTTTCACTTTTAATCTTACCATAATATCGTATTAAGTCAATAATTATCCTTCCAAAAAATAACCGGCTGGTTTTTTAAGAACCTTGGAAATCTTCATCAGTGTCTCAATGGAAGGCATCGAAAGGCCGGTTTCATAGCGAGAGATACTCTTTTGTTTGGCTTTAATCTTTTTTGCTAAATCGGTTTGATTCATATCAAGCTCGATTCTGGCTATCTTAATCTTCTTACCTAATTTTTTGGCGTCCATTTCATCTCCCTTAGATTGCTTCGTCGCTATCGCTCCTCGCAATGACACAGAATATCATCAAAATAGTTCTTGACAATATATACCTTTAGAGGTATAATTTAGTCATTAAAAGTATATCAAGTCTTATACCTATTATCAGTAATATATACCCGCAAGGGCATAAAAGCAAGAAATTTATGAGAGAGTTGAGTTTGTTGGAAAATAAAGAAACTTCGGGGACAATCCCCTTGGGGGGAAGTTCCGGGGACACATCACTTAATTATTGTTTATCGCGATTGCCAATGATTACTTTCTAAAGTTGAGGTTTGACCCCGTCGTTCTCTGCAAAAAAGATTTTTTGAAAATTTGCGGCTCGAACCTCTTCTTAAAAGACGCAACT
>JBBTED010000162.1:0-17533 GCA_038042445.1 Candidatus Firestoneibacteriota bacterium
GTATTTCCTAAATATAATTTTCCTTTTGATGGTTGTATTGCAAGGTATGGCAGGTTTGCAAATTTTGCACATAGTGAACCGTTACAACTTGCTGCTGAAACAGGTATTTTAGGTATATTATGTATAATATGGATTTTTATGCTGTTCGGAAAAAACATAATATCTCAGGTAGCTGCAGGCTTTAGCCTGCGGTATTTCACTTTGTTTGGTTTCTTATCTGTGTTTGCAGGAATTTTTACGCAAAGCATAGTAGATTTTAATTTGCATTTACCATCAATTGCATTACTATTTATTTTGTCAATGGGATTGTTATCAAAAGATATAAAAACAATTCATATCCCTGATTTAAATGAAAAAAAGTGGTGGCAATCTTCGGCAGGCAGATTGAAAGCATATTTTTCATTTTTTATTTTAGTTTTATTTTTAATGACTTTGCAAAATTATTTTGCAGGTGTTTTTAGTCTGAAAGCAGAAAAATATATTGTCCATGGAGATTTTAATAAATCTATTTCTATGTATCGCAATGCTATTTTGCTTGATCCTCTTAATCCAAAATACCATGATGAACTTGGAAAACTTTATGCAAATGATTTTTATAAAAGCAGAAACGATTTATCCTTTAAATATTCTGAAAAAGAGTTTTTAAAAGCAATAAAATTCAATAGGGCAGATGGATTTTACAGAAAGCATTTGGCAAATTTATATGCAAATACAAGTTTATTAGTTAATAATAAGGATTTAGAAGATGCTGCTATTGAATCTTATAAAGAGGCAATTGAGTTGCGTCCGTATGACCCTTTTATAATATTTGAACTTGCAAGTTTTTATGAGGCAAACAAAAAATATTTAGATGCAATAGTTTTATATAAACAGGCAGTAGCTATTGAACCAAACTATATTCTTGCACATTATAATTTGAGTGGACTATATAAAAAATCAGGCAATAAAAAAGATGCTATTGCAGAGTATGAAACAGTAGCCAAACTACGTCAAAAATATTCCACAAAAGATGCTATTTCCAATTACGAAAAACGTCTAATAGATTCCTATTTTTCAGTAAAAATAAAGTAATAGTTACAAAATAAAACAATAAGCAGGAACATTCATGCCTGTTTTCTGCAAATCCTCATTGTTGACCTGAAATGTCAAAAAATTGAACTTTCAAACCATTGACATTTTATGGAAATTGGACAATATTAGTAAGTATATATGAACCTGTATTTTTTCCGGTATTATAATATGAATAAAATACTAAAAACAGGATTAGTTATTTTTGGATTTGTTATTATTTTTATGCCACTGGGTGCGCAGGGAGTTACACCTGCAGAAGTTTTAGTTTTGATAGATAGTAACTCAAGTATATCAAGGAGAGTAGGGGAATATTATGCATTAAAGCGTAGAATTCCAGGTGATAATATATTATATCTTTCTCCACCTTCAAATGTTGTATTTTCATATTCCCTATCAGAGTATAAAACTACAATAGAACAGCCTGTTATGAATTATATACAAAGTAGAAATCCATCAATAAAATACATCGTATTGTCCTGGGGTTTTGGATATAAAGTTGAGGTAGATAGTTTAAGAGATGGAAGTTCAGTAGAAGGTTTGTTAGGTTATTTACCTGTATCACAGGCAAAGGATGATATGAAAGCTACAATACCTACGTATTATAATAGTGGGAAACATATAGAAGAGTATGCGACTTTACCTGTTTACATAGTAGGACGAATAGATGGATATACAGAAGAGATAGCGAAAAGAATAATAGACGATGCAATATCAGCAGAGCAAACAGGAGTAGTAGGTAAATCATATCTGCTACCTGGTGGTGATGTTATTGCAGATAGAGTCGTTGCACTTCACGAAAAGATGAAAGTACTATTAGGTGAAGCAAATGCAAAAATTGATAAATATGAACTAGAAACTGATCCTATGTATACTGAAATGGGTTTAAAATACAGGGGAATCAATGCGAATATTGGAGATTGGAATTCATTATTTAAAGGAGGTGCTGCTGATTGTTTGTTTTACTATGGTGGCGATGCTAATGGACGAGCAGAATATTATGATGTATTTGATTGGGTTAAAGGGTCATTATCAATTGATTTGAGATTAGGTGAGACAGCAGCTTCAAGATATAGCAGGATTACAGCATGGGCAGGACCATATATAGCAATAGAAGATTCATCAATAAGCCATAAAGGGAATCACTGTGTTTTATTTGACAATAGTGATGGTTTATTAAAAGACTGGTATGTTTGGCAAGCTACATTTACCAGAAATGGTAATGGTGCTTCTTCTGATGGTTATGTATATTTATGTCAGACTACAGCAAAGCCAATAATACTTAGTGGATGGAATAAAACGGAAAATGTAGGAGGAACATCAGACAACAATTTTGGAATAGAAGCAAAAGTAAAGATGTATGATACAGATAATCCAGGTTCTGGAGATGCAAGTGCAACAAAATCAGCAACAGTATATGTTCCATTTAATGTAGGCACACATAGTTGGGAAGAAACATCAAAGACATGGACACCAAGTTATCCTATAAAATATATAGATTTCAAGGTGATATTTAAAGGGCATACTGGTAAGGCGTGGATAGATGATTTATCAATAGTAGAAGCAGACAACACAACGCAAAATTTTTTGATGGCAGATAAGTATAATGTGTATAAACCAGGTGAGAATTATACAATACCTACAACACCACAAAGACATTTTCCGGATTTTGAAATATGGGATTCAAGTTATCCTGGTTGGGATGCAAGTGAGAATGCCTGGCTTTCGGGAAATAATGTTTTCGCAAAGCAATTTGCATTAGAATCAATAGTCCAAGGAGCAACAGGAGCAATGGGAAAAACAGGACATGGGAACTATTGGAGAGGTTGGGATGGAGCTGAAGATTATAAATTATTAGAATGGTTTGTGAAAGGATATTCATTTGGAGAAGCATTATGGATGACAGCGTATAAGGTGCCAAATACATTCGTATATATAGGAGACCCATTATATAATCCATATGGAGCAAAAACAGGGATATATGGTTCTGTAGTAACAAATAGTTCTGTGCCAGTGAATGTGTATCCACAGCCATTTAAAGCAAGTGTAGGGCATACAGTGATACATTTTACAAAGTTGACTGGACATACAAGAATACAGATATTCAATGTAGCAGGAGAATTAGTATATGATGAAGAGAAAGACACACCAACTGGAGATATGGAATGGAATGTAGTAAATAGCAGAGGTGAGAAAGTATCAAGCGGGATATATTTTTATGTAGCCCTTGACGAGAATAAAAATCTAAAAAAAGGCAAATTAGCAATATTGAGATAGTTAATTATATATATTAGTGCGAGAGAGCGTAGACTATTGAATTTATTCCGAGTTTTATGCTATCTTCAGGCTGATAGGTTTTTGTGTAAGGTCTTATTTGCTGGTCCCAGGCCATACCATATTTACTATATAAAACCATCGCATAGTCTTTTGCCATTATACCTTCAAGGTATGGTTCTTTATTTCCTGCTCTTGACTGGCTTGCTTTTTGTGTGTATTCTACCTGGTCAATTGTATAAAACGAGTTAAATACAGGATGTGTTGGAGGTAATTCAGTTAAATCATTGTTTGGAAATATTTTTTTTAGTTCTCGTCTGAATGCTAAGTCAAATTCACTTGATCCACAACAACAATTAACTAACAGAAAGCCTCCGTTATATAGATACTTAGTCAATTTTGCAGCATCTGTTTGGGAAAATTGAAAGTCAGTATGGCCAGTCATATAAATAAAAGGATGATTTGTTAAATCGTCCTTTGTAAGATGGACACTGATTCTATTATATTGGACATTACTCATTGTTGTGGCTCCGAGTTTCTTTAGAAATTGTGTTATTGCTCCTGGGTGTGGATCCCAATCGCCATTATGCACTACTTGTGCAAATGTAAATTCTCCGCCACTGCTTTTGTCATTGGTTTCATATACAGATTCTTTAGCCAGGTTTTTTCCTACTTTATGAAATGCCAGAACATAAGCTACAATATTTGCTCCAATTTTTAATGCATCATTGGTTTGTATTGTTTCTCTTGCTGTTGGAACTGGGACATTATCCCAGCCACTGCTTAAATCTGCAGTAGATAAAATAACTGCTAATCTGCATCCTAAATTTACACCTTCAAGACGTGGTGTTTCACTTGATTTAGTCTGTCCAGAGCGTATGTAATTTATCTTTTCAACTTTAAAAAATGAAGAGTATATCGGATGTGAAGATGAAATAATTTGAAAAGAACGTTGTGGAAGTATATTTTCAAATTCTTTTCTAAAAGATTCTGTAAAGACAGTATTGCCACAACAGGCATTACCTAGTATTGTGCCACCGTCAACTAAATATTTATATATTTTTTTCTTTTGTTCGTCTGTAAAAACTATTTTTTTGTGACCAGTGAAATATATTATTGGAATGGCATTTGCATCAAAAGAAAACTGGTCTAATATTACTTCGTTATTTGTGTATGATATCCCAAGTTGTGGGCTTGCCCAATCAAGCATTTGTTTTACGTCAGAGATGTGACCTCTCCATCCTTCTCCTGTTACATATTTTATTTTTGAAATTAATGCTAAAGGTTGTGGTGGTCTTTTTTGCTCTGTTCGTCTTAATGGAACTACAGGCAATGGAAGTGGAGGAAATCCTTCAGCACCGGATATTCTCTGTGGTTTTGCTCCCGGAGGTGAACCATGAATTATATCCTGTTCTTGTTGTGCTAAAGATATTGAGCAAAGGAGCAATAATTGAATTATTATAGTAATTACTAATTTTAACATAATTTTCTTCTTTCTGTTTTGTCATGCTGAATTTATTTCAGCATCTCTTTTAGACCCTGAAACAAGTTCAGGGTGACAATACCTAATATATGCACTTTTCTTAAGAAAAGTCAAATTTTTTGATGCTAATTTATTATTTTGTATGATACAATCAATTATATGGCGCGTTCGTCTATTTGGTTAGGACGCCGCCCTCTCAAGGCGGAGATGACGGGTTCGAGTCCCGTACGCGCTACTTCAAATTAACCCTTTTTTATGCGACTCCAATATGTTAGTTTTTTAACGTTAAAAAATTAACATATTAAAAACTTGCCAAAATTCCAAAAAAATGAAAAAACTGACATAGAGAAATGTAGTAATAAAAAAATACTATGTATGTGTTAATAATGCACTACAATAGTATATGGAGGAATGGTGATATGGGTAAATATAAAAACGCAGTAGGCGGAGCTATGTGTCTTGTTTTGGTATTTGCACTTGCCGGGTGTAATATCTTTTCATGGGCGCATAACGAAGGATCAAGTGATAATGCTGAAATCAGGGTTGCTGATGGTAATACTTCTTTAGCAAATGGTGATTATGTTAAAGCATTAGATAGTTATCAGGCAGCAATTACTGCCAATCCGCAAAACAGTGAAGCCCGGTATGGTTATATAAAAGCGTATATCAAAGATATGGGACTTGACATAGCAGAAATGGCAAAAACATATAGTGATGAGAATAAGAGTATAGCTTATACAGTTATTGCATTTTCAGGACAAGCAAGTGTAAAAGCAGAGCTAATTGACCCGGACAAGTTTTTACCTGCTAAAATTGGTGGAGTGAAAAAACTTGAAGAATTGGGAGATAAATTAGTGGAAATGCTTGAGCCAATAGCAGAAGGCAGATGCGATGGAAAAATTTCAAATAAAAATCCTGAAGTGAATTTAAATCTTGCGCTTGGGTATCTTTTGAAGGCAATATTTAACATTGCGGATAACAATCATGATTATGTGTTAGATTACAAAGTAAGACGAGAAGATAATGGAACTATAACAGTAATAGATATTGCCGGAAATGTAATTACAGATGGTTCAAAAATTCTTAGAGAAAAAGCTGCAACAGTGGATTATATGACAAAAGCAGTGAATAAGATTCAGGTTGCAATAGATAATAACAAAGGTGGACTCACGATTTGGAATAAAATAAAAGATGTATTAGTTGATGTCCAAGCTAAAATAGAAAAATACGAAGAGAAAGCATAAACGTAAGAAATAGATAGAGGAGTTTTTCTGAAATTTAAAAATCCCCCTATTTCCCTCTTTGACAAAGGGGATTAAAGGGGGTTTTTTTATTAATACACCCCAAAAGTATGCCTATACATATTTGACTTTTAGATAATATTAGTATATAATTATATATAAGATGAAAACCTTAGATTTATATTTAATAACAGCTGGAATAATTATGTTGGCGATTTTTATTTTTGGGGTTTATACCCGATGTCCTGTTTGTAAAAGACTATGGGCAAGAAAATCTAAAGGTAAAGAAGAAGTTAGTAAAAAAGGTGGTTATAGATTAGGAATACAATATGATATTAAACGTGATGCAAATGGAAAAGAGATTAGCAAAGTTAAAAAGCAGGAACTCGTTCACGTTATTCAGGCTACTTATCAAAATTATTGGCAATGCAAACATTGTCAACGTATCTGGACAACACTATCTAATTCAGTATATGAAGGGTGAAATAAAAATTACTTAATGAATTACGTTATTTGGACAATGTATGAAGGTAGCCGCAGGCTTTAGCCTGCGATTAAAAAACGCAAGCTAAAGCTTGCGACTACCACTACTAAAATATTTGCTAACGGTGTTCAATGGGGATTTGCAAAATTACTACCTAAAAGTCAATCATTAAAATAAATACCTTTGGATTGTTTACCTTTTTAATGAAAGCATTTATAATGCTTTCATTATGTCTGATATATACGAAATTGTTGGAAAAGCTGTTAAATCTTATAGGGAGAATAGCAGTATAACACAGGCAAAATTGGCAGAACTTACAGATTTAAGTCCTAATTTTATTGGAGAAATTGAAAGAGGAAATAAAAAGGCAAGTCTTGAGACAATCAAAAAAATAGCAGATGCTTTGCAAATTTCTACAGGGAAATTATTAGACGGTGTATTAGAAGGTAGTTTGAATGAAAGCAAAAGCAAAAAAGTATTAGATTATAAAATGGCTAAAGCAATTAAAAATATTTTAAATGACAAAAAGGCTGTTTATTCAATAGGAAAAACGATTCTTAAAAATATAGACTTAGAAAAATAAATCCTGTTTTAAATTCCCCCCTACCCCCTTTAATAAAGGGGGTACCACTTCTACGCCCCCTTTATTAAAGGGGGATTAAGGGGGAATTGGTTTTCATTCCAAAATTAAACTTGAATTCATAGAAAATTATCTGCTATAATTTCATTAGGTGATATAAGATGATAAAAATAATAGTTGCAGGTGCTGTAGGGAAAATGGGGTCTGCTATAATTAAAGTTATTTCTTCTGATTATAATTTTAAATTGGTTGGTGCAACTGAGCAATCTTCTAATAAATTATTAAATCAAGATGCCGGAGAAATTGCAGGTATCGGCAATATAGGTGTTAAAATAATTTCTGATTTGACGCAGATAATTTCTGAATGTGATGTTGTAATAGATTTTACTTCGCCAAAATCCAGTTTGGAAAATATAAAAATTGCAAGCACTGCAAATAAGGCAATGGTTATAGGAACAACAGGGTTATCTTCTGAAGATAAAAAAGAAATAGAAAAATTTACGAAAAATATTCCTTGTGTTATGTCTCCTAATATGAGTATAGGTGTGAATATTTTATTTAAACTTGCAAAGGATGTAGCTGCTATTTTGGGAGAAGATTTTGATACAGAAATAATTGAGGCACATCATAGGTTTAAAAAAGATGCCCCAAGTGGAACTGCTGTGCATCTTGCTGAAATTATTGCACAGGCAAAAGGTGTTAATATTGAAGAATCCGGTGTGTATGGGAGAAAAGGTATAACAGGTGAAAGAGATAGCAAATCAATTGGTGTGTTGGCAGTGAGAGCTGGTGATATTGTTGGTGACCATACAGTTATGTTTGGAGGAATTGGTGAAAGGTTAGAACTAATTCACAGGGCACATAGCCGTGAGACTTTTGCAAGAGGAGCTTTAAGAGCTGCGAAATATGTTGTTAATGCAAAACCAGGTTTGTATGATATGCAGGATGTATTAAATATCAAAAGTTAAAATGCAAAGTGCAAAATGTAAAATTACAGAAAGGATTATATGAAACATAATTTTTCAAAAAGACTTGATTGTTTGCCACCTTATTTATTTATTGAAATTGATAAGATGAAAAAAAAGGCTTTGGCAGAGGGTAAAAATCTTATTGATTTGGGAATTGGTGATCCTGATTTACCTACACCAAAACCAATTATTGAAGAATTAAAAAAAACGTGTGAGGATGCTAAATATCACAGGTATCCACTGGGAACAGGTCTTATACAATTTCGTGAGGCAGTGGCAAATTGGTATAAAAGACGGTTTGATGTTGAGCTTGAACCGAAATCTGAAGTGGTGACACTTATTGGTTCAAAAGAAGGTATTGGTCATATTCCACTTGCATTTGTTAATCCGGGAGATGTTGTTCTTGTGCCAAATCCTGGGTATCCTGTATATAATGCAAGCACTGTATTTGCAGGCGGAAAACCTTTTATGATGCCTATTACAGAAAAAAATAACTGGGTTCCGGATTTGAATAGCATACCAAAAAATTTACTTAAAAAAACAAAATTGATGTTTTTAAATTATCCGAATAATCCTACATCTGCTGTTGCTACAAGAGAATTTTTTGAAGAAGTTGTGAGATTTGCAAAAAAACACAATATAATTGTTTGTCATGATGCTGCGTATTCTGAAATTTATTTTGGCAATGAAAAACCTTTGAGTTTTCTTCAGGTAAACGGTGCTAAGGATGTAGGTATAGAATTTCATTCTTTATCAAAAACTTTTAATATGACTGGCTGGCGTATAGGATTTGCAGTTGGAAATAAAGAAATTGTTCGTGGTCTTGCAAAAGTGAAGGAAAATCTTGATTCCGGAGTTTTTGAAGCAATACAGATGGCGGGTATTAAAGCTTTAAATTTACCGGATGCTAATACTGAAAATATAAGAAAAGAATACGAGAAACGCAGGAATATTTTATTAACTGGTTTAAAAGAAATTGGTTTAGAAGTGGGTGAAACAAAAGCTACTTTCTATGTATGGATAAAAGTACCTCAAGTATATAAAAAAACAAAATCACCTTCTTCTGAATTTGTTGCCTTTTTATTGCAACAATGTGGTATTATTAGTACGCCTGGTGTTGGGTTTGGAAAATATGGTGAGGGTTATATCAGAATGACACTTTGTGCTAGTAGTGCTAAATTAGAAGAAGCAATTTTCAGAATGAAACAGAATTTGTGAAATTAGAGCATATAGCATATATAGGTTTGGGTTCTAATTTAGGAAATAGGGTAAGTAATATAAAAAAGGCGGTAAAACTGCTTAAAATAAAACAAGAAATTAGAGTAGAGAAAACTTCTTCGCTTTATGAAACTGAACCTGAGGGTTATAAAAATCAACCTAAATTTATAAATGCTGTAACAAGGATAAAAACAATTTTAAAACCACATAAATTACTTAGTAAATGTAAAGATATTGAAAAAAAATTAAAAAGAAAAAGAACAAAACGGTGGGGACCAAGAATAATAGATTTAGATATTCTTATGTATGATAGCATAAAAGTGAAGTCAAAAAGACTTGTTCTTCCACATCCAAGAATGAATAAGCGAAAATTTGTTCTTGAGCCATTGAAGGAAGTGTTGAAAGATAAATGAAACATAAATTTATAATAGTAGAAGGTCCTATAGGTGTTGGAAAAACAACTTTAGTTGACTTATTGGGTAAAGAATTAAATGCACAGATAATGTATGAGGAAGGGAATGAAAACCCTTTTTTGGAAAAATTTTACACAGACAAAAAAGCGTATGCATTTCAGACGCAAATTTATTTTTTGGTAAGCAGATATAAACAGCATCAGCAATTGATACAACCAGAGCTTTTTAAAAAGGTTACTATATGTGACTATATGTTTGCCAAAGATAAAATTTTTGCATACCTGAATTTAGATGAAAAAGAACTTGTATTGTACGAAAAACTTTATGCAATGCTAAAATCATCAGCTCCTGTGCCTGATTTGGTGATATATCTGCAGGCAGATGTCCATACGTTAATTCATAGAATACGACAAAGAGGTAAGCAATATGAGCAAAAAATGTCAATAGAATATCTTGAAGAATTAATCAAAGCATATAACCATTTCTTTTTCAATTATAACGAATCTCCATTGCTTGTTGTGAATACCAATAATGTAGATTTTGTGCATAAACCTGGAGATTTTCATAATCTACTTGACCAGATAAAAAATATGTCAGTTATGACAAAATATTACACTCCTGTAGGCGTTTAAATATTAATCCGTAGACATAAATTGTAGTTGCCGATTTATCGGCGTTTTTTTTGCTGATAAATCAGCGACTACAAATAAAAAAATAATTGTATTTATGAAAATTATAAAAAGTATAAAAGAAATGCAGAAATGGTCTGACAAAATCCATAAAACAGGTAAAACTATTGGGTTTGTTCCGACTATGGGGTATTTTCATAAAGGGCATTTAAGTTTGATGGAAAATGCAAAAAAAAATTGTGATTTTGTAATAATAAGCATTTTTGTAAATCCAACACAATTTGTGGCTGGTGAAGATTATGAAGCATATCCACGTGATATCAAGAAAGATACTGAATTAGCACAAAAAGCCGGAGTAGATATAATATTTTTACCAAGTGTCCAAGGAATGTATCCTGATAAATATTCTACTTATGTGAATGTCCAAGGAAATTTAACTTCAGCACTTTGTGGAAAATTCAGACCAGGTCATTTTAAAGGAGTTACTACAATTGTGGCTAAACTTTTTAATATTGTAAAACCAGATAAAGCGTATTTTGGCCAAAAAGATGCTCAGCAGTGTGTAGTTATAAAACGTATGGTTAAAGATTTGAATTTTGATTTAGATGTGGTTGTGTTACCGACATATAGAGAAAAAAATGGTTTGGCTTTAAGTTCCAGAAATGTATATCTTAGTGAAGAAGAGAAAAACAAGGCATCTATTTTATATAAAGTTTTGAAATATGCTAAAGCTAAAATTAAATCCGGCGAGCAAAATGCAAATAAAATTATATCGGAAATGAAAAGGAAAATAATAGCTGTTGAGAATAATGCCAAAATAGATTATATCTCAATAGTTGACCCTGAAACACTTGAGGATATTAAAATAATAAATAAAAATGTGCTTATAGCACTTGCTGTGAAAATCGGTAAAGCCCGTTTAATTGATAATATTACGGTAAAAATACCCCCTCTTTGGAAAAGAGGGGTAGGGGAGATTTCATAAACTATAAGTAAACCCATATTTTTTAAAATCCCCCTTAATCCCCCTTTTTCAAAGGGGGAAATATTTTTACTTGCTTGAGAATTGATTGATGTATTCTTGCGGGGTTTTTAAAAAGAATTTTTTGAATAAATGGTGGAAATGGCTGTTATCATAAAATCCCCAGCGGGTAGCAATTGTTTCCATTTTATCTTTTCCTAATATAATATCACGTATAGCCATATGTAATTTGATTTGCATATGAAATTTAAAAAAACTTGTTCCCATCGTTTTTTTAAAAATCTCATTAAATCTTGGTTTGCTTAAATTAGATATATCAGCAGCATTATGAAGATGCATATCATTTTGTGAATATTTGTAAATAGTTTTGAGGGCTGGTTCTATTTTTTTAAAATTGTTATAGCTGTTTAATGGAGAATGTGTTTTTATACCTTTGCACTGATTTAAAAGTTCTATTAATATCCTTTTTAGATTCAGCCGTATAGAATTTTCCCAGTTATTTGGCCGTTTGGTATGTAAGTGCAAAATATCATCTGCCAATGATAACACATTAAGTTTTGTTGAGTGTGGATTAAATGATTTCGGTCTGTTTTTTGAAAATCGTGATATAAATGGAATAAGTAGTTTTATATCATCTGGCTCCTGCAAAATAAATTCAGGTAAAAATATAATAACTAATAATTTAGTGAATGGCTCTAAATTTTTTCCGCCATGTGGTTCCCAGATTCCTTCATAATAGAATTCTCCTTTTTTTATAATATGCATACTTTTTTCATAAATCTGCAGAAATTTTCCTTCTAAAACTATTACAAGGCAACATATAGGATGTATATTAAATTCTGTTTTGGTAATGGTATTATAATTATGAAGTAAAACATCAAATGGTTTTTTTGAAGTTAAATTACCCTCAAATAATTGAGGTTGTCTGGTAATATTTGTTACATTTTTTTGCATAATTAATTATATCATTGGGCAAAATAAAAATACAATAAAATCATCATTTTTTACACACGATACTATTTGCAATTTCATAAAATAACGACATATATTATAATAAAAGGAGAAATTTTTGTGGAAAAAGTTATTACTAATAGATGTTTAATTTGCTGTAATAGGTAAGTGGTTTTATGTAGGGCAAGGCTTTAGCCTTGCTTAATATAAGCACGACCCACTAAAGTGGGTGCTCCGAAGGTTTGCCCTACAGTATAAAACTTTTTACATTACCGTTTTAAAAAAGGGGGAATAAAATGTTAGAAAATCCGACAGTTATTTTTAAAAAACCTTTAGATGTTGTTCTTGAGAATACATCTATGCCGTCTATAGGATATGGTGAAGTTTTAATTCAAACGAGCAGAACATTGATAAGTACTGGTACAGAATTAACTATTTTAAGTGGTGAATTTCCTAAAGAATCTGCTTGGGCAGAATATGGGAAATATCCATTTTTAGCCGGATATTCCAATATTGGAGTTGTTGTAGAAATTGGAGAAGGAGTAGATGCATCATGGAAAAATCAGCGAGTAGCAAGTTTTAGTGGACATTCTAAATATGTAAAAAGTCCGGTAGAATCTGCAAAAAAAGTCTCAGATGGAATTTCAGATGAGCAAGCAGCATTTTTTACAATAGCTGAAGTTGTTATGAATGGTGTGCGTCGTGGACAAATTCAGTTTGGAGAATCTGTTGTAATTTACGGATTAGGGCTTTTAGGACAATTGACTGCACAGTTTTCAGGTATTTGCGGTGCCAAGCCGGTAATTGGTATTGATGTAGCACAAACCAGACTTGATTTACTTCCAAAAAAACCTTCTATTATAGGAGTGAATTCACAAAATTGTGACATTATAGAAAAAGTAAAAGAATTAACTAAAGGCAGAATGGCAGATGTAATATTTGAATTAACAGGAAATCAGAATTTAATTCCAAAAGAATTTGCATTGTTAAAAAAGAAGTTAGGAAGATTTATTGTGCTAAGCAGTCCGCGTGGAGCAGTGTTATTTGATTTTCATGATTTGTGCAATAGACCAAGTTTTACAATTATTGGTATTCATCATAATTCACATCCGGAATATGAAACATCAGGTAACCCTTGGACACAAAGTAGGCATACAGAATTATTTTTTGATTATGTAAAAGATGGTGAAATAAAATTAGATAATTTGATCAGTCATCGTGCGAAATTTTCTCAGGCTCCTGAGTTATACAAAATGTTACTTAAAGACAGAGCACAAGCAATGGGAGTAATTTTAGAATGGGAATAATGGAGGGTTTTCCCCCTTTGAAAAAGGGGGATGAAGGGGGATTTAAGGGGGTATAACTATGACTAAAAACGGTAAAGTAAAAGTTGGAATTATCGGGTCCCAATTTCAGGCTGATATTCATATAGCGTCTATACAAATGGGTGAGATAGCTGAAGTTGTTGCTGTAGCATCACCAACTCCGGGGAATGCTAATAAGTTAGCAAAGAAATATAATATCCCAAAAATTTTCCTGGATTACAGAGAGATGCTTAAAGAAAAAGACATTGAGATGGTGACTATTGCTGCTCCGAATAGGTTTCATTCGCAAATGACTATTGATATTGCTAATGCAGGTAAACACGTTGTGTGTGAAAAACCATTATGTATGACGCTCGAGGAAGCTGATGAAATGATAAATATTTGCAAACGAAAAGGTGTGTTGTTGATGTATGCAGAGGAGTTGTTTTTTACACCTAAATATGTTCGTGCAAAACAGTTAGCTGATGAAGGTGCATTTGGCAAAGTGTATCAGGTTAGGCAAAGTGAAAAACATTCAGGTCCGCACGCTAAATGGTTCTGGGATGTCCAAAAATCTGGTGGAGGAGTATTGATGGATATGGGGTGCCATGGTATAGCATTTGCTTATTGGTTTTATAACCGCGTTCCAATAAAAAATGTTCTATGTCAGATGGGAACTTATGTTCATAAAGCAATTACCAAAGGAGAAGATAATAGTATTTGTATTTTAGAATTTAAAGACGGTAGCACAGCGTTAATTGAGAATAGTTGGGCGAGACTTGGTGGAATGGATGATCGTATTGAAGTGTTTGGTTCAAAAGGATGCACTTATGCTAATTTGCATATGGGTAATGCATTGAATACTTATAGTGAATGTGGTTACGGATATGTTGTTGAAAAAGCAGCTACTACAAAAGGTTGGACATTTACTACTTATGAAGAATTATGGAACTATGGATTTCCTCAGGAGATGGCTCATTTTGCTCGTTGTGTTCGTGGTAAGGATGTTTCTCAGTCTACTGGTGAAGATGGCCGTGTTGTTCAGGAAGTGTTGTATGCTGCATATAAATCAGCAGGAAAAGGTGCAAAAGTAGAATTACCATTTCGTCCCAAAGGTATTAAAAGACCAATTGATTTATGGTTAAAGTCAACAGGGAGGTAATATTATGATAAGCAAAATTATTACGGATGAACAGATAAATAAAATTCACAAGTCTTCAGTGGAAATACTTGAACGTATAGGTGTTATTGTGCCTCATGAGGAAATGATAAATAAATTTATAGAAGCTGGGGCTATTGTAGATAGAAAAACACAATGTGTTAAGATTTCGGAAAAACTAATTATGAAATCGCTTGAACAATGTGGAAAACAATGGACAATTTATGGCCGTGATTTATCACAAAAGGCAAGTTTTGGTGTTGGCAAGCGAAACTATAATAGTAGTGCAGGTGAGGCATCATGGTTGGATGATATAGGCAAAAATCGTAGATATGCAACATTAAATGATGTCCAAACTGCAACGCGTTTTTGTGATGCTTTGGATAATATAAATATTGTTGGTGCAATGGCAGACCCGCATGAATTTCCAATAGAATGGCGTAGCATTGAAGTGGCAGCAACAATGATAAAAAATACAAATAAGCCAATAACTTTTTGGTTTCATAATCGTGTTGCTACAAAATATATAATAGAAATGTTAATTGCATTGCGTGGTGATGTCCAAAAAGCAACTGAATATCCTTTGTGTTATCCATTTTTTGAACCTATTAGTCCTTTGCGATTTCCTTTTAATGGAATAGATTTATTATTTGAGACAGCAAGAATTAATTTGCCGGTGCCAATTGGTCCTATGGCACAAATGGGTTTATCAGCTCCAGGGACAATTGCAGGAACACTTGTGCAGGAAAATGCAGAAATTCTTGCAGGTATTTGTATTACACAATTAATACGTCAGGGAATGCCTGTTTGTTATGGCGGGGTTTGTCATGCATTTGATATGTCTGCTACACAGATAATTTTTGCAGGTCCTGAACAGGCAATTCTTGGGGTTGCAATGACGCAAATGGGAAAATATTATGGGTTTCCTGTATATATTAATGTAGGACTAACTGATTCAAAACGACTTGATGCACAAGCTGGTTTAGAAATTGCTTCTACTTTGGTTTTAGTCGCAGCAGCAGGAGCAGATATATTCGGGCATATGGGAATTTGTGGAGCGGATCAGACATCTTCATTAGATATTCTTGTTTTACAAAATGAAATAATTTCTTATATAGAAAGCGTGAATAGAGAAATTGATTTTAGTGACGAAGCAATTGGAATTAACGAAATTGCAGAGGTTAGATGCGGTGGTTCATTTATTGATAGAATGCATACAGCTTTGCATTTTAGAAAAGAGTTGTGGTTTCCGAAACTTCTAGATAGAAATTATTATCAAGTTTGGCTTGATAATGGAGCAAAAAGTATGGAAGAACGTTGTCGTCAACGCAAAGAAGAAATATTAGTTACACATTCTGTAGAACCAATTGCAAAAGATTTAGAAAAAAAATTAGATGATATTGTAGCTCACGCAAGACAGGAATTATACGAGTAATAAATCTGTTTACAAACGTCATTATTCTTTCGTATAATCAGTGGGGTTTTAGAGAAATGGGGACAGAAAAGTATTTGAAGTGTGTTAAAGAGCTTGGGTTTGCTGGTGTGGAAATACATGTGGATTCAGATCCAAAAGAGGCGATAAATTCATTCTATGCGGAGGGATAAAGGGGGATTTTAAAGTGAAGAAGAAAAATATATTTGCTATAGGACTACTTGTTGTATTTGCAATATGTATTTTAAGTATATCCTGTACAAAAGATAGCAAAAGTTCTAAACGTGTGGTTTTAAAATATGCAGTTAGAGGAAGTGCCAGTGATTATAATACTGTTAAAGAGTTGGTAAAAGAATTTGAAAGACTTCATCCTGATATAGGATTAAGATTAATACCTATTACAGATTGGGCAAGATATTTAGTAAAAGTTCAGACAATGGTTCTTTCAGGTGATTGTCCGGATATTATTGATATAGCAACAATGGAATATTATGTTTTAGCTGACAAAGATACATTGTTAGATTTAACTGGTTTTATTAAAAATGATGCAGAATTTCAGGATAGAATGAAGAATGATTTTCATCCTAATCTTATGGAGGTTATTTTATTTAAAGGTAAATATGCTGCAATACCTGGGTGGTGTAATCCTATAATTATGTATTATAATAAAGATATATTTGACAAAGAAAAATTAAAATATCCGGATAGCACATGGGATTGGAATACATTTGTGAATAATTGCAAAAAATTGACTAAGGATTTTAATAATGACGGTAGAATTGATCAATATGGAACAATAATATTTGGTGGAGGTGGGGCACACTTAATTTTAAAAATGAATGGAATAGAATTTATAAGTTCTGATGGTAAAAAATGCAATTTAGATAAGCCTCTTGCTATAGATGCTGTGAGAGGGTGGTATGATTTGATAAACAAATATCATGTAGCACCATCATTAGGGCAGGTAACAGAAATGCAGCCAGTTCCATTATTTATGACAGGTAAAATCGCAATGTTGTGGTCAAATATTTATGCAGCTAGTGAGCTAAAAGCTGTAAAAACTTTTAAATGGGATATAGCAGTACTTCCAAAAGCAAAGCAAAGAGCAACAGTAAATGGGTTTATATTATGGGCCATTCCTACACAGACAAAACATCCTGCAGAAGCTTGGGAATTTATAAAGTTTTTAAATGGGCCTATAGGTCAGACAATAAGATTTAAATACAATGGAGATTTGTCTGTATTGAAATCAGTTGTGAAAAAAGAAGTAATTGATACAAATATAATATCAAAAAATGGAGATGTTATTACTGAAAGTTTGAAGTATTCGTATGTGCCGTATGCAGG
>JBBTED010000163.1:0-51808 GCA_038042445.1 Candidatus Firestoneibacteriota bacterium
GATACAGGTGGTTCTAATTTATCATACACGCAGTATACAATTTGGACAAATACAGGTCAAATTGGCACACAGTTAAAGACATGGACAAATATTGCAACGAGTATAAATTCAAGTTCTTATAGCACTGATTGGCAAGTGGATTTTTCTGTATTACAGCAGGGAACAAATTATGTATCAGTTTTAGTTTTTGACAATGCCGGAAATTCAGCAACTTTAAGCGATGTATTTTATGTCCGAAAAGATAATACAAATCCGCAAATTACAGATTATCAAACTGGTGATGATTCCTGGAGAAGTACAAATAATGGAACTTATAATATAGATTTTGCAGATACAGGTGGAAGTAATCTTTCTTATGTTCAGACAAAAGTATGCAGTTCACAGGGACAAAGTGGATTAATACAAGATTGGACTACAGTAGTAAGCGGAATTAATTCTGCTACCTATGATACAAACTGGTCATTGTCTTCATCTGTATGGAATGCGCTTTCGCAGGGAACAAATTATATTTCAGTTCGTGTTTATGATAATGCAGGAAATTATTCTGAGTTGTCAGATGTGTTTTATGTCCGAAAAGATACTCAAAATCCGGGAATAACAAATAATATTTCCGGTGGTGACAGTGTATGGAGAAAAACTACAGGCACAACTTACAATGTGGATTTTTCTGATGCAGGTTCATTAGTGGATTATTTCCAATATACAGTTTATAGCAATACAGGACAAACTGGAAGCACATTAAAGTCGTGGACAAGTGTAGCAACTGGTATTAATAATGCAAGTTATACATACGACTGGAGCGTAGATTTTGCAAGTTTGCAGGAAGGTGCAAATTATGTTTCAGTTCGTGTTTATGATATTGTAGGAAATGGGACAACCCTTGCAGATGCATTTTATATAAACAAAGATACTGTCCTGCCAAGTGCTATTAGCAATTTATCTGCATCATCGGGCATTGAAGGTGAGATAAATCTTGTATGGACTGCTACTGGTGATAATGCAGGTTCAGGTACAGCTTCAAGCTATACTGTGAAATACAAAACATCTGCTAATTTTGATGGAACACAAGGTGATTTTGATTCAGCAACTACTTATGATACTTCGGGTTGGTCTTCTCCGCAAATTGCAGGCTCTGGTGAAAATCGTGTTTTAACAGGTCTTACTCCGAATACACTTTACTATGTTGCAATTGAAGCTATTGATAAAGCAGGAAATAACGGAGCAGTATCAAATCTAACTGGTAATTCAGCTACATCAGGTGCTGATGTAACTTCACCTGGCCAGATTGCTAATTTAACAGCTTCAACAGGTGCATATCCAGGTGAAATAGATTTAAGCTGGACAGCACCAGGTGATAATAATTCAACAGGAACAGCGACTTTATATACTGTTAGATATTCTACATCAGCTGCTATTTCAACAGAAGGTGACTGGACATCTGCAACAACTTATAACCAGAACTGGACACCTTTAATTGCCGAAAGTACAGAGCAAAAAACTTTAAGTATGCCAAGTCCGAATACTACATATTATTTTGCAATTAGAGCAAAAGACGAAGTTAATAATGAAGGCAGTATATCAAATAGTCCGTCTGCAACTTCTGCTGCTACAGGTCCTGCTGCTGGAGTTATTGTTTATGGAGAAGGCACATATCAGGAGCCAAGATATATGAACTGGACAGGTTCAGGATGGCAGGGAGAGCAAACAGGCCCTGATGGTTCTGCTTCTACAGGTGTTATAAACTGGGTTATAACACGTTCGTGTCCTGTTGTCAGAAACGAAAAAATGGCAGGAATATTGTATTCAGACGGAACTTTATCTGTGCAAAGATGGAATGGTAGCATATGGGCAGTAGAATTTTCTACAACAGGAATAAGTGCTGCAAATAGTGCTTATCGTGGTTTTGATATTGCTTATGAGCAAAATACAGGCAGATGTATGGTGGTTTATTCTAAAGGAACAACAACAAATGAAATTGCATACAGGGTATGGGATGGAAGTTCATGGGTAATTGGAGAAACCAATGTAGAACTTGGGACAACTAATATTGTGTATTGGGTAAGAACAGAGCCGAAAAAAGGAAGCAATGAAATTATGATTGCAACATCAGATGCAAATAATGATATTTATGCAAACAGGTGGACTGGTTCTGCGATTTTAAATGGAAAAACTTTAACTACAGCAACTAATAGTTTAACTACTCAGGGTTTTGATATTGCATGGGAAAACACATCAGGGAATTGCATGGTTATATGGAAACAAAGTTTAGTAACTAATTATGATTATTGGAATGGCTTAAATTGGTTAGGTTCAGCTGGAGCTGGTCCTAATATTGCAACTTCTGCTGCTGGAAATGGATGGATAAAAATATCTGCAGATACTTCTTCCGGCTCAAATAAAATTGGTTTTGCGTCTTTGGACAATAATGTTGACTGGAATTTATGTATTTGGGATGGTGCTATCTGGGGTTCTTTGCCTACAGAAGATGCATCAATGGCATCAGTTACATACAGAGGAATAGATATTGCATGGGAAAAAGATTCAGGCAAATGTTTAGCAGTTGGAGGAGATTCTGCTTCAAGGCAAATTAGTTATGTAACATGGACACAAGCAGGTGGATGGAGTTCTGCTAATTTAAGTACAGCTCCAAAAGATTCATATTTGTGGGGAGGTACACTTCGCTGGTTACAATTAACTCCTGATCCAAATACAAATAAAATGACTTTAGTTGGAATAGACGCAAATGCTGATATTCGTTCACGTAATTGGACAGGTTCTACGTGGTCAGGTGGAACTCAGCATGAGCCAGGTGCATCAAATTCTACAAAAGAATGTGAATTTATTGTATTTGACAGACACGATATAACTCCACCTACTATTGCTGATAATCAGACAGGTGATGATACCTGGAGAATTTCCAATAACGGAACTTATGATATTGATTTTACAGATTCAGGCGGTTCAAAATTATCTTATATTCAGACAAAAGTTTTTTCAAACACAGGCCAGACAGGTTCAACTTTGCAGGATTGGACAACTGCTGTTTCATCTATAAATGCGGATTCGTATACTACAAATTGGTCATTGGCTGCTTCTACATGGACCGCTTTGCAAGAGGGCACAAATTATGTGTCAGTCAAAATATTTGATGGTGTTGGCAATTCAGATAATTTAACAGATGTATTTTATGTGAAAAAAGATTCAGTTTCTCCGGGTATAACAGATAACCAGACAGGTGATGATACCTGGAAAACATCTGCAGGGACAAATTATAATATTGATTTTAGTGATGGGATTTCTTTGTTAAACAATGTTCAATACGCTGTATATTCCAATACGGTTTTAACAGGTTCTACATTAAAAGACTGGACAAATATTGCAAGTTCTATAAATTCAGATTCATATACACAGGATTGGGCTGTAGATTTTGCTTCTTGTAATGAAGGCACAAATTATGTTTCAATCCGGGCGTATGATAATGCAGGTAACTGGTCAACATTATTAGATTCATTTTATGTCCGAAAAGATACGACTAATCCGGGAGTAACAGATAATCAAACAGGAGATGATACCTGGAAAACATCTGCAGGTACAACTTACAATGTAGATTTCACAGATACAGGCGGTTCATTGCTTTCATACACACAATATACTGTCTGGACAGATTCTAATCAGGCAGGAACGCAGCTTAAAGACTGGACAAATATAGCCACAAGTATAAATGCTTCAGATTATACAGATAATTGGCAGGTAGACTGGGCAAGTTTGCAACAAGGTACAAATTACGTATCAGTTCGTGCCTTTGACAATGCAGGAAATTCAGTTGCTTTAGCAGATGTGTTTTATGTGAAAAAAGATACAACTTCTCCTGCAATTACTGATAACCAGTTAGGTGACGATACCTGGAAAACTGGAACTGGCACAACTTATAATATAGATTTTTCTGATAATGAGTCACAACTTTCATACACACAATATACAGTTTATTCTAATACAGGGCAAACCGGAACTACACTTAAAGACTGGATAAATATTGCAAGTTCTATAAATGCATCTTCATATACAAATGATTGGCAAGTAGATTGGGCGAGTTTGCAACAAGGCACAAATTACGTATCAGTTCGTGTTTATGACAATGCAGGTTTGTCTGCTACTTTGAATGATGTATTTTATGTGAAAAAAGACACAAATAATCCTGTAATAACAGATACACAAACAGGTGATGACACTTGGAAAAATTCTTCAGGGACAACCTACAATATAGATTTTTCAGATTCAGCAGGTGCAAATAATTCGTTATTATCTTATGCCCAATACACAGTATATTCAGATACAGGACAAACTGGTAGCACGTTAAAAGACTGGACAAATATTGCATCTGGTATAAATGCATTAGAATATACTGATAATTGGCAGATAGATTTTGCTTCAGGACAGCAGGGAACAAATTATGTATCAGTTCGGGTTTATGACAATGCAGGCTTGAGTGCTACTTTAAATGATGTATTTTATGTGAAAAAGGATACAAATAATCCGGGAGTTACAGATAATCAGACAGGTGATGATATATGGAGAACTGCTGCAGGAATTTCTTACAATGTAGATTTTTCAGATACAGGAGGTTCTTTATTATCTTATGCTCAATATACAATTTATGCGAATACAAATCAGACCAGCACACAATTAAAACCATGGACAAATATTGCAAGTAGTATAAATGCTTCGGATTGGACAGATAATTGGCAGGTAGATTTTGCTTCTTTACAGGAAGGCACGAATTATGTATCAGCACGTGTTTATGACAATTCTGGGAATTGGGCAACATTAACAGATGTTTTTTATATTAAAAAATCTGCAACTGCTCCAACAATAGGTGATAACCAAAATGGTGATGATACGTGGCGGGCTTCATCAGGAACTTCTTATGATGTAGATTGGACAGATGCAGGTTCGTCTTTGCTTTCGTATGCCCAGTGGACAGTTTATTCTAATACAGGGCAAACTGGTTCTACTTTAAAAGACTGGACAAATATAGCAAGCTCAATAAATGCGGCACAATACACAGATAACTGGCAGGTTGACTGGGTTTCTTTAAGTGAAGGCACAAATTATGTAAGTGTCAGGGTTTATAATAATGCAGGAGCTTCGACAAGTTTAATCGACGCATTTTATGTTAAAAAAGATGTATCAAATCCTACAATTACAGATTCCCAGACAGGAGATGATACATGGAAGAATGCAAGTGGTACTACTTACAACATAGATTTTGTAGATACAGGCAATTCGTTATTATCTTATGCACAGTATGCAGTATATTCAAATACAGGCTTAACTGGTTCAACACTTAAAACGTGGACTGCAATTGTTGCAGGTATAAATGCATCGGATTATACAAATAATTGGCAGGTAGATTGGGCAAGTCTACAGGAAGGAACGAATTATGTGTCAGTGAAAGTTTTTGATAATTCCGGAAATTCAGCGAGTTTGTTAGATATGTTTTATGTTAAAAAAGATACGAATTTGCCTACAATTACGAATAATCAGGCAGGTACAGATAATACATGGCGGACTTCTTCTGGCACAACTTACAATGTTGATTTTTATGATACTGCTGGAAGCACGAATTCTTTGCTTTCTTATATCCAGTATGCAGTATATTCAAATACAGGACAAACTGGTTCAACACTTATAGACTGGACAAATATAGCAAGCAGTATAAATGCTTCGGATTATACTACTAACTGGTCAGTTAATTTTTCATTACTTACCCAAGGAACGAATTATGTGAGTGTTCGTGTTTATGACAATTCCGGAAATTCGGCAAATTTAACAGACGCATTTTATATTAAAAAAGATATTACTTCTCCGGGTATAGCTGATGATCAAACAGGTGATGATACATGGAAATCTACATCAGGTACAAGCTATAATATAGATTGGACAGATACGGGGAACTCACAACTTTCCTATGCCCAATATACAGTATACTCAAATACTGCTTTAACAGGTTCAACACTTATAGATTGGACAAATATAGCAACAAGTATAAATTCAAATTCATACACGAATGATTGGCAAGTGAATTGGACGAGTTTACAACAAGGCACAAATTATGTTTCAGTGCGAGTTTATGATAATGCAGGACTTTCTTCAAATGAAACAGATGCGTTTTATATTAAAAAAGATACATCGGTTCCGGGAGTTACAGATAATCAATCAGGTGATGATATCTGGAAAAAAGTCAGTGGCACAGCTTATGATGTAGATTTCACAGATACAGGTGGTTCATTACTTTCTTATGCCCAATATACAGTATATTCCAATACGGGACAAACTGGAAGTACACTTAAGGTGTGGACAAATATTGCTACAGGTATAAATGCAAATTCATATACTATAGATTGGCAAGTTGATTTTTCAAGTTTGCAGGAAGGCACAAATTATGTTTCAGTTAAAACTTATGATGTTGCAGGAAATTCAGTAACACTTATAGATCCATTTTATGTTAAAAAAGATACTTTAGGACCTGTTGCAACTAATAATATTTCTGGTGGAGATAATACATGGCGAACTGCTTCTGGTACAACTTATGATGTAGATTTTACTGACACTAAATCATTGCTTTCTTATGTACAGTATACGGTTTATTCAGGTACAGGTTTAACTGGTTCTACATTAAAGGATTGGACAAATATAGCAACAAGTATAAATGCTTTTGATTATACAGATAACTGGCAGGTAGATTTTACGAGTTTACAAGAAGGAACAAATTATGTAACAGTTCGCGCTTATGACAATTTATCAAATTTGACAACACTTACAGATGCATTTTATGTGAAAAAGGATACTACTAATCCGGGAATTACAGATAATCAAACAGGTGATGATACCTGGAAAAAAGTTTCAGGCACAACTTACAACGCAGATTTTTCAGATAATCAGTCTTTGCTTTCTTATGCTCAATATACTATTTGGAGTAATACAGTTCAGACGGGATCATTAATTAAGGACTGGACAAATATAGCAACAAGTATAAATGCTGCATCATATACTATTGACTGGCAGGTGGATTTTAATGCTTTGCAGCAGGGAACGAATTATGTGTCAGTGAGATGTTATGATAATGTGAGTAAGGTTCTAACACAAAACGATATTTTCTATGTGAAAAAAGATACAAATAATCCGACTATTGAAGATTTGCAAAGCGGTGATGACACTGTTCGCAGTTCTGGTGGCACAACTTACAATGTTAATTTTTCAGATACATTTGCATCTTCAAATTCTTTATTATCTTATGTCCAGTATACTGTTTATAATGATACTGGTTTAACAGGTGAGTCAATTATTCCATGGACAAATATAGCAAGTTCAATAAATGCTTCGGATTATACTACAGATTGGGAAGTAAATTTTGGTGCATTGCAGCAAGGAACAAATAACTATGTTTCAGTTCGTGTCTATGATAATGCGGGTAATTCTGCAACACTTATGGATCCATTTTATGTGAAAAAAGCAATAGGTCAGCCGACTATCACGGATAATCAATTAGGCGATGATGTATGGAGAAATACGAATGCCGGAATATATAATATAGATTTTACTTCTGGAAGTGGTGAAAATCTTTCTTATTTCCAGACAAAAGTTACAAGTTTGCCAAATCAATCTGGAAGCACTTTGCAGGATTGGACTACAGTAGTTTCTTCTATTAATGCAACAAACTATACAAATAATTGGGCTATATTGGCATCTACATGGAGTGCAGCACAGGAAGGAACAAATTATGTATCTGTTCGCATATATGATATTGCGGCAAATACAACTACAACAAATGATGTGTTTTATGTCCGAAAGGATACAACAAATCCTGGAATAACAGATAGCCAGGCAGGTGATGATACATGGAAAAATTCTACTGGCACTGCTTATAATGTAGATTTTTCAGATGCAGGTTCGCTTCTTTCCTATGTTCAATATACAATATACTCAAATACTAATTTAACAGGTAGCACCTTAAAGGATTGGACAAATATCGCAACGAGTATAAATGTTTCAGATTATACCACAGATTGGCAGGTGGATTTCTCAAGTTTGCAACAGGGAACTAATTATGTTTCAGTACGAGTTTATGATACAGCAGGAAATTCTGCTACGTTGAAAGATCCATTTTATGTCAAAAAAGATACAACAAATCCTGGGTTCACAGACAATCAAACAGGTGATGATACATGGAGAACTGCATCAGGTACATCTTACGATGTTGACTTCACAGATACAGGAGGAGCTAATTTATCTTATGCTCAATACACAATATACTCAAATACTAATTTAACAGGCAACACATTAAAAACCTGGACAAATATAGCAACTGGAATAAATGCTGCATCGTATACAGATGACTGGCAGGTAGATTGGGCAAGTTTGCAACAAGGAACAAACTATGTATCAGTTCGCACTTATGATAATGCCGGAAATTCTGCAACACTTGTAGATCCATTTTATATAAAAAAAGATACTGTTAACCCGGGAATAACAGATAACCAAACAGGAGATGATAACTGGAAAACTGCATCAGGCACGAGTTATAATATAGATTTTTCAGATGCAGGTTCTTTGGTTTCCTATTTCCAATATACAGTATATTCCAATACAGGATTTACTGGGAGTACACTTAAGGATTGGACAACAGTAGCAAGTTCAATAAATAATTCCAATTATACTACCAATTGGCAGGTGGATTTTGCGAGCTTACAGCAAGGCACAAATTATGTGTCAGTTCGCGTTTTTGATAATGTTGGAAATTCAGAAACACTTGCGGATGCGTTTTATGTTAAGAAAGACACTTCAGCGTCGACTATAACAGATAATCAAACAGGTGATGATACATGGAAAAATGCAAGTGGCACAAGTTATAATATAGATTTTTCAGACGCAAATTCACTTTTATCTTATGCTCAATACACAATTTATTCAAATACTAATTTAACAGGAACTACACTTAAAACTTGGACAGATATAGCAACAAGTATAAATGCTACGGATTATACAGATAACTGGCAGATTAATTTTAATTCATGCCAACAGGGAACAAATTATGTGTCAGTGAGAGTTTATGATAATGCCGGAAATTCTGCAACACTTGTAGATCCATTTTATATAAAAAAAGATACAACAAATCCGCAAATTGGAAATAATCAAACAGGGGATAATACATGGAAAAACATATCAGGTACAACTTATAATGTAGATTTTTCAGATACAGGAGGAGCTAATTTATCTTATGTCCAATACACAGTATATTCAAATACACTGATGACTGGCTCTACATTAAAGGATTGGACTAACATAGCTACAAGTATAAATGCATCAGATTATACAGATAATTGGCAGGTTGACTGGGCAAGTCTTAACGAGGGAACAAATTATGTATCAGTTCGTGCTTATGATAATGCAGGAAATTCAGATACATTATTAGATGCGTTTTATGTCCGAAAGGATGTAACAAATCCGGGAATAACAGACAGCCAGGCAGGTGATGATACATTTAGAAATTCATCAGGAACAATTTATAATGTAGATTTTTCAGATACAGGTAATTCAAATTTATCTTATGTGCAATATACAGTTTATTCAAATACAGGTTTGACAGGAAGCACATTAAAAACATGGACAAATATAGCAATAACTATAAATGCGGCAGATTATACTAATAATTGGCAAGTTGATTGGGCAAGTCTACAAGAGGGAACGAATTATGTATCAGTATGTGTTTATGACAATGCAGGAAATTCAGCAACACTTGTAGACCCATTTTATGTCCGAAAAGATGTAACGAATCCCGGAACAACAGATAGCCAGACAGGTGATGACACTTGGCGTTCTGTATTAGGCACAAGCTATAACATAGATTTTTCTGATACAGGAAACTCGCAACTTTCTTATGCCCAGTACACAGTATATTCTGGTGCTGGAATGACAGGTTCTACATTGAAAACTTGGACAAATATAGCCACAAGTATAAATGCAAATGATTATACGAATAATTGGCAGGTAGATTTCGCAAGTTTACAAGAAGGAACAAATTATGTGTCATCGCGAGTTTATGACAATGCTGGAAATTCTGTAACTTTACAAGATGCATTTTATGTTAAAAAAGATACTCAAGGTCCGGGAATAACAGATAATCAAACAGGAGATGACACATTTAGGAAAACAAGTGGAACAACTTACAATGTAGATTTTTCAGATACAGGTTCATTGCTTTCTTATTTTCAATACACAATATATTCTGATACAGGACAAACTGGAACAACGTTAAAAGATTGGACAACACTTGCAAGTTCAATAAATAATTCTGATTATACTACAAACTGGCAGGTAGATTGGGCAAGTTTGCAACAGGGAACAAGTTATGTATCAGTTCGTGTGTCCGATAATTTGAATAATTCATCAACCTTGTTAGATGTATTTTATGTCAAAAAAGACACAAATAATCCTACTATACCTGATAATCAAACAGGAGATGATACTTGGAAAAATGCGAGTGGGACAACTTATAATGTGGATTTTTCTGATACTGCTGGTTCTGTGAATTCACTTTTGTCTTATGCTCAATATACTGTTTATAGTAATCCGGGTTTAGCTGGTTCAACATTAAAAGATTGGACAAACATAGCAAGTTCAATAAATGCTTTAGATTATACAGATAATTGGCAGGTAGATTTTGCAAGCATACAGCAGGGAATAAATTATGTGTCAGTTCGTACTTATGATAATGCGAATAACAGTAATCAATCAAATGATGTGTTTTATGTCAAAAAGGATACACAGGGACCGATAGTTACAGATAATCAAACAGGTGATGATACCTGGAAAAATACGGGCGGGACAACTTATAATATAGATTTTTCTGATGCTAATTCTTTGCTGAGTGTTGCCCAATACGCAATATATTCAAATACTAATTTAACAGGAAGCACACTTAAAGATTGGACAAATATAGCAAGCTCAATAAATGCCGCAGATTATACTGACAATTGGCAGGTGGATTGGACAGCATTACAAACAGGAACGAATTATGTGTCAGTTCGTGTGTCCGATAATTTGAATAATTCAACAACTTTGTTAGATCCATTTTATGTGAAAAAGGATACAACAAATCCTGGGATAACAGATAATCAAACAGGTGATGATAATTGGAAAAATTCCAGTGGTACAGCATACAACATAGATTTTACAGATACAGGAAATTCAAATCTGTCTTATGCTCAATACACAGTTTGGACAGATACAGGTCAAACAGGCACACAACTTAAAACTTGGACAAATATTGCAAGCTCAATAAATGCTACGGATTATACTGATAATTGGCAAATAGATTTTTCAGTTTTACAGGAAACTACAAATTATGTATCAGTGAAAGTTTTTGATAATGCAGGAAATTCAGCAACACTTGTGGATCCATTTTATGTGAAAAAAGATGTAACAAATCCTGGAATAACAGACAATCAAACAGGTGATGATACATGGAGAAATGCATCAGGCACGAGCTATAATATAGATTGGACAGATACTGGAAATTCATTACTTAATTATGTACAGTACACAGTATATTCAGGCGCAGGAATGACAGGAAGCACATTGAAATCGTGGACAAATATTGCAACAAGTATAAATGCGAATTCATATACTGATAATTGGCAGGTTGACTGGGCAAGTCTACAAGAGGGCACAAATTATGTAACATCACGGGGTTTTGATAACGCCGGAAATTCTATAACTTTGCAGGATTCATTTTATGTAAAGAAAGATACAGTAGGTCCGGGCATAACAGATAATCAAACAGGAGATGATACATGGAAGAATGCGAGTGGCACAACTTACAACATAGATTTTTCAGACACAGGTTCACAGCTTTCTTATTTCCAATATACAATATATTCTGGTGTAGGTTTAACTGGTTCTACTTTAAAGGATTGGACAACAGTAGCAAGTTCAATAAATAATCCTAATTATACTACAGATTGGCAAGTGGATTTTGCATCTTGCCAAACAGGGACGAATTATGTGTCAGTCAGATGTTATGATAATCAAAGTAACGTTACAACACTTATAGACCCATTTTATGTGAAAAAAGATACAACCAACCCAAGTGCAATTGCAAATCTTGCAGTTTCTACAGGAACAGAAGGTGTTTTAAATTTAACATGGACAGCATCAGGTGATGATGCAGGTTCTGGCACTGTATCAAATTATCTTGTGAAATATAAAACTTCTGCACAGGGAAATTTTGATGGTAGTGATGTTGATTTTAATGCAGCTGCTACTTTTAATCATAGTTGGACAGGTTTTGCAGGTGGTGGGTCGGGAGAAAGCAGAACTATTACAGGTTTAACTGCAAGTTCTCTTTATTATGTTGCAATTAAGGCAATTGATAAAGCAGGTAATTATGGCGCAATTTCAAATCTTTCAGGAAATTCAGGAACAACAGGTTCTGATGTTACAAACCCCGGAATAATTTCAAGTCTAAGCGCTCAAACAGGTGATTATGCAGGTGAGATTAAACTTTCATGGACAGCACCAGGTGATAATGACACAACTGGTGATTTGCAGGCTCCACCTAATGGTGGTTATTATGCCAGATATAGCGCATCAGCTATTACTGATACAGCAACGTGGAATGCTGCAACAGTTTATTCGCAATCATGGACGCCACTTGCATCCGGGCAAACAGAAAACAGAGTCCTTTCAGGGCTTCTTGCAAGCACTACATATTATTTTGCAGTTCGCGGATATGATGAAGTTAATAATACTTCAGCCATAGGAAATAGTCCGTCTGCAACAACAGGTTCTCCAGGAGCTGCTGCTGGATTGGTCCTTTATGGGGAAGGTTCAAGTGCTACAATACCTAAGTATATGCTTTGGACTGGTTCAAGCTGGGGCTCTGCCCAGTCTGCGGCAAACGCAACTTCTACAATGAGATGGATAATTACAAAATCTTGTCCTGTTGTTAGAAATGAAAAAATGGCTGGTGTTCTTTCAAGTTCTGGAACACTAACTATAATGAAATATGATGGTCAGGCAAATTCATGGGCTGCACAATTTTCTGTGTCAGGAATAGGTTCTGCAAGTAGTATTTATCGTGGGTTTGATATTGCTTATGAACAAAATACAGGTAGATGTGTTGTGATATATTCTACTGGTGCATCTTCCAATGAAGTTGCATATAGAATATGGAATGGAAGTTCATGGGTAGTAGGTGAAACTACAATAGATTTAGGGACTACAGGTGTTGCATATTGGGTAAGATTAGAGGCAAGACTCGGAACAGATATTATGATGCTTTCAACATTAGATTCAAATTCAGATATTTATGCGTTGAGGTGGACAGGTTCTGTTTGGCAAGATGGTAAAACTCTAACAACTTCTGCTGCAGTGAATAATAAACAATGCTATGACATTGTCTGGGAATATACAACAGGTAATTGTATGGTGCTTTGGGGAACAGGCACAACTACAAATTATGATTATTTCAATGGAGCAGCCTGGCTTGGGAGTGCAGGAGTTGGTCCAAATATAGTTGCAACTGCTAATTGGCTTAAACTTTCTGCTGATACACAGACAAGTTCTAATAATATTGGTATGTCAAGTATTGATGGTTTGTCAGACTGGAATGTTTCTATATGGAATGGTTCTTCCTGGGGAGCATTGCCAACTGAAAATACAGGTATGGAAGCAACTGCTATGTCTCGTTGCTCAGATATTGCATGGGAAAAAGATTCAGGGAAATGTATAGCTGTTGGTGTGCCTTTATCTTCAACAAAGTTTAGATATATTACATGGTCTACTGGTTCTTGGGCATTGAATCCTTCCGGGACTGCGAATGATACTTATGATTGGGCTAACCATATCCAGTGGATGCAGCTTATTTCTGACCCAAATCAGAACAAAATGACAGTTATTGGTATTGATGAATCAGCAAGTATAAGATCAAGAAACTGGACAGGTTCTGTATGGACAGGAGGAACGATTCATTCTTCATCAGCTTCTGATTATTTATATGAATGTGCTTATGTTTCTTTTGACAGACAAGATATTGTTCCGCCATCAATTACAGATAACCAGACAGGTGATGATACATGGAGAATTTCCAATAATGGGACCTATAATATTGATTTTTCAGATTCAGGTGGTTCCAAATTATCTTATTTCCAGACAAGAGTTTATTCAGGTGCAGGAGCAACTGGCTCAACTTTGCAGGATTGGACAACTGTTGTATCTGGAATAAATGCTGATATATATACAACTGACTGGTCTTGTGCTGCGTCTACATGGACAGCACTTGCACAAGGCACAAATTATATTTCTGCTAAAATATTTGATGGTGTCGGTAATTCTTATCTTTTAAATGATGCATTTTATGTGAAAAAAGATATAAATAATCCAACAATAACAGATAATCAGACAGGTGATGATACATGGAAAAATTCTTCAGGCACAAGTTACAATATTGATTTTCTGGATACAGCATCTTTGCTTTCTTATGTCCAATACACAGTTTTTTCAGGAGCAGGTATGACAGGTAGCACTTTAAAGACGTGGACAAATATTGCAAGTTCAATAAATGCTTCACAGTATACTGATAATTGGCAGGTAGATTGGATAAGTTTAAATGAAGGAACAAACTATGTTTCTATTCGCGCTTATGACAATGCAGGCCAAAGTTCAACACTAACAGATGGTTTTTATGTTAAGAAAGATACAGTAGCACCTGCTGTCCTTGGTAATTTGGCAGCATCCCCAGGTATTGCACGTGGTCAGGTTAAATTGACATGGACAGCACCTGGCGATAATGGTGCTTCAGACAATAATACTTCAGGTAATTATATTGTCAGATATTCTACATCTCCTATAACTAATGATACTGAATTTGGGAATGCTACTGATTTTGCAAATTCCTGGGTTCCTGCAAATGCGGGTACTCTTGAAACACGTTATGTGACTGGTTTAACATCCGGCACTACATATTATTTTGCAATAAAAACAAGAGATAAAGTTCCAAATACAGCAGGTATTTCTAATAACCCAAATTCATTGCCTCAATCAGGCAATGTTCATATAAATGAAATATATGCACTTGGTGCTACAGCAGGACAGGATTGGGTAGAATTATATAATGATACAGGAGCAAGTGTTTCTTTAAATGGTTGGACACTTGTATATAACACAGGAACTATTTCATCACCAGGTGGCGATACAACAGTATGGACAGGTGGTCCTTCTGATTCTATTGCAAATGGAGCAAGATTTGTAATTACACCAAATACAAATTTAGATGGAGCTTCGGGTTATCATCTCAAATTAAGAGATGCTATACCTACGCAGGCTGATATTGTTCAGTGGATCGCATTATCATCTGGTGCAACTAATATTTCTTTTGCAAGAATTTCTGATGGAAGCAAATATTTTGAAAATGATTCTACTCCAACACAAAATTTATCAAATACAGGAACTGATGTTATAAAAATAAATGAAGCGTCTTACCAGTCTGTAAGTTCTGACCAGTTTATTGAATTATATAACACAGATAATATAAATGCAGTTACAGTTACTAATTGGATACTCAGAAATAAAAATTCTGTGACTGGGACTTCTCCATACAGAAAACCTTTCCAGTTTACAAGAAAACTTTATCAGAATAGTTTTACACAAATATATTTCTCAAGCACAGATAATAGTGCAAATGTGTTCGCGTATACTGATTGTTTTGGAGCAGGCGGGTTAGCTACATCAGGAGATTTTGTTGCTTTGGAAAATTCAAGTGGTCAGGTAATTGATAGGGTTACATGGCAATCCGGTAGTAATTATGTTTACTATGATTATACAGCAACTCTTATATCTTATGAAAATCCTGCAATTGCTGATTTGAGTTCGCCAAATACTGTTGGAAGAAATACAGATGGAACTGATACAAATATAGACAATTCGGATTTTATTTCGTATGCAGAGCCAAATGACGGAATCAGAAATCCGCAAGGCACACTTGCTACAGCTAATACAGTTACAGCACCTGCAAGCCCTATTCCAAAGAAATTCAAAATAGAACTACAATTAGGTGAAAATTGTTCAGGTGGAACAACTGATAATATTATATTTATTCGTACAGGAGGAAGTACTGATTCAAAATCTCCGCATATATTCAGATTAACAGATTTAGGATTTAGTATTTCATCAACTGCTGTTCAATCTGTTGAGTTTGATGGTGCAACTTTAACTGATATTGATGGATTTTCTTTGGTGAATGGGGCAGTATACAAAATGTTTTTGAACACTGATACAGGCAATGGAAGAGCTGCAAAGGTGATAAAAACAAGTGTTACTTATGATGCAAGTGTGCATACTTTAACTGCTAATGACACAGCTAAGGAAAGAGTTGGAAACAGCAAAAAAGTGGATGTACTTAGAATAGATGTTGTAAATAATAGTCCTGCTGGATTAAATAACATTCAGCTTACAATATTAAATGTTAAATGGACAGATGGTTCTGGAACTGCTCTTACAACTGCACAGGCGCAAGGATTATTTGGAAATATATACGTATATCAGGATAATCCTAATTCTGGTTCTGCTAATATTTATGAATCTGCAATAGATACTACAGCAATTGTTACAATTGCAAATAGTTCAATAAGTCTTGATGGAAGCGGTATACAGGTAATTACAATATCAGATTTAACAAATGCAACAGTTAATTCTAATTCAACAAAGAGATATTTTGTTGTAGTGGAATTAGCAAGTAATGCAGATGTGCAAACTCCAAATAATTTCAAGGCATCAATAAAACCTGATACAGATTCTACAATAAGAGATGCTGCTTATTTAGTTAATCAGGTCCCGAATGCTACATCTTTGGTTACATCTTCTGCAACAACTGCAATTACAACAACAACTACTACTGAAACAAATTTAGGTGGTCCTACAGAAGCAATAATTGGTTCAGTTGCCCCAAACTGGGATTCAGGTTCAGGTTCCTATGTTGGCACAGATAATAGCAAACTTTATGCGTTAAATGATAATGGAACCCAGAAATGGACAGCTCCGTTTGCTACAGTTGGAGCAGTTCGTTCAACTCCTGAAGTTCATGTTGAAGGCAGTGATACTTTTATATATGTTGCAACAGATGGTGGATATTTGTATAAGGTTCGTGATACAGGAACTGCTGGTAGCACAGATGGAGGTGGCTGGAGTACTAATTTAGGTGCAGTTCTAAGTTCTTCACCTGCAGTATATAATAGTTCTATTTATGTTGGATGTAATGATCAAAAATTAAAGAAAATAAATAAAGATACAGGTGGTTTGACATGGGAAACAGATGCTAATGTAAGTGGTCAACTCACTGGAACAGTATCTGTTGATGAGTGGACAGTTGGTGTAGATTCTGCATGGATTGGTTCTGAAGGAAGTTCAATGTACAGAATTAATACTGCTAATGGTCAGATGTTAAACAGTTTTGCAACAGGCAATGCAATAACTGCTTCTCCTTTTGTGGATGCAGGTTATATTACTGCAAGCAATAATTTGTTTATTACTTCCAAAGATGGAAAAATATATTGTAGAAATTCGTTAAACTTGTCTACAATACCAGCGGGATGGATAAATAGAGGTGGTCAGCAGGATGGAAATTATAATGTAGGAAGTGCTATAGAATCTTCACCATATATGTCTATTGAAGGCGCAAATAAATATTTATATTTTGGTGCAGATGATGGTAAATTATATAAAATTGATGCTACAACTGGAACATTAGTATGGGCATTTCAGACTGAGGGTCCTATAAAATCTTCGCCAATTGTTTATAATAACTGGGTTTATTTCGGAAGTAACGATGGTAATTGTTATTGCATTGATACAACAAATGGAACAATTAGAACCCCAGGTTGGCCTGTTTTAACAGGCGCAGCAGTTAAATCAATGCCAGTTGTAAGTGATTGGGTTGATGAATGGACAAAGATAACATTTACATCTTCAGATGGAAAAGTGTATAAATTAGACATACAGTAAAGGCAGATTGGAAGGCAGACGTCAGACTTAAAAAAATAGGTCAGGCATCTTGCCTGACATCAGACGTTGGTGGTTGAAAAGTAGTTTTGCCCCATCTCTCTTTGTGGGAGAGGGCGTGCTCTATACCTGAGCATAGCGAATGGTATAGGGTGAGAGGTTAGTAAAATAGGAAAATGAAAAGTTTAAAACGAAAAATGAAAAACTATAAATTGAATGTAGTCGCAGGCTTTAGCCTGCGGTATTATCTTTTACCATTTTTCCGCAGGCTAAAGCCTGCGACTACTATTTTAATATTCCTATTTTTAACTTCAACACTTTCCGCTGCGGATTGGAGAACATTCAAAAAAAATCCTGCACGTGTTGGGGAAGCAATAGAGCAGGCGCATCCACCTCTAACTTTGAAATGGCAGTTTACTGCTCAAGGCGCATTCCTTTCTTCGCCTATAGTATATAAAGGTAGAGTCTACATAGGTAGTGAGGGAGGAGATGTTTTTGCTTTTGATGCATATACAGGAGCTATGGTATGGCAATATTCAACAGATGGTCCGGTTAGAGGGACACCATCTGCGGCGAATGGTATTATTTATGTATCTTGTCAGGATGGATATTTGTATGCATTTGATGCTAATACTGGAGACATTAAATGGAAATATTTAACAGGAAGCAAAGATTGTTCTTCGCCTGTTGTTGAGAATGTTAAATTGTATGGGGCAAGTGGTTTTCCACAACAAGCTGTTTATTGTCTCAATGCAAGTACAGGAGCTGAGTTATGGAAAGTATCTTTAGATAAATATATTTATTCTTCACCTGTATATAAAGATGGTATTGTTTATGTTGGAGCTAATAATGGAAAATTTTATGCATTAGATGCTAATACTGGAAGTATTAAGTGGTCATTTACCACAGAAGGTAGTATATATTTTTCTACAATGGCACTTGCAAATGGAGTTGTTTATGGGGCACCTGGAAGTGATGATAGAAAAGTTTACGCACTAAATGCAAATGCTACAGGTGGTTTAAAAACTGGATGGAGTTTCACTGACCTTGGAACAGCTCCAACAATTGTTTCTTCAATTGCAATATCAAACGGATTTTTATATATAGCAAGTGGAACAACGCCTTTTACTCTTTATAAATTAGATGCAGGCACAGGTGTAAAAATGGCAGAACGGGAAATTGGTATAAATTCCAATTTAGGATTTGCTTCTTCCCCTGCAATTTCAAATGGTGTTATATATATTGGAGCAGCAAATTCTATTTTTTATGCACTTGATGCAGGGACACTTGATATTCTTGGACAAATTACACTTGATGCACCTATTCTTTCAACAGCATCAATTTCCAATGGGTGGGTATATATTGGCACAGGTGATTTAGGTGATGGAACAATTTATGGTTTTGAATGTGCAAAAGCAGCAGCAATTACAAGTCCTGATGATGAAACAGGCTCGGAAAATATTGTAGGTACAGTATTGGATATAAAAGGAATCGTTAAAAATCCTGATATAAAAAATTATAAACTCGAGTATAAATCAGAAGGTTTAAATGAATGGAATCTTTTTGCCACAGGAACAGGTGAGATAAATAATGCTATTCTTGGAACTTTATCTACATATAATATTCCACAAGGTAATGTTGATATAAAACTTACAGTAGAAGAATTAAGCGGAAGAATTCTGAATAATTTTGCTATGTTTCGTATTTATTTGGCTCAGACTTTTGCTATGATTCGCAAATGGGTGACTGCAATATTAGGGGCAGTGATTACTGCTTATGATGGAACTGAGCTTACAATTGAGCCAGGTACTTTAAAACAAGATACTTATGTTACTATAAAAACCCCTATAGAGTATCCTGAAATGCTTGTGTCTACGAAATTCAAGCCAAGTCCTGTTGTCCGAGAATTTTTGATAGATATTGAAGATAAAACTTTTAATAAACCTGTTACTATTAAGATTCCATTTAAAGATGCAGATTTTGATATTAAAAAAGTTAAAAAAGAGAATTTAAAAATGTTCTATTATAATGAGAAGGATAAAAATTGGGAATTTATTTCGGATTCTTATGCTATAGCATCTCAAAATCTTGTTGTAGGCAAGGTAACGCATTTTTCAATGTTTGGAGTTTTTGGAGTTGCAAGTTCTTATGCCCAAGGTATAATTACTGTTGCTTTAGGTGGTACTTTAATGGCTGCAGATGGAACAACAGCTATATTTGAGCCTGGAGCTCTAACTGATGATGATACAGTAACTATTCAGGAACCACTTTCTTATTCAAATGATGGTATATCCAAATTTTATAAAAGCACAACTGTTACAAGAGAATTTTTAGTAACAAAACCAAGAAATTCCAAATTTAACAAACAAGTTACAATAAAATTGCCTTATACAGATGAAGAAATTCAGGGAATGAAAGAGAAAAATTTAAGAATATGCTGGTGGAATTCTGAAAAATCTAAATGGCAGATGCTAAATTCATCTAAGCCGTCAATTGAAGAAAAAAAAGTTGTTGGAAAAGTTACACATTTTTCAATTTACAGGATTTTTGAATATTTGGGTGGTGAAGATCTTATAAATAAAGATACAGTTTATACATATCCAAATCCTGCTTTGGGAGACACTTTGGTTTTTAAATGTTATTTAGGTGATGATGCAGATATAACCATAGATGTATTTAATATAGCCGGAGAAAAGATAGCCATTTTGAACAATACAGGTATAGCAGGTGTAACTTTGGAAACCACATGGGATATAAACAATATCGCAAGCGGAGTATACATATATAAAATAGAAGCAACAGCTAAAAGCGGAGCAAAAAAATATGTCATTAAAAAACTCGCAATCGTCCATTGATAAATATGTAAAAATTCCCACTTTTGTAAAGGGGGATAAAGGGGGATTTGTAGCCGCAGGCTTTAGCCTGCGAAAGCATAAATCCATAGGTATTTTTTTGATAACTATTTTTCTATTTGGCTGTGCTCCCCAAAAAGATATTATTAAACAAGATGTAGTTGCCGATTTATCGGCAATCAAAGAACCAGTATACATCACTGCAAGAGGAGTTGGTTCTCCATCTTTTGATTTACAAAAGATTCAGGAGAGAAGAATGTCTGCTAATAGGTCGTCTATATCTGCTGCAGTGTATCAATTGATAAGTTTTCTCAAAGGATTGAGGTTAGAGAATGGTCAGATAGTAGGTAGTGCAATGGATGCAGATACAAAGTTTAAAGAAGTAGTAGAAAATGCTGTTAAGGAATTATACGAAGTAGTAACACAGGATTTTACTACAACTGAAACATGTAGCAGTACTATTAGATTAGACAAAAACAAACTTGAAGATAAACTAAAGGTAAAATTCAATGAATGAGTTATTTGTCATTCCCGCGAAAGCGGGAATCCAGTATTTTAGGGATAAAATTATGAATTTAAATTGTAGTGATCGACAGTTGTCATTGCGAGTAGTTGTAGAGGTAGTCGCAGGCTTTAGCCTGCGGTCTTTCCTTCGCAAGCTAAAGCTTGCGGCTACAATTATGATATTTATATTTGCTATTTTTAACACCTGCTATTCCTCAGAAATTCATCCGAATGCAGGCACTACAAGTGCGTCTTTTCTTAAAATAGGCATAGGTGCAAGACCTGTAGGAATGGGTGAAGCTTTTGTTGCAGTTGCAGATGATGCTAATTCAGTATACTGGAATCCTGCAGGTTTGGCTCGTGTTAAAAAAATGGAATTTACTGCAATGCATAACGAATGGTTTCAGGATATAAGATATGAATTTATTGCTTATGCTCATCCTTTTGAAAATGGTTCAACTGGAGCTTTCCATTTAGGAAGTTTGTATTTAAAAGGTTTGGAAAGGCGAAGCTGGTTAACAGAAGATCCTGAAGATGATCCTAGTTTAGCAGAAGATTTATTTGGCGCAGCAGATTATGAAGGGGCAATTTCTTATAGTGGTTGGTTAACAGAAAATCTAATGGGAGGAGCAAATTTAAAATTTATTTATGAAACTATAGATAAATACAATGCTTCTGGTTTTGCATTTGATTTGGGTTTAATTTATAAAATAGCAGGAGATAATTTAACTTCAGGACTTGTTCTGCAAAATTTAGGGCCAAAATTAACATTTATCCAAAGAGGGTATATGTTGCCTTTAACAGCAAAATTAGGATTTGCATGGAAAATTCCTCTTCTTAATTTGTTATGGGCTATAGATTTGAAACAACCAATAGATAATTATCTTCATATAAATTCAGGTTTGGAATACTGGTTTATGAATACAATTGCATTAAGAGTTGGATATAGATACAAATGGTTTGGAAATGACTTAGGAACATTATCAGGGTTGACATCCGGTATGGGTTTTCAGGTGAATAATTTATTTGGTACGTTAGATATGGAATTAGATTATGCTTTTGTTCCCTATGGAGATTTAGGTTTCACGCATAGGGTTTCATTAACAGCAAGATTTGGAACTTCTGTTGAATTACCAGAGTCTGAACCAGTTAAAGGAAAAACTGCTGATGAATTAAAACAGGAAATAATATCAGAAGTAGATTCAAAAATAGCTGTAGCTGCAGAGCTTGCTCTGCAAAATAGTGATAATATTTCTAATAATTTAAATAAAATAAATACAGACATAACTACAATTTCAGATAATATGAAAGTAATAATGGAAAAACTTAACACTCTTGATGAAAAACAGAAGGCTCAAGTTCTTAAAGATGAAGCAAAACAGGAAATAAATACAGAAAAGGATGAAGCGAATAAGTTGCCTGAAAATATTAATATGCCATCAGACAATATAAAGCAAGAAACAAAATATGAAACATACGAAGTGCAACAAGGTGATAACCTGCATACTATTGCAAAAAAATTCTATGGCACTTCGGCAAAGTGGAATATTGTATATGAAGCAAATAAAGATACAATGAAAACACCAGATAACATTAAAATCGGTAATAAACTAAAAATCCCCAAAGAATGATACGACCAACAACTATTTTTGCTTTTATTGTAATTTTCACTTCCTTTTTGTTTTATCTTTTTACTATATCACCTACTGTTGTAGTAGGTGATAGTGGTGAGTTAATTACAGCAGTCCATTCTTTGGGTATAGCACATCCACCTGGCTATCCTGTTTTTTGTATTTTAGGAAAAATATTCACTTTTTTGCCAGTTGGAACTATTGCCTTTCGCGTTAATCTAATGAGTGCATTTTTTAGTTCAATATCTTTACTGTTTATATATTTGATTTTGTTGAAAATATGGGGGCACAGTAAAGTTGTAGTTGCCGATTTATCGGTAAAAAATGAATCTAATGTTAATCCTGTATTTCTTTCTGCTTCTATGGCTCTTTGTTTTGCATTCACAAACACCTTTTGGTCGCAAGCATTAATGTCAGAAGTTTATGCCTTAAATACATTTTTTTTATCCGTTTTAATTTATATTTTAGTTCTCTGGTATGAAAAGCTGCAAAACCAGATTTCCGACAATAAATTGTTATATTTATTTTCTTTTATATATGGAGTAAGTCTTGCGAATCATAATACTATGGTTCTATTTGGGCCTATTGCTTATGGCTGGATAATTTTGTGTACACCTGATATTTTAAAGAAGAAAAACGTGTTAATATTATTGTTGGCACTAATTTTTCTTGGATTAACAACTTATTTTTATATGCCTATACGTGCTTTAACTTCACCTGCAATAAATTGGGGAAATCCTGATACTTTAACACGTTTCATTGATCAAATTACACGAAGGCAATATGGAGATCTTGCTAAAGATCCAAGGGCATTGGCGTTGTTTGGAAGACAGATATTGGAATATTTAAAACTATTAATCAAGCAAATTTCTCCATTCCTGACTATTTTTTCTGTAATAGGAATATGGTACTTTTACAAAATTAACAGAAAATATTTTGTTCTAACACTTGCACTTTTTTTAGGTTTAAGTTTGGGTTTTATACTTTTGCTCAATTTTCAGCTGACTACTGAGACTATTCTTTCAGTGGCAGAGTTTTTTACAGCATCTTATGTTATTGCTATTATATGGTTATGTTTTGGATTCAAATTTATTCTTGAAAGGCTATATCCCAAAAAACAACTTTTTTATATGACTTATGGAATTATTTTTTTAATCCCAATTCTTTCACTTAAATTGAATTACTTTGAAAATGATCTAAGCAGGAAATATATAGCTTATGACTATAATATAAGTGTTATGAAATCAATGCCTAAAAATTCAATGCTCCTTGGTATGGGCGATAATATAATATTTCCTTTATCATATCTTCAAAAAGTTGAAAAAAACAGGCAAGATTTAAAAATTTATGATGATATAGGTTGTGTATTTGAAAATATTTATGGTGAGGATTTTTTGAAATTTCCAGAAGATTATAAGAAGCAAAAAAGAACTGAAATACAGAAACTTTTGATAAAAAATTCACAAAATCCGGTATATTGTGTTTTAGGAAGTAATTTGTCTAATATCACAGGAATATCTTTGACTCCGGAAGGTTTAGTTTGTAAAACACTCCCAAAAAACACAATAAATTCAGACAAAGATGATATTGTCAATATGGATTTTCAATCAGGGAAAGGAAAGTTGATTGCTATACCTGTTAATCAATCTGTTAACCGTAAGAAAAATGTAGACACTAAATTTGATTGGTCAAAAATCTATATACGTGGGATAGATGATGATACAGTCTATAAGGATTATTTGAATAGAGATTTAATTGCCCAATACCATTTTTTTTATGCAGAGCATTTGTTTTTTAAAAATGATATAAAAAATGCAAAAGAGGAATACAACAAATCATTTAAAGTGGCACAGGATATAGAGTGGATAAAAAATAATATTATGGTTACATTAAATGTCAGGGGTTTGTCAGATGAAGTGGAAAAAATTGCAACTGAATCAGTAAAAATTGATTCTAATAATGCCCAGATATATGTTAATTTAGGAATATCTTTTTATAATAAAGGTGTTTTGGATAAAGCAATTGAATCATATAAAAAAGCAATTGAAATAGATTCTAAATGTGTTGAAGCACATTCAAATTTAGGTGTGGTTTATGAAAAGATGGGGTTAACAAATGATGCAATCAATGAATACAAAATTACAATTGAACTTGAGTCTAACCATATAATTGCACGTCATAACCTTGGGGTTTTATATAAAAAAGAAGGTAAATATATAGAAGCAATTAATGAATTTGAAAAGGTGATAAAGATTAATCCTGATTTAACTGAAGCATATATATCGCTGGGAATTTCGTATGGAAAATTAAACCAGTATGAAAATGCTATAAAGGTATTTAAAAAAATAATAGAAAAAGATGATTCAAATGCAGAGGCACATTATAACCTTGGAGTTGCATATTACAAAATAGGAGTTCTAAAAGATGCCAAGCAAGAGTGGGAAAAAACTTTAAGTATAAATCCAAATTATCCCTTAGTAAAAGAACATTTAGCTCACATTTTCGGCAACACTAAAAATTAAACAAAAATTCCCCCCCTACCCCCCTTTAGTAAAGGGGGATTAAGGGGGAATTAAAAAGAGTTTCAGATGGAAAAAATTGATTTTTTAAAAGAACACCAGTTGCTTTTACAAAAAGCAAATAAAGAACAGCAATTCCTATTGCATTGTTTGCAAGGATCTTTTCTTAATCCACAAGAAAAATTAAATTGGGAATATTTTGCCAAGCAAGTTATAGAACATAATGTTGCAGGAGTTTTATTTAACTATTTTAGTAAAAATGAAAATATTGTGCCTATTGATGTTTTAGATACCTTCAAAAATATTTATGAAAAAAATATAATGCGTCATATTTTGTGGGCTAATGAGGCAACAAATATTACAAATGCTTTATCAGAAAATGGGATAAATACGGTTTTGCTTAAGGGAATAGGGCTTGCTGAGACTATATACCCTCATCCTGGGTTACGGTCGTTTTCTGATATTGATTTTCTTGTGCCGCAGGATAAATTGCTTAAAGTAAAAGATATATTGATTGATTTAGGGTATGATTTAATTTATACAGATAGTCTGAAATGGTTATTAAAAAACAATCTCGCGTTGTCTTTTATAAATAAAAAAAACAAAATTTATTTGGAAATCCATACTGATATAGTAAATAACAAGTGGTATGCTGAATCTACAAATATTGATATGGATGCAATATGGCAAAATGTTATATCAAAAGAAATCAATGGTAAAAAAGTATTCTTACTTTCTCCAGAAGATAACATTTTGTATCTTTCGATACATCTTGCAGTTGCTCATGGGTTTCACGGTTTAATATGGTTTTATGACATAAATGAATTTATAAATTTTTATAAGAATAAAATAAATTGGGATATTCTTTTTGAAAGAGCTGAAAAATTTAATATCGTGAAGCCGGTTTATCTTACTTTGTTGTATACAGCTATTGTTTTCCAAAATGAAATATGCATAAAGAACTTGGAACATTTTAGATCATTTAAAATATCTAGATTTGAAAATCAGTTATGGGTAGGAAACATCTTAAATAACAATAAATATGCCCATTTCTTTTTTTGGCTAATGCCTAATTCCAGAACAGAACAATTTAAACTTTCTCTTAAAATGTTTTTTGCAAGAAGAGAACATTCAATAGTAAAATCAGGCATATATACTCTAATGCTTTCAACTAAAACTATAATAGCTTTGTTAAATAATTATTTCCCTTCGCCTAGGCGGAGGGATTAAGGGGTATTTTTAAAAATATGGTACCCCCCCATTGCGTAGAGACTCATTGCAATGCGTTTCTACTTGTATGCCCACTTTATTAAAGGGGGTAGGGGGGAATTGTTTTGACAAACCAACAAAATTCTGTATAATTATATAAACAATGAATAAAATACTGGTTGTAGATGACGAAGTAGATATAGCAGAGGTTTTAGCTGCTTTTTTGATTAAAGAAGGTTATGATGTAGTTACTGCTTATGATGGTAATACTGCCTTACAGAAATTTTCAGAAGTTAATCCATCTTTAATTTTATTGGATATACAATTACCTGACATAAATGGTATAGAAGTATTAGGAAAAATTAAAGGAATAAATAAAGACATAAATGTAATTATGATAACTGCATTTAGAGATGCAGATAAAGTTGTTGAAGCATTTCGCCTTGGTGCTTATGATTGTATATTTAAACCTTTTGATTTTAACTATCTAAAAAATGCAGTTCTGGCTGTAATAGGTAAAGCAGATTTATGTAAGTAGCGGTTGGATTACTATCCAACTAAAAGAAATGGTGTAAACACAAATAAAAAATGCGGATAGCAGATATTTTAAAAAACAAAAGTTCTGTGACCGACGGGAATACTGGAAGTGCGACCAAAGAGAATGTTGTAATCACAAAACCTACTGAAGAAGTAGATAATGATAAAATGACGCGAAACGTCATTCCTGAAACATCTCAAAAATTCCAAATAGATAATATTATAGCCAAAAATACCACTATTCAGATTCCTAAAGAAGTAAAAGTTGAAACTGCAGATCCAATAGAAGCATATACATCTTTGACAAATTGGATTAAAAACATTTTGTTTAATATGACTGATTATTCTGTGTTGCATGAGGATATGATTATAGAAGTTTTAAATAAACTTGTTAAACTTAATTCAGGAAAATTACTTCTTATTGTGAATAAATCTACAACACATAATTATTTAATAGGACATTCGGCAAATGTTTGTATATTAGCACTTAAATTTGGAAGAGAATTGAATTATGATCAGGATAAATTATTGAAATTGGGAGCTGTAGCACTTTTGCATGATATTGGAATGTTTAAGATGTTAGATATTGTGAATAAACCAGGTAAATTATCTGCTGAAGAATATACAGAAATTAAAAAACACGCTTTACTCGGGAAAAATATTGTTGAAAATATTGATATTACTGAAAATTTTAAAAAGGTGTTAATTCCTGTAGTTTTTCAGCATCATGAACGTAAAAATGGTAAAGGATATCCTTCTGGTGTGAAAGAAATATCTGAATTTGCTAAAATTATAAGTCTTATTGATATATATGAGGCATTGACACATTATAGGCCATATAGAGAAAGACTTTTGCCGCATAATGCACTGAAATTTTTAATTGAACAGTGCAATGAATTTGATACGGATTTGATTAAAATTTTAATCAAGGCAATGTCATTATTCCCACCAGGAAGTTTTATTAAATTAAATACAGGTGAAATTGCCAAAGTTGTATCAGTGCATTCGGAATTTCCAACACGTCCGGTTGTGGAATTATTTATGGATAGCCAAAGCAATATTCTATCTGAAAAGAAAATAATTGATTTATCTGCAACACCAATGGTACATATAAGTGAAGCTATTGATGAATTAAAATTAAAAGTTAGTAAAGAAGTAGCGTTTAAGCTAAAAAGCCAGCTGTATTGGATATAGAAAATTTCCATAACCCCCTTTATTAAAGGGGGATTAAGGGGGAATTATTTTCGTAGGAGGTGGGGAAAAATGCGTAAACTTGCAATAGTGGCACTAATATTAGCATCTTTAAGTTTTGTAATAGGTGGTATTTCACGTGTTATTATAGCGGCTCCAATAGTTGTTGAATCCAGAGTGTATGCCGGGTTCACAGTTATAGCTTTGCTTTTTGCAATTGCGTTATTGTTGTTAGAACAGAAAAAATAATATACTAAATTATCAGTTGCGAGTTTTTGTGGGTAGTCGCAAGCTTTAGCTTGCGGTATTGTTTTTTACCATTTTTTCCGCAGGCTAAAGCCTGCGACTACCTTTATGGCACAAGCTCTAAGGCGGATGTATAACAAATAATTATGTACGAAGAATACTGGAAATTAAAAGAAAAACCATTTGAGAATACTCCTGATCCAAGATTTTTATACTTATCTTCTCAGCATGAAGAGGGGTTTTCACGGCTTCTTTATGTTATTAAAGAGAACAAGGGTGCTGGTATGCTTACAGGGTTATTTGGATGTGGCAAAACTCTTTTGGGAAGGGCTTTGCTTTCAGAATTACCTAAAGATTTGTATAAAATTGCATTTGTTACAAATCCAAGGTTGTCTGATGTAGATCTTTTACGTATGATAGTGTTTCAATTGGGAAAAGAAGAATCACTTTCAGGTAAGACAAATATTTTAGTTGCTTTAGAAAAACTGCTTAAAGATAATTTTAGAGATGGAAGAAAAACACTTGTAATAATTGATGAAGCTCATAGTATAGAAGATTCAAATATCTTTGAAGAAATACGGCTTCTTCTTAATTTTCAGATGAATGATAAATTTTTATTAACATTGCTTTTATTAGGACAGCCGGAATTAAGAGAAAAAGTGGAATTATCAAAACAACTTGAGCAAAGAATGGCAATGAAATATCATCTTGAAGGTTTATCAAAAACAGATACGATAAATTATATAAACCATAGATTAAAAGTTGCAGGCGGAGAACATATTAATTGGACAGAAACTGCATCTATTATGATTTATGAACGTTCTGGTGGTATTCCAAGAAGGATTAATCAAATATGTGATACGGCATTATTAGTTGGATATGGTCATAAAGCTGATAAAATTGATGAAAATATAATTAAAGAAGTATTAGATACTTTATAATGACAAAAAAATGTGGAGGAGATATACTTATGGAAAAAGAAATAATATTTCTTATTGAAGAATCATTGGATGGTGGATATGAAGCAAAAGCAATGGGCTATTCTGTTTTTACTGAGGCAGAAACTTTAGAAGAATTAAAAGAAGCAATTAAAGATGCAGTAAAATGTCATTTTGAAGAAAAAGATGTTCCTCATATTATTAGACTTCATTTTGTTAAAGATGAAGTAATGGTAGCATGAGACTGCCAAGAGATATTTCTTGTGAAGAATTAGTGAAAATAGTTTGTAAAAAATATGGATATCAAATTACTAGGAAAACTGGTAGTCATCTTAGATTAACTACGTTTTTAAAAGGAGAACATCATATTACTATTCCAAAACATCGTTTTTTGAAAATAGGAACTTTAAACACTATTTTGTTGGATATTGCAAAATATTTAAAAGTAGACAAACAGAATCTGATAGATAATTTATTTGATGAGTAAAAAGCACTATTAAAGAGAGGTAAATGTACAATGAATATTTTGGCAATTGGTTCGCATCCTGATGATATAGAGTATGGATGTGGTGGTACACTATTAAAATTTAAAGAAGAAGGTCATAAAATAAATATGCTTATTATGACAAAGGGTGATGTTGGTGGGACTCCTAAAACTAGGTCAAAAGAACAAATATTATCAGCACGAATTTTAGATGCGAAAATTTACTGGGGTGGTTTAAAAGACACAAGAATTGTGGTAGATAGAAAGACTATAGGAATAATTGAAAAAACAATTGCACTTGTTAAACCGTATATAGTGTTTACACATTACCATAATGATACACATCAGGATCATAGACATATTTCACAAGCTACAATGGTTGCAACACGCCATATGAGAAATGTGCTTTTTTATGAAGTTCCGACAACTATGGAATTTTTACCTACGGTATTTGTAAAAATAGATAAACTACTGGATCGGAAATTGAAGTTATTGCATTCTCATGAGTCTCAGGTTTATGCGATGAAGATACCAGGATTAAATATATTGGAGAATGTGAAGTCCTGCGCAATTTTTCGTGGATTTCAGGATAGAGTCCGATTTGCAGAAGGTTTTATGCCTTTGCGACTTTCACTTAAATTATGAGTATCAAATATATTATTTTAATTATACTTATAATATTTTTTATTCAGCCAACAGGTGGAACGTGGTTTTATTTGTACCAAATTCGTTGGCTATATGTTCTAATTCTTTCGTTTTTACTTGCGTATGTATTTACTCCTGTTGTAGGAAAAATTGCAGAAAAATATAAATTTCTTGATTATCCTAATGAGCGTAAAATGCATAAAAATCCAATACCAAGAATAGGCGGTATTGCAATATTTGCTGCGATTTTAATTGCTGGAGTTAGAAATCTGCATTTTCCGCTACCAATAATTGGGATTTTTATTGGGCTCACTATTATATTTCTTATAGGATTTTTTGACGATATAAAAGGTTTGTCAGCCAAAACAAAACTTTTGGGTCAGATTTTAGCTGCTTTAGTTCTTATAAAATTTGGTGTTACGATAAGTTTTATTCCTGAAATTCCATTTGAGCGAACAATTGAAGTTCTGATAACTATAATATGGGTTATAGGTATTACTAATGCAATAAATTTTCTTGATGGAATGGATGGGCTTTGTAGTGGTTTAGGTATAATCAGTGCAATGTGTTTTTTTGTAATTGCCTGGCCAACAAGGCAAAGTGATCTTGGATATTTTACAATTGCATTAGTGGGAAGTTTATTGGGATTTCTTCCATATAATTTAAAACCAGCTAAAATATTTCTTGGTGATTCAGGAAGTACTTTGATAGGATTTAGTCTTGCAAGCATAGCTATACTGGGAACCTGGGCACATAAAGATACTGTTAAAGCTCTGAGTATTCCAATTTTGATACTTGGAATACCGATATTTGATATGATATATACAACTATTTCAAGAATAAAAAATGGGACAGTTAAAACAATTAAAGGGTGGCTGGAATATGTAGGAAAAGACCATTTTCATCATAGATTACATAAAATGGGTTTTAATGTTACAGGAGCTATAGCAATGATATTTGGTTTAAATCTTTGCTTGGGATTAGGCGCAATTGTATTAAGAGAAACTTCTAAACAAGGGGCTATGTTGTTATTCATACAAGCATTTATAATATTTCTAATAATAACTGCATTGATGCTTCATGGGAGAGAAATAGAGTGATTGAAGCTTTTCTTAATGATAGTTTAATATGGGTAGGTGGTATAATTATTTTTATAATAATTTTAATAATTTTTTTACGTTCAAAATCAGATGTTGTTATTTTTCATGAAACACAAGGACAGCAGGAAAAGGTAAATATTGTTGAAGGTACAAATAATACTGTAGAAATAGAAACTCGAGTAGATGAATCTCTACAAAAACATACACAAGAGAAAATATCAAACAATTATGCAGAAGATTTAACACGAATGGCAGAAGAAATAAATAGAATAGAAGAATTATATCTGAATAATTTGTCTAAACTTGAGAATGAATTAAAAAAAGAAATAAAAGGCTTAAATAGTAGTATTTCTAAAACAGACAATAATGCGATACATAAGGAAATAAGTAATTTATCTGCACGTATTGATAAAATAGAAAAAGTAGAAGCTTTTGTAGAAGCCTCTTTAGAGGCGAAAGATGATGGGAAAGATGATACAATTTCTACAATCAATTCATTAAAACAGATGTTTGCAGGTATAGAAACCAGAATTACAAATATTGAAAACAAAAAGCCTGATATGGTAGAATCAGCTCAACCATCTTCTAAGTTACAGGAAGAAGTAAAATCGCTTCAGGAAAAAATAAATGAAGTAATTGCATATTTGAGGTCACTAACATCATGAATATAATTTTAAATAGAGTTGTTAAATATTTTGGGTTTTATGTAGGGCAAGGCTTTAGCCTTGCTAATGCAAACTTATTACAATATTTTAAATATTCAGTTTTATTATTAGCTGTATTTTTGAATCTATTTGTAGTTCAGTATAGTTATGCTGAAACAATAGGAAATGTTGATCATGTGTTGGTTTCCAATAAAGAGGATTTAGCTAAAATAAGTGTTTCAATTTCACAAATAACTTCTTATAAGCATTTAATACTTGAAAATCCATTAAGAATTGTTCTGGATATTCAAAATGCAATGGATAGTTTAATTGCAAAAGCAAAGGATATATCTCTTAAAATTGGTCCTGTGCAAAGTGTTCAGACAATGCAATTTGCAATGGAGCCTGTTAAGATAGTCAGAGTTATACTAAATATACGGGAAACAGAGATAAATAATAAAGAGGCTCTTTCTTACAAAGTTGATAATGAATCAAATGAAATAGTAATTTCAGTGACCAAAGTGAATAGTGCAACCATAGGACAGGCGTCTCGCCTGTCAATAAGTGAGATTTCGGAGGAGACCAAAGTTTCATCAGTGGAAGAGACTATAGGGTCATCAGGGGTTGAAAAATCCAAAGAGAAAGCTGTGGTTTCGCCAGAGAATGAATATATAGTAGATATAGGGGATCTTTTAAATATTGCAGTATATCCAGGAGAAGAGTTTAACAAAGAGACAGTTGTTAATACAGATGGTAAAATAACTATGTTAATGGTTGGAGATATTTTGGCTAAAGGCAGAAAAGTTTCTGAATTAACAGAGGATATAACAAAAAGAATTAGCAAATATGTATCTTCTCCTAAAGTTTCAGTTTCAGTGCGAAAATTTGGATATCGTAAGATTTATCTTACTGGAGAAGTAAGAGCTTCTGGTGCTTATGATTTCAGGGATGGACAAAAATTAACAGAATTTGTAACAGGTTCCGGTGGATTTACAGCAAAAGCAGATTTGAAAAACGTTAAGATTTATAGAGGTGAGCCAGACAAACGTGAGATCATAAATGTTAATGTTGAAGAGATGATGAAAAATGGTGATTTCAAGAAAGATATAATCTTGCAAACCGGAGATATTATTGATGTGCCAAAAGGTGTAAAAGAAGTTTTCATAATTGGTCAGGTAAAATCTACAGGAACTTATGAACACAGAGTAGGTTTAAAAATGCTTGAGCTTATTTCCAAGGCAGGTGGTTTTACGGATATAGCAGATATAAGCAGTATTAGAGTATTCAGAGGTCTTGAAGAAAAAAAAGAAGTTCTTGAGGTTGATATGGCAAAGGTTATGAAAGATGGTCAGCTTGATAAAGATATATTTCTTCAGCCTGGAGATATAATTTTTGTACCCTCCGGTAGTATCACAACATGGAATTGGATAATAAGTAGTATTGTTCCAACAATGTCTTTTATTGTTTCACTTGTAACTTTAATATATATAGTTAAATAGAAATGGCTATATTATATTATTTTTTGTAATGTTTTTGCGGTTTTTTGTAGCGGTCAGCGTAAGCTGACTTTTTAATATAATACTTATGGCAAAATATGAATTAACTTTACATGATTACTGGAGAATTTTAAGAAGAAGAAGAGGTTTGATTTTCTTTTCTGAAATAGCAGTAGTGCTCGCCACAATTATTTTTACTCAGATACAAACACCGATATATCAAGCTTCTTCCTATGTAAAGTTAGAGCAGGAAGCATCTCCTAGTGCTACAATTCCTGGTCTTGAGAATTTAGGGCTTGGACAGGGGATGGTAGACAATCTTTCTATTGAATCAAAATATATTAAAACAAGAGAAGTCATAGAAAGCACAGCAGTGAAATTGGGATTAATTAATGATAATACACCTAAAATAGAAAAAGAACGTGTTATTCAGAGTCTTACTTCAAAAATTAATACTACAGCAAATCAGGATACATATAATATTCAGATTATAGTAACTTCTACAGAGCAAAAAGAAGTAGCAATTATTGCAAATGCTATTGCAAGTGTATATGTGGAGAAAGCTGTTGAAAACAAGAATAAAAAGGCATCTAACTTAAAAGAATTTGTAGGTAGACAATTAGAAGAAGTAAAAAAGAAATTGGAAACTACTGAAGATGCACTTAAGGATTTTAGAGAAAAATCTGAAGCTACTGTTGGAATAGGTGGCACACTTTCTTCAAGATTATTTGAATTAAAATCACAGGAACAGGAATTATTAAAAAAATACACAATAGAGCATCCACAGGTTATAAAAATTAGGCAACAGATGAAAGAAGTAGACTCACGATTGAAGGATTTGCCTGCTGATGAATTGGAACTTTCCAGATTAACACGGGAAGTCAGGGTGAATGAAGAATTATATTATATGCTTTCTAAAAAGTTTAAAGAATCGCAAATATCTGAAGCAGATAGAAGTGAAGTGGCATCTGTTAGTAGTTTTGCGTCAGAACCAAAAACCCCAATTAAACCTAATAAAAAATTAAATATAATAGTTGGCGCAGTTTTAGGTTTAGTAATAGGATTTGTTTCAGCATTTGTAATGGAAAATGTTGATACTTCAATAGGGACAATAGAAGAAATTGAAACATATTTACAGATGTCTGTTCTTGGTATGGTTCCACATTTGGTAACCAAAGAAGATAAAAGTTCTTTTTTAAGAAGATTCGGAATTAGAGATGAAAAAATTGCAGATTTACGTGCTAAACTTATATTTTATCATTCATCACGTTCTTCATTAACTCAATCATATCATACTTTAGCTACTAATATAAAATTTGCACTGGAAAAAACTCAAGGAAAAACAATTTTATTTACAAGTGCAGGTCCGAGTGAAGGAAAAACACTAACTGTATGTAATTTGGCTTTAACACTTGCGCAATCAGGTGCAAAAGTATTACTTGTGGAAATGGATGTTCGCAGGCCTGCAATTTCAAAGATGTTTGGTTTGTCACGTGAACCAGGTCTTGGAGATATAATAGTTGGAAGTATGAAATGGCAGGATGTAGCAAGAGGAACAACAGATTTATTATTAACGGATTTAACTCTTGAAAAAATTCTTTCTGAGCCGGGAATTGAAAACCTAAAAATAATTACATGTGGCCATATTCCTTCTAATCCTGCAGAAATTGTTAATGCAGTTCAATTACGTCAATTTTTTAATAGTGTCCGTGCTGAATTTGATTATATTTTACTTGATTGTTCACCTGTATTATTGTTTGCCGATGCTTTAGTAGTGGGTGCTCTTGTTGATTCCTGTATATTATTATATCAGATGGGTAGGATTCCACGTGAAGCTTTAAAAAGAGCAAAGACTCAATTGGATAATATAAAGGCAAATACTATAGGTATTATTTTAAATAGTGTAAAGACAGCAGAGTTTGGTCCGCATTACAGCTATTATCAATATTCAAAATACTACACAGATCAAGAACAAGAACCCGTCAATATTACTCCAACAAATTAAAATTCCAGTTTTTTTATCATTTCCGCGAAATCGAGAATTCAAAGGTAGCCGCAGGCTTTAGCCTGCGATTTAGTTGTTTTTCCTCTCCCCTTGTGGGAGAGGGTTAGGGTTTTTTTGCTTCTATTATTATAATAGGCGCAAATGCTTTAAAGACAGGAAAAATATAAATTTTTCTTGCAATAATAAGATTGGATTTTTTCAAAATATTAGCAATATCTTTCACTTTGTAAGTTTTGAAAGGTAGTTTGTCAGCTTTTGGTTCATAATATTTTGCAAGTTTGTATGCAAAGTAAAAAAATGGATTTAGACTGTTTCTAATATCAAATACTATTTTTCCGTTTGTTTTGCATACACGCCCCATTTCCTCTATAATTTTTTGCACAGTTTCTATTGAATCTATATTAATCAATAGATTAAATGCAAATACAGTGTCAAAAATTTCATTTTTAAATGGCAAATTAGTTCCATCTCCAAATACAGCGTGAATATTTTTAATGTTATTTTTGTCGCAAGTGTATTTCAGTTTTAGAAGGTTTTCCTCATAGTTATCAATTCCATATATTTTTAATGCAGAATTGATTTTGGCTAATTTAGTTAGGTACAATCCTTCTCCGCATCCGACTTCAAGAATAGTGCCGCTATATTCTTGTGATGCATTTAATATTTTTTTTCGTATAAGATTTGGGAAAAAGCCTGCAGAATATTCTTCTTTTTCATCAGAAGCTGATATTAGCCTGTGAAACCACACATACAGTTTTTTAATCATAAAAATTCAAGTAAATCCCCCTCTTTAAAAAAGAGGGGTTAGGGGAGATTTTTAAGAATTTCCCCTATTTAATAATTTTAATGTTGCGTTTATTACTTCTTCTGGTGTAATTTTATCAAAACATTTCATTGATGAACATTTTATTTTTTCACAGGGTGCACAATTGGTTTCATTATGTAAAACAATCGTTTTGTCGGAAATCTTAGACGGGTCATATCTGTTTGTATCACCTGGTCCAAAAATAGCTATCATAGGTGTTTTTAGCACAGCGGCTATATGCATAGGGCCTGTATCGTTTGTAATATAAATATTGCATCTTTTTATCAAAGCTATCAATTCAACCATATCGATTTTACCAATAAAATTAATCACTTTGTTATTTGGCTTCTTTTTAAACTGTTGAGATAAATTAACTTCTGATTGTCCACCTGTAATTGCTATTTTGCAATTTAATTTTTCTGTTAGAATTCCAATAACTTTAATAAAATTTTCAATTGGCCAACGTCTTGAGATTATTCCGCCAGGATGTATTCCGATAAGTGTATCACTTTTGTCAACTCCATTATTTTTTAAAAGTTCTTCTATTTTGTTTTGGTTTGAGGGAGAAATATGAAGATTTATTTCTTTGTTTGAAATATCTGCACCAAGGGTTTTTACTGTTTCCAAGTCATATTCCATTTCATGCATTTTGCCGACATAAGTCTCAGGAATTTTGACGTTAAAAAAGAATCCTCTTTTGTCTGTATCTCTGCCAACATTTAATTTCGCGTTTATAATGAAGAAAATAATAGCCATTTTAAATGCGCTTGGGGTTGATGTAATGGTTCGCATATTAATTGCTATGTCAAATTTTTTTTTGCGAAGTGTATAAAGAAGTTGTATTACATCTTTAACTCTTTTGAAATTAAAAAAATGCTTGCCACCGTGTGATTTGTCAGTAATGAAATGAAAAGGAATGACTTCTTTAATAAATGGTATGGTTTTTGTGATTTCAACAATATGTGGTGCCACAAGTATAGAAATTTCTGCTTCAGTATAGAGGTTTTTTAAAGCGGACAATGCAGGTTTTGATAGAAGAATATCTCCAATACCTCCGAAATTTACAATTAAGATTTTTTTTATACCTTCAAGTCTCAAAGATAGTTACTCCTTTTTTTGAAAATTTTGCATTTTATAATTTCATAAAGATATCCATAAATATAAACTAATTTAACCAAAAGAAATAAGAATTTACATTTTATAACAGCACTAATTAATTGTGAAAGAAATCTTGAACCTCTTGAAAATTTTCCAATTTTTTTTGAAGTATAAAGAACTCCTTTGGGATTAACATCTATATTTAACTGCGGATAATTAATATCTACAAAAGCAGAGCCTCTTCCATTTCTAAAATTCATTTTAATCAGTTCTTGTATGTTTTGTGGTTGATGATGATAACAGAATGTTTGTGGAATAAGAACTGTTCGATATCCAGCTTTTTGCATACGGTTAGAAATCTCAGAATCTTCTCCTCTGAGTATTTGTTCGTTAAATTGCCCAATTCTTAAAAATATATCCTTGCGAATAGCACAGCAGGCAGAAGTCGCTACCCATATATCTGTTATTTTATCAACAATAGGAGAATAAGAAGTGGGGATTTCTCGGGCATATCTTTGTTCAAACATTTTAGCATCTTCAGGAATTCTAATTGAGCCTGCAGTAATACCAGTATTTTTATTGTCTAATAATGGCTGAATCAAATTAGCAAGAACGTATTTATTGCCCAATCGAATATCATCATCAAAAAAAACTAAAATTTCACCTTGGGATTTATTGGCACCGATATTTCTGGCTTTTCCAGGTGGAGAGATTCCTCGGATTTTATGAATTTCCACATCAGCATTGATTTCTTGTATAGATATATCTTCCATTAATTTTAAAACAAAATGCTCACGGCTTTCATCTTTGCTTGGTATAATGATTGAAACCAAAAGTTTATTTGTTGTCATATTGTCATTCAGACTGCGTTGCAATCGGTTTTTTGTCATCCTGAACTTGTTTCAGGATCTCAAAACACCTTGATTTTATTAGATGCTGAAATAAATTCAGCATGACAAAATACTAATTATTCTAATTGTGAGACAAATCTTTAAAAAAATATTCTTACAATTTTAGATATTAAATTTTTGAAAGTTTTTATCCGGAGCAATTTATTCTGAACAAAACTTGTAGTATACATATTAGATGCAATTTCCCCTGCAAATCCATATTTTTTCATTCTTTTTTGCCAGATTTTTCGCATTGTTTTTCGCATAATTTTAGATGCATCTTTTAAGGCTTTTTGTCTTTCTTTCTTGGACATTTGGGGTGTTTCAAAAACTGGAATCATATCTAATATTGGGTTTTCATTTAAATAATCTTGTGATTTTTTAAGAAACCTTCCATTTTTTTCTATCCATTCATAAAGCTGGGTTTTTGGAAATGGAATGATGTTGTAGAAATAAGCAGAAGCAATGGGAAAATCCTCTACAATTTTAAATGAATCTTGTAAATCTGATAATGTTTCACCTGGTGCACCTACAAGAAAAAATAAATCTACTTCAAATCCTAAATCACAAGCATCTTTAATAACTTCTTTAATTTGCTCGATTTTTTCCTGTTTTTTTAGGATTTTGAGTATTTTATCATTTCCTGCTTCTACACCAATAGCAATACGCCAGAATCCGGTTTCTTTCATTGTTTTTAATAAATCTCTATCAACTTTATCAGCTCGTATTCCATTGTCACAGCTTAATTTTAAATCTTTCATAGGGCTTTGATTTATTAAATCACAAATTTTATAAACCCTGTCTTTTAAAAGAGTAAAATTATCATCAGCAAAACTGAAACGTCTGTATCCGTATGAATACCAGTATTTTAGTTCTGCAATGATATTTTCCGGGCTTCTAACTCTAAATTTGTGTCCTATTGCTAAATTAACAGGGCAATAGATACATTGAAATGGGCAACCACGAGATGAAACAATAGGTAAAGCAGAAGTTTCTTTATTTATCAATTTATCCAAATTAAATTTTTCGTATCTTGGAAACGATATACTGTCCAGATTTTCAATAAATTCCTTATCACCTGTATAGATAATATTTTTGCTATTTCTATATATTAAACCTTTGATTTCTGAAGGGTTTTTACCTTGGCATAATTCAATAATTGTTTTTTCTCCTTCTAATACAATACCGAAGGAAATTGAAGGACAATCTTCTAAAACTTGTTCCCTAAAAAGTGAAATATGGGGTCCACCGGCAACTATATCAATATCAGGGAAATTTTTTCTGCAATTATTAAGGGTTTCATAAGTTTCTTTGTATTTGTAAGTCATCATACCTATTCCTATAAGGTCAGGCTGAAAACCATTTATTTTCTTATGCAATATTTTGTAATTATGGCCAATACTCATATCTAATATATCATATTGGATAGAATTATCCTGAAGGGTTTGGGCTATATATCCTAAACCTGCTGAAAGAACACGTCGGACTCTACTACCTGAGTATGTAGGTGTTATTAAAAGCACTTTTTTATACTTCATTTTTTGAACCATATAATAAAGGTAGTCGCAGGCTTTAGCCTGCGGTTTTTTTTCGCAAGCTAAAGCTTGCGACTACCATTTTTTACCAATTCTTCCAATAGTTTTAGTTCTTTTTCCATACGTTGAGGCCATGTTTCCAGAACTTCTTTTGATTTAATTAACATAGCATTTGCCAATTGCTGTCTATATGAAGCATTTTCTAATAATTCTTTTAAAACTTGCGGTAATGTATGAAGTTTGTCTTTTTGAATGAGAATTCCATCTTTTCCTGAAACAATTATTTCTTTGGTTAATTCATCTTCTATAGTAACAATACATTTTCCTGTAACCATTGCTTCCCACGTATTATTGTTGCAATTACTATAGTCACTCGTGGAAACATATATATCTGCTGTGTTTAATAAATCTTTTATATATGTTCTGTCTACTTTTCCTGTCCAAAAAACACGAGATTGAATGTTGTGTTTCTGCACAAATTCTTCTAATGATTTCTTTTCTGGTCCATCTCCTGCGATTATGCATACACTTTCAGAATTTTCTTTGAACAATTGGGGGAGTGCATATACTAATTTGCCAACATCATAGAAAGGTATTATTCTTGCAGTGGAAATAATAATTTTTAATTTAGGATTTATTCCTAATTGTTCGCAAATCCTTTTTTTTATTTCAGGGTCTGGATTATACATATCAAATTCAACACCATTCCTATATGATTTTATTTTGTAATCAGGGACACCAAGTGTTTTTGCAAGTAAATCAGCTCTTGTTGCATCTTTTGTAATTATTAAATAACTAGCAGGTATTTTGAGTGCCCAATAATCACGAAATTCTTTCATTCTGGACAGTGTATTTTTATATGCCCAGTATAACTCTCTTGTCCCATATACTCGTATTATAAATTTAGTGCGAAATATTTTACTTACTATCCATGCAGGAAAAACTGGAGACAATCCGTGTGCATATATAATATCCGGTTTAAATCTGTAGGCAATTTTAATTGCCCATACTAAGCTGCAAATTTCAAACATCAGCCAGTCAAGGTTAAAAATAAATGAGCTTATTAATCTAGTTAAGAATTTATGCAGAGTTAAACGTGAGAGTAATGATGGTAGAATATGAAAATTTAAAGGGAATTTGAATCTATATATATTGATTCCATAATAATTTTCATATCCCTGTTCTTTAGCATTTGCAGGGCAAATAAAATGGACAGTATGACCTTTTTCTACAAAATATTTTTGGGAATTGAAAATAGAAGGTATTCCCATGTTTTCTCCACTAGGCCAGATATTCATATGTGAAACACTCAATATTTTCATAATTTATTATATGAAATTAAAGTCATGTTTGAAAAGGAATTTTTTGAGGATGTGTTTTCGAAGCAGCAATGAATATTGAACATCGCGAGTTTTTAAAAAATAAGGCTATAAAGTCTATAATTTTTAAAATCAAATGTTTGATTAGATTTTTTTCTGTTGTTGGGCTGTATCCAAATGTAAATGTATATGCTTTATCTGTATGATAGCCGATATCATTCAGTAATTTTATCAATCTGTTAATATCATAATTAACAATATGTCCATATAATCCTTTTTCAAGATTTTGTGTCCCATGACCCCAATAAAAACTATCAATATGACCTAAGAAAAATTTTATCCTGTTTGGTAAACTTAGCAAATTAGGTGTTGTGATGATTAATATGGCATCTTCCCTCATTTTTTTTCTTATACTAATAAGTAAATTAAGTAATGTTGAATGATCTAAATGTTCTGCAATCTCAGTAAAAATTACAATATCGTATATTCCATCTTTCTCACCATAGAGATTTGCTGTTTTTGAAAAATCAGATAATTCTATTGTTATCCCTAAACCCTTTAAATATTTTTTAAATAAATCAATACTGAGATATTTACTATTAGGATTTTCATAAGCTTTCCATTCTATTTTGGGTTGTATGTTTTTACGCAAAAAATTAACTATTGAAAAATCCTGATGGCCACAAGATAGTCCCGACGCATTAAGAATTTTTAATTCTTTTTTGTTATTATTCTTAATATATTCTAATATCATATGGATTGTATGGGAATGTCTTATTGAATTGGCTTTAGCCCAGAGGGTAGCGTCAATTTCAGAATGTCCAACAATATTTTTCTCCACATCATAACATATTTCATATATGTCATTTGCAATAGTTTTAATATACATAAGTGTATGGTAAATTCTCACTGAACACCGGTAACCAAAGTAATATTGTAAATACGTTTTATTTCTTTGTCATTCCCGCATGTAGTAAGCGGGAATCCAGTGTCTTGTTGTTTTCTGGATTCCTGCTTTCGCAGGAATGACACGTATTTTACTGAGTATTTACAGTGTATCCATAAATGCTGTTTTTTTCATTTTGTCTTAGTCAATTCTACAAATAAAACATAGCCTATATCATCTTTGCTCAAATAATAATCTAATCGGACAGCTATAAAAAAAAGAAGGGGTCTTAAAATGTATAATCCTCTTATTCCATATACAATATCTGCTGCTATGGCGCTGAATGTTTTTAAGGTGTATTCATAGTGGACGATTTTTAAAGTGGGGGGGATGGTTTTTTTTAAATATTCTACTGTGTATAATCTGCGATAGCCAAGCTTTTTCATAATATATTCTTCGGTAATTTCGAACCATGCTTTTTTATCAGGAAAATCTCTTGTGTAAAGAAATTTTGGAAGGAATTTTCTTAATAATTTTTGAACATTGAATAATTTGGCACTGGGAGATAAATTGTGTGGTATTGAAATTATAATTTTCCCATTTGGTTTGAGAACTCTGGAAAATTCATTAAAAACTGCAATATCATTTTCAATTTCATCTATGGCATCTAATGATATAATCTTGTCAAAAAAATTGTCCGAAAAAGGTAAATGTGTCATATCTGCAGGAACAAAATTAAATTTATCCTTGTCTTTGGTTTTTATTTTTTTATATATCCCATCAATTTTTTTGTCATTCAAATCAATACCTGTTATTTTCGAACATTTTTTGAGAAGTTTTAATAAAATAAGTCCTTCTCCACAGCCTGCATCAAGAACTATATCGTTTTTGTCAAACTTGATTTTTTTGAATAAAGTGTAATACCTTGGCAACCATAATGCTTGTGAAGGGATAAATTTTTTAAGTATGTTTTTAAGGAAGTTTTTCATCTGCTTCTCTAAATTGTCATGCCGAACTTGTTTCGGCATCTCATATTTATCAAATATATTAAATAATGTTTTTTTTATTGCAGTGAAACTATATTTTTCAATACATTTTTCTCTTGCTTTTTTGCCTAAACTATCTGCAAATTCACTATTTTCTGATAGGAATATTATTTTTTTAGCTAATGCGCTAATATCATCAGCTTTTACTATTATACCACAATTTTCTAAGATTTGTGGCATATCTCCAACATCTGTAGCTATTATTGGTTTTGCCATAGCCATTGCATCAAAGAGTTTTGCTGGAACTTGTCCTTTAGTTGCCCAATTGTATTTTTGTGGAATTACAATTATGTCACTTATTGCTAAAAATTCTGGGAGTTTTGCTATTGGTTGTTCACTAAAGATTTTAAATTTATGATGCCGTAATTTTTCTTCAATCATTGTACGCAATTGTTTATTGTATTTACTATTATCTAATCCTACAAGCAGTAATAATAAATTTTTATTCGTAATTATACTTATAGCGTTAATCAAATTCTCAATTCCTTTGTGTTCTCTTGGAGTGCCTATAAATCCAATAACTTTCTCATCTTTTATTCCAATTTTTTTTCTTAAGTTGTTTCTATCAAAATGTTCGGGATTAAATATCTCTGTGTTTTTTATATGAGGTATAATTGTTCCACCAAATTTTTTTTGTAAAAAAGAATTTGAAACTGTAATTTCATCTGCTAATGGAATTAATTTTTCAACAAAAAATATATTCCAATAAGAATAATATGCTTTAATTGACGAAAGAAAATTTTTAATCTTTTTCAATAAAGAGAGTTTAATATAAGATTCTTTTGAAAGCCCTAGCTCCCAATCATCTATATCTAAAATTAATGGTTTTTTGAAGAAAAATTTTTGAATTAATCCAGGAATGAGATTTACAAAAAAAGGTTTGCAGATATAAATAATATTTCCTGTGGTTTCTTTTAACATAGCAGATATTATTTTATAATACAATATGCTGTGTTTGCCTGAGATACTTTTAAAATTAGTTTCTTCTGTAATAAGTGGAAACCAGATAGATTTATCAAATTTAGGACCAATTATTTCTATTGTATATTTTTCTTTAAGTATTTCTCCTAATATATATGCCCGTCCAAGAGAATTGCTGTTCAAGTTTTCTGTTAAGATAGAGATTTTCACTTAGTATTTAATTTTTACAAATTTATGGTAAATATCTAAAACTATTGGTGGAATAAATAATTTTGCTGATTTTTTCCATCGACTTTTTGGTGGGTTATCCCAATATGTTTTCCAAACAGAAATCTTTTTTAGGAATTCATTTTTAGTATTTTCTGAAATCGAATTTTTGAAACCAACACCTACAACACTATGCGGAAAATCATTTTCACCTAAAGATTCTACAATGGAAAATGAAAACATTCGTAATAAACTTTTAAATGCTTCAGGAGTAAATCTCCAATAGTCCGAAGGGTGGTTGTGTATTGGATAGTTCATAGCAGAACTAATAATTAAAATTCCATTTGGTTTGAGAATTCTATAAGCTTCTTCTACTGCTTTTCCTGGAAATTCTACATGTTCAAGTGTTTCAAGGATAAGCGTAGTTCCTACTGATTCTGATGGGAGATCAATGTTGTGTAGGTTCAAAATTACATCTACTCCTAAACCTTCTCGCATATCAGTTCCAATATATTTTTTGTTTGGAAAAAATGATCTCATATCTGCAAGAATCTCTTGACCTTGTGGACGAAACGAACCAAATTCATAAATAGGTTCTATAGTTGGCAATGTTTCAGCACATATTTTTGCAAATTCCTTAATAAATTGACGCATAGTTATGGCTCCATTTTGTAGATTATATACTTATATCCCAGATTTTCTATATAATCTGTTATTTTTAAAATAGTGCATTTGTATTGTAAAAATGTATGTTCATTAAAAAGATATCTGTGTTCACTCTTTGCGTAAAGTCTGGGATTGTCAAATTTTTCTATATATGGTGTAATAATTACCAATGCTTTATTTGTAAATTTAAGACATTTGTCAACTATTGGGAATGGGTCATTGAAATGTTCTAATATATGGCTCAACACAATAAAATCATATTTTTGAGGAAGCAAATCTTTTTTTAAATCCAAAATATAAAAATTAATTCCGGCAGAATTTTTCCTTGCTTTTTCAATTGCAACAGAACTCAAATCTGCACCATTGATTTTAGCTTCTGAAAAATTTGCTTTGATTAATTTACATCCATCGCCCATAGCGCAACCAATATCCAGAAGTGAAAAAGTTGTGTTTTTAGGAAAAACATTTATATCTAGAAGGAATCTATACGGAAGATCTCGATAAAAGCTTTCATATTTCGAAAAATATTTATCCCAGTATTTTTTTGAATTAATATTTGTAATTTTGCGAAAGATATCGCCTAATATATAAAATGTAGCTTTATCTATTTTTTTAGCCAACGAAATCATCCAGCTGCTTGTCTGTATATTTTTTTGTGCCATAATTTTTTCCCTTATGCTGTGTGTTTTAAAGATACAGCATAATTAAATCATTCTACGTGAAATTGCTATTAAACTTTTAAATATATTACTGTTTATTAGATATAAAGAAAAGAAATAAATTAATGTTCCACATAAAATTGAGCTAACAAGTAATATAGAAGGGGGCAATAGGAAAACGAAACCAACTAATTTTAAGAAGATAATTAAACCAAGAACCATAATCGCAGAACTAATTGTTGCTGGTAATAATGCGCGTAAATAATCTAAAAATTTAGATTTAATTATGGATTCCACCATTTTTTCACCCACAATATTTATTAATATAGAATATATTGATACTCCAATTGCTATCCCTATTATACCATATTGGGCAGCATAAAGTAGAATCAAAAAAATACCAACTAATGCAATGAGTGAGAATTTAAAAGAATAATCAGAATGTCCTGTAGACCAAAATATCACTCCTATAAAAGTAGTTATTGAAGAGAACATTCCGCCTATACATAAAATTTGTAAAGGTAAAATCATTTCATTCCATTTTTGTGTGTATACAGTAGTAATAAAAAGACTGGCTAAAACTAATAAACCTGCAAGTAAAGGAAAGGTTACTATAGATATGTAAGTAATAGTTTTTAAGTAGCCTTGACGTAAAACTTCATAATCATCCTGTATTTTTGAAAAAGCAGGGAAGGTAACATTACTTACAATAGATGAAAGCTTCTCACGTGGGAAATTTGCCATATTAAAAGCTAATGTGTAATATCCTAAAGGGGTCATTCCTAAAAATTTTCCAACTATTAAGTAGTCTATATTGGAAATAAAATAACTTACAATTTTAAATCCCATTACACTTTTGCTAAACATAAAAAGTTCTCTAAAACTGGTAATGTCAAACTGTATTTTAATAGGAATTGGATGGTTTTTCCATAACAAAATTGCTTTTACAAAGCTGCTTATTGCATATCCCCATGCAATACTGAATATGCCAAATCCATTTAACACTAAAATAATAGCAGTAATTCCATAAGCGATAGTTTCACCCAAGTCAATAAAGGCTAATTTTTTGAAAGCCATATTTCTTCTTAATAATGTGTCTGGCACTATACTAAATGAGTCAACTATGATTTTAATTGCAAATATTCTTATTATAGGTGTTATCATTTCTTTGTGAAAGAACAGAGCAATTAAAGGTGCGCTGAAAATTATAATAACAAAGAAAACTGCACTTATTAAAATACAGATCCAGAAAGAACTTGTAAGGTGTGAATCTTTAAGTTCTTTTTTTTGAACTATGGCAAATCGCAAGCCTAAGTCGTTGAATATTCCAATTAAATTAACAAATGTTAGAACAATACTGATGATTCCAAAATCTTCAGGGAATAATTTTCGTGCTAAAAATATACTGAAAATGAATTGCAAAATGTATCTGGAAATCTGAGAAATCCCAGACCATTTTAAACCTTTTGCCATTTGATCTTTTAATTCTTCATTCATATATATGATAATTTGTCATGCCGAACTTGTTTCGGCATCTCATTAGACCCTGAAACAAGTTCAGGGTGACATATTAATCTGTTACTGTAAGCATCAATAAAATAAATTCCGATAAAACATTTCAAATCCGGACACTTTGTAAACAAATTCCGATAAACTTTCTTCAGTTATAAATATCCGTTTTAATCTATAATTATCCTCATCTTTTTTATTTAATCCGAAATCTCCAGTTAAATTACATACAAAATTTTTCTCTTTTAAAATCTCAATGATTTTTTCATTGTATCCTCCAAAAGGGCTGGAATATAATAGCATATCATTTTTGGTTAGTTTTTTAATAACATCTACAGAGTCATTTATTTCTTTTGTTATGTTAGACGTGTTCAAATTAGTCAAATTATTGTGGGACATTGAATGTGCTCCTATGTTTATAATATTTTCTTTGTAAAGGATAGCAAGGTCATTTTTAGTTAAATAAAGCTCGTCAGGTTTAATTTCTTTGGATACATTTAATACCTTTTTAATCCTCTCAATTATATTTTCTTTTTGAGTATCAGGATATTGTTCTATGATTTCCAACAAAGCATTTAATGTTTGTTGTTTTTTTTGAGCATTAACTAATGAAATATCAATGTTTAACTCTGGTGTTACTTTAAAATTTATAAATTTTATCTCTGCACAATCTAAAATTGAATATAATTTATGTTTCCAGTAAATTGTTTCTGTAGCATCGCCTATAATAAATACAGTTGCCGGGCAATTGTATTTATTTAATATCTCTAAACCTATTGTTAAAAAATCTTTAAAGCCATCATCAAAAGTAACAACAGCATATCCTGATAAATTTTCACCACGCAGCTTTTTATTAAGATATTCTGTTAAACTGATGACGTTGTATTTCCCGGTTAAATATTTTATTTGTTTTTCAAATCTTTTTTTTGATACCAGTAATTTTTTCAGGTAAAATGATGATTTGTCTGTTTTTGTATTAAAATCTTCTCCAATTCTATGGTATATTAAAATAGGAACCAATTCTTTTTTATTGCAAATAATTCTACATATATTAAGAATGCTAAACCAATTCAATAAATTTTTTATAAATCTGCTTAAAAATCGCGGCATAATTTATTATTGTGTTTCTTGTGTCAATTTTGGATATATTTCCGGTAATACCACAACAATTGCGGCTAAAAACCAGAAAGGTTCCATAATTCGTATGAGAATAAAAGTTTCACAGGATAATGACTGTATTAAGAGTCCTGTTAAACCGGCAATAAAACCTAAACTTAATCCCTGTGCAAAATTATAACCTTTGCAAATTTTAAATGTCTTCCATGCTGATTTATATAGCATAATTATTAGCCAACTCCATACTATAAAGCCTATAATACCTGTTTCTCTTAATACTCTAATGTATTGATTATCTCCTACTGCACCAAATCCAGGGACACCATATCCTAATAAAGGACGTTTATACCATTTTTCAAGGGAACCTCTTACTGCATCAAGTCTGGCTATGATAGCTTCGTCAAGTTGTAATTCTTTTCCAAATATAGCATAGGTTCGTACATATGTAAATGTGGATTTTACACGATATTTAGCTTCTTTGGGAATGAGAGAAGGAATTAATAATATACTTATTATTAATATTCCTAAGAGCATATATTTTGCTTTTTTAGTCAAAGCCACCATAGATATATACATTGGATAAAAACCTATCCATGCTCCTCGTGAAAAAGTGAAGATGAAAGGTAGTATTATAAAAGACAGGAGTCCTGAAAGTACAACTCGTTGTATTAATGATTTAGAATAAATTGCAAGTGCAGTAATTATTGCCATCATTAGAAGTAAATATCCTGCTAATGTATTTGCTTCACCTTCTTTACCTTCAAAAGGCGCGCTTACTCTTCTAAAACTTCCGAAATGAAGATGTTCCCACCATGCATATATAGCTACTACCAAGCAGGTTAGTAATAAGCAACGGATAAATAGTTTAATCTGGTTTATATCGTGGATATTATTGACGACTATAAAGAAAAGCAAAAAATATTCTATATATTTTAGATTATAAAAAATACTCTGGATTATTTTCCCTTCGCCTGCTATGAGTCCAATACAGGTACTTACTATACATATAAAAATATACACAAGAATAGGAAAATTAAGTGGGGTGTGTTTAAGTAATCCAAGTTTTTTAAATACTGCCATTTTAGCAAACCAGCCAAATGAAATTACAAGGAGGAAGATATCATCTATTCTTAGTGCTACTTCTCTGGATGTTATTGCTCCAGCTTTTAATTCTGGAGATAGAAGCATAGAAAAAATTAAAATAATTAAAGCTACATCAGTATTTAAAAAAGTAATTATAAGTACAATAGATGCGAGAAAAATGATAAGAGGAAGTTGGGATGTTGTTTCAGTAATAATGAAGCTTGCAATGATAACAAGAAACAATATAAAAATTACAATAATTGTATTAAACCGTTCCATAGATATTTATATAACTTTAATAATTTTGTTGCTAATTATGTTTTTTGTGGCATTTCGTGTATCAAATACAAGTTTGCTGTTTTTTACTAAATAGTTGTAATTATAACGGGTGTGGTCTGTGGCAATAAGTATTGCATCGTATTTATATAGATTTTTATAATTAAGTTTTGTGGAATTAAAAATTTTATTTTTAATTTTTACTTTTGGAATATATGGGTCATTAAAATCAACAGGAATATTTTTATCTAATAAAGCACTGAAGATTTTAAGTGAAGGGGATTCACGATAATCATTAACATTTTTTTTGTATGCAAGCCCTAATACTAATATTCTTGCACTTTTAAACTGGACATTGCGAGAAATTAATTCTTTTTTTAATATTCGCACAACATAATTAGGCATTTCCTGATTTATTTTTACTGCTAATTTTATAAATTTTGAATTGAACCCACTTTTTTTTGCTTTCCATATTAAATATAATGGGTCTAAAGGAATACAGTGTCCTCCTATTCCTATACCGGGATAAAATGGCATAAACCCATAAGGTTTAGTTGCAGCAGCAGAAATAACTTCCCAGATGTCTATATCCAATTTTTTGCAAAGCATTGCCATTTCATTTGCCAAAGCGATATTTACATTTCTAAATATGTTTTCAAACAGTTTTTCGGCTTCAGCAATTTCTGGTGAGGATACTTTTATCACTTTGTCAATAAATTGGCTATAGAAAAAATGTGCAAGATTAGTGCATTTTTGAGTAATACCTCCAACAATCTTAGGAGTATTTTTAGTATTAAATGCTTTATCACCTGGATTAATTCGTTCAGGTGAAAACGCCAGAAAATAATCTTTCCCAATAGATGGGCGTCTTGCCCCCTTTAGTAAGGGGGGTAGGGGGGATTTATTCAAAATTGGCAGTATCACTTGTCGCGTTGTGCCTGGATAAGTAGTGCTTTCAAGAATTATTAATTGACCTGAATGTAAATATTTTGCAATATTTTTTGTGGAATTGATGATGTCCGATATTGCTGGCTCATGATGCACATTTACAGGTGTAGGAACACATATACAAATTATATCAATATTGTGCAACTCATCAAAATTTGAAGTTGGAATTAATAGTTTTTTATTTAATGCTTGTAAAATAGTGCTATCTTTGATGTCAGATATATAGCTTTTTCCATTTTTTATTTTTTTTATACGTTCATAGTTTATGTCAATACCAATAACTTTATAGCCAGCTTTAGTTGCTGCAATTGCTAAAGATAGTCCAACATATCCTAAACCAAATATACCAATAGTTGCATTACGTTTTTTAATTTTATCAACTAATTGGGCATATATATCACTCATTATTTTACATTATAAGGATAAAAAAAAGTTCTTGCAAGATAAATAAATCCCCCTTTGACAAAGGGGGAAAGAGGGGGATTTTGAAAACATGTGGAAATTTTCACATATGATACCTGTGTAACGCCAAAGTGATAATGTCCTAAAATGGCAAAGTAGAAATGTCCTAATCTGGTATAGTACTGAATAAGGAGGTATTATGACAGAGAAAGGAATAATCAGAATGAGCCAGAAGGAATTATTACGGTTGCATGTCCTACATCAAGTATTTGATAAACAAATAAAGCAAAGGGAAGCAGCAGAAAAGCTAAAAATCAGTGAAAGGCAGATAAGGAGGATAGTAAAACGAGTACGTAAAGAAGGCGACGAAGGAATAATACATAAACT
>JBBTED010000164.1:0-6366 GCA_038042445.1 Candidatus Firestoneibacteriota bacterium
CAGACCCAATTGCAATTATAGAATAACGAGAACGAAAAAGAGGGTTTGTTTTTTTTAGCACCCTCATAAAAAAAGGGGAGATGAAGTATGGGTAATAAAATAAAAGTTGTGAGTGTTGTTGTATTATTTGTTTTGTTGGTATTGGGTATTGTTTATGCACAGGAAAATGAAATTAAAATACCAAATGGAGGGTTTGAGGCAGAACAGTGGGATTATGATAAAAATTTACCGACAAAAGGGTGGGAGATAAATCAAAAAACACTTTTTGAGGTAATAGAAAGAGATACAAAAATTAAGAAAGAAGGAGAGAGTTCATTGCATATTAAAGATACAGACACAGGAGCAAAAAATGACGCAATTTTTTGGCAATTGTCAGGTGGTGGATTAAAACCATACCTGGGTAAAACTGTTTGTCTTACTGGATGGATAAAACAAGTTTTTAGTAAACCTGCAAAATGCGTACATATTGCAGTTGTAATAATGCAAAGTAATAGTAAATGGACAGTTAAAACTTCAGGTCCAGAAACTGAAGGTGAAGATGATTGGACACAATATTCTGTTGTTACGAGAATTCCTGAAGATACTGTATTATTCAGAGTAGTTGTGTATTGTGCAACTGGATTTGGTTCAACTGGAGATGCATATTTTGATGATTTGAAACTAACAATTTTAGATGATGCCAAAATTGATGGACGAAAAGAAGGTGTAGTTGCCGATTCATCGGCAAAAAACGAAGCAATCTCGGGCAGTCGTTTTATTATTTTCGATGATTTTTTGCGAGTTAATTGGAAAAGAGTTGGATTTGGTGGTCCAATTGTTGAAGAGAGTGATTTATCTTCATATTCCGGTGAAAAAGGAATAAGAGTTAAATTGCCCGATACAGCACCTGCTTTTTGCGGTTTTTACCTTAGTGTAGACACTAAAAACAGAATACCTGATATGTCACAATTTTGTGATAGTAATGGTTGGTTGGAGTTTGTCCTGAAACCAGAGCAAAAATTACAGGTGGGGTTATCAAATAAAGATGTGCTTATGGCCCTTGTTCCCATACAGAAATATCTTGTTCCTTTAGATAACGGTTGGAGTAAAGTGAAAATTCCACTTAATATTTTAACAAAAGGCAAACAATTAAATAACTTTAATAAAATAACTTTTCAATTTACAGAAAAACCAACTACAAATCAAGTTGAACTTGATGAAATTGTCCTTGTTTCAGATAAAGTATTGCCTGAACCAACTATGCAGTTAGATGCAACATTAAAAAAACAAATAGATGATATAATTGGGAAAGAAGTAGTTTATACTAAGGACAATTTTATAAGGCCAGAGATAAAAAATGGAACATTTTATATAAGAGGTGTCCCACATTTTTTTATAGGCCCATTTCATATTAATAGCAATGCGGATTTTAGAGGTGCTGTTACAAAAAGAGAAGGTTATGGAGATGCTAAGTATGATAATGAACTTTTAACAGATATAACAGCAAAAGAAATTGGGTTTAGTTCCTTGCAGCTTTCTGGAGCATCACCAGTACCTGTAGCATTGCAATATGATTTACCTGGATTAACCCCAAATATACTTGACGGCATTCTTTTTTACCCAAATTTTCTCAAGGGTTTAAACGGAATGCCATTTGTTTTAGATTTTGCATGGATACCGTGGCATCCTGGTACTCCAGAAAAAGTTATAAAAGTTATGATAGAAGAAGGAAAAATTTCATCAGATATTTTGCAGCAAAATAGTAGTTGGCATGATTTTATTCCACTTTGCCCAGAACATCCTAAAGGGATGGAAATTTATAAAACATACTGGAGAAGTGGTACATCTATTACACTTAATAATGGAGGAAATCCATTTATTCACGAACTTTTTAATGAATCTCAATATAACTGTAGTTGTCCATATAATAGAGAGAACTTTGCAAAGTTAATGGAAGTAAGATACAAAACAATAGATAAGGCAAATGAGATATGGAATACAAATTTTTCTTCTTTTGAAGATGCCTCAAAAGTAGAAAAATTTGTAAAATATCCTGGATTATGGGTTGATTGGGCAAAATTTATGGGAGATAGATATGTAGAAATATTGAAAACAGGGATAAGTACAATAAGAGATATAGATAAGAGGCAGAATGTATATTTTACAGAACAGCCATCAATGTATAATTTTATTACTGATAGAGGTGCAACATTAGATTATAGAAAAATTGCTGATTTACTTGATGTGATATGTGTTGAAGGTGGAGTTCAATTCGGGCATTTTGAACCCAAAAAGGACTCAAGTGAAGGAGAATTAGTATTAAATCAAGGACAATTTAAAGCGATGTTATATCTTGATATGGCAACAGCATTAGCAAAAGGAAAACCAGTAATAAATAATGAAATGTATTGTGCAAGATATGATGGTAAATTACGTATTCCAACAAAAAGAGAGGATTTTACAACATCACTCTGGAATGAAGTTGTGCATGGAAGTTCAGCATCCTATTTTTATAATTGGGATAAACGTTCGTATGAGTGGAAGACTTTTGAAGAGGCAAAGAAGAATGTTTTATATGGAGGATATAAAGCGTATTCATTGCTTAATCCTTATGCATATCCGCCAGAATCACACAAAGGGCTAAAGGATTTTGAAAAAGAGATGGAAAAATTAGGTCCAATAGTTTTACCATTTCCACGTATAAAAGGAACTGTTGCTCTGTTTTTTTCGTATCCTACTTTACGGATGTCTGCTGCAATACAAATGAATACAGGAAAAATAATTACGGATTATTATACATCGCTTATGTTTTCACATTATCCAATAGAAGTTCTTTATGAAGAGGATTTAAGCAAGGTAGATTTGGACAAATACCAGGCAATAGTAATACCATTTATAGATAATTCATATTTGGATACTATGGATGTGTTGAAGAAATATGTCCAAAAAGGTGGAATAATTTTTTGCAGTGCAGGTGCATTTGACAGTGATGAATATGGCAAGCTAATAAATTATAATGAATTGCTTGGATTTAAAAAAGAAAAAATAAATTCAGAAGATGATAAAGTTATTGTAGCTGCAGAGCGAAGCTCTGCTAAAGAATCTGTAGAAATTCCAATAAAAATTAATTATGAGATTGCACCAACAGCAGCAGAAGTGTTATTAAGAACAAAAAAAGGCAAGAATTTTCTTTTGGAGAATGAAATAGGTAAGGGTAAGGTATATTATATGTCAGTGGATTTAGAAATCAGTGGCATATCAGCAATCTTGCCATATGTTTTGAAAGATGTCCGAAAATATGGAGAAATAGTTGATGAGAATAATAAATCAGTTTCAAATGTAGAATTCCAGTTAATTGACAGAGGAGATACGAAATTATTGTATTTAGTAAACTGGGAGGATAATAAATCAAAATTTGCATTACTTAAGTTGTATCAAACTCATGGTAAATCATTTTATATTTGCGATCCGATAAAAGAGGAAGTATATGTTTGTAGTAGTGAAAAAAAGGAGTGGACAAAAGAAGATGTAGCAAAAGGTATGTCAGTATTTTTACCATCGCAGGTTAGAGTGGTATTGCTGGTACAATTAGAAGAGCCAAAAGGGTATAAGGAAGTAGCAATGAATGAGTTAAAGAGTAGATTTGATAAACTTGTTAAGGCGGAGTTAGGAGAACTTGAAGAAAGTAATAAAAGACAGATTGAAATTGATATAAAAAGTGTTCAGGCAAGGAAATATGAAGGAGTAAAAGCAGAGAACTGTTTTTTTGTGGATATAGCAAAATATGTAAATATGGGATTTAAAGATGAAATAGACGGAGATAAACAAGGAGGTTGGTTTGACCATGGAGCAAATGATTTGCGAAATATGGCAATTGGCAGACAAATTTTGGCCCAAGTTCCTTTTGAGATTATAAATCCTGATAAGAATAATGGCAAATCAGTGATAATATTAGCTGGTGGTCCCAGCAGATTATATTTTCCTGATAAAGTAACAGACATAAATGTAAACAGAAAAGCAAACAACTTTTATTTTCTACATACTATAGGCTGGGGAGCATCAGGAACATTATTTACTTATGTAGTGCATTATGAAAATGGAGATATTGTAGAAATATCTATAGATAATGATATAGAAGTTTCTGGTTGGTGGAATCCGAAAGAAATTCCGAATGCAAAAATAGCTTATGAAACAAGTAATCTTGTTGCAAAAAGTGTAGGATTATATTGTTACCGCTGGAAGAATCCAAAGCCAGATATAAAGATAAAATCAATAGATATAATTTCTTCCAAAAAAGACGCAGTTCCATCAATAATTGCAATCACAGGAGAATTCTAATATATTCAGTGTCTCCCGAATTTTGCCCCAAAGTGTGGTAGTCGCTCGCCTAGTCGGGTGCCAAAACCCAATTCTTGTCATGCTGAATTTATTTCAGCATCTTTGAGATCCTGAAACGAGTTCAGGATGACAAAAGATCACTTTTGGCATAGGCTCTTTAGCTTGTGGTATTTCCTACCAAATTCATCAATAACTGATTAATTACAAAATTGCCTGGATTTAACTTGACAAATTCGTTAAAGTGTGCCATAATTATACTAAGATGAGTAAAAATAAGATAATACGTGCCAAATTAGGAAAAAGGCCTCTAATGAATGAGGAGAGAAGATCTGGAATTCTTGATATTGTAAATACAAAAAGAAGCCGCACAGTAAAAGAATTGGCAGAAGAACTTTATGTAGATGGTTCTACTATACGAAAAGATTTGAAAATTCTTCATAAAAAAAATTTGCTCAAGAGAACATTTGGAGGAGCTGTGTCTTCTTCATATTCAGTTACTTATGAACCTGTTCATTTAATTCACAAAGAAGAATTTATAGAAGACAAGAAAGCCATTGCAGTAAAAGCAGTTGAGCTTATAAATGAGAATGATACTATTTTTCTTGAGGCAAGCACAACAGTTTTACATTTAGCAAAAATTTTACCATTTAAAAAATTAACTGTTCTTACAAATTCAATAGATGTTGTAAATGAATTATCTAATCATTCTGGAATAGATGTATATGTAATTGGTGGAAAGTGGAGAAACGAAGCAAGAGAACTTTATGGAATAATTGCCGAAAGAACTTTAAAAGAATTAAAAGTGGATAAGGCATTTCTTGGAATAAGTAGTTTTACTACAGATGCAATGACAGCAAGTGATGTCTCAATAGCAAATTTAAAAAGATTAATAATTGAAAATAGCAAGGAGAGTATTGGCCTTACAGATTTATCTAAATTTGGGCAAGAATTATTTGCTTATGTATCTCCGATTTCATCACTTAGATATTTAATAATCGATAAGAATCTTTCTTTGGAAGCAAAAGAAAAAATTGAAAAATCAGGAACAACAGTAATTTTAGCATGAATTGAGGGAAAGAAAAAGAATGAAAATCAAGTGGTATAAATCAGCAAGAATTCATTTAGAATGGTTGAATCCTAAAATAGATTTGGATGTTCCAAAATATATAAGTGAAATGTTTGATAGGGTAGAAAAAGTTAATGCAAATACAATTGCGTATCTAACAGATAATGGTGGATATATTCTTTATGATGGTAAATCAGCACCTAAAGATAAACATATAGGAAATTATGATTTAATAGGAATGATAGAAAAAGAAGCACACAAACGAGGTTTGAAATTTATAGCAGCTTTCTATGGAGCACATGCGCAAACCTATATTAGCAATAAATATCCACATTGGTGTCAGTTGAACAAAGAAGGTAAATTAAACACGTGGTATAACTTTTCGAATCTTTGTCCGAATTCACCTTTTGGAGATTATTATCCCGAATATATAAAAGAAGTTATTTCAAAATACAAAGTAGATGGTATATATGTAGAAGGTATGTATTTCCCACCAGAATTTTGTTATTGTTCCTATTGTAAGGAAAAATTTAAAGGCAAATATAAAAGAGAAATTCCAATGGAAAAAGCAAACAGGCAATTTAAACAATTTCATCAGGAAACAATTGCAGATTTCTATAAAAAAATACGAAAGGTTGTAGATGAAGTATCTCCAAATACTATTATAACAGGAGCAACTTATACATTATATGAGGGTATGAAAGATTCTAATATAAAAACATTAAGTAAATATGTTGATGTAATAGCTATGGAGGGTCAATGGGGTTATTATGATAATAATATTTCATTAAGAGAAATAGGGCTTTGCAACTTAATGCTTAAAGCAGAAAGTAAGAAACCTATTTTAAATACACAGTTTGTTTCAAAAAATGTAGATTATGATTATGCGCAAAGAACAACAGAACATACTAAATTAGCAATTATGGAGAATATGAGTCAGGGAGCAATTGTGCAAGTTCATGTTCAAACTGCATTTGAAGAAG
>JBBTED010000165.1:0-24254 GCA_038042445.1 Candidatus Firestoneibacteriota bacterium
TTACCATAACCATTTTCTGTAACAGTCAAAAGAGTTGCATTCTCTTTTACAATCTCCATACCAACAGTATAGTCATCTTTACCTAATCTAATACCTCTCACACCAACTCCTGTTCTGCCTATTTCACGAATTTCTTCTGCATTAAATCTTATTGCCTTCCCTTTACGAGTAGCCAATACTACATCTTCTTTGCCTGAAGTAAGTTTTACAGCTATGAGCTCATCTTTTTCACGCAACTTTATTGCAATAAGCCCTGTAGACCTTGGATTTGAAAATGCAGAAAGTTCAACTCTTTTTATTACACCACATTTTGTAGCCATTAAAAAGAATACATCATCTTTAAATTCTTTTACAGCTATTGCCACAGTTATAGCCTCGTCTTTTTCCACTTTAAGCAAATTGATTATTGCTTTGCCCTTTGTATAGCGACCACCTTCTGGGATTTCATAAACTTTAAGCCAATAAACCTTACCCAAATTTGTAAAAAACAAAATGTGGTTATGCGTAGTAGTAATAAATAAATCTTCTACAAAATCTTCATCCCGAGTCTCCATACCCATAACACCCTTGCCACCACGTCTTTGCTGTTTATATACTGATGAAGGTATTCTTTTTATATAACCATTGTGTGATAAAGTAACTACAACTTCTTCCTCTGCTATCAAATCTTCAATCTTTATTTCTTCTGCCTTCTGAATTATTTCAGTTCTTCTCTTATCACCATATTTATTTTTTATTTCAAGTATTTCCTCTTTAATCAGATTTAATATTGCCTCATGAGATGATAAAATCATTTTAAGCTGTTCTATCCTTTTTAGTAATTCCTGATATTCCTGCTCTATTTTATCACGTTCTAAAGCAGTTAATTGTTGCAAACGCATATCTAATATTGCCTGTGCCTGCTCAATTGTTAATTTGTATTTTTTAATTAATGATTGTCTTGCTTCATCTACATTTTTAGAAGACCTAATTAGTTTGATTATTTCATTTAAGAATTTTATAGCTATTTTCAACCCTTCAAGAATATGCGCACGTCTTTGGGCTTTATCTAATTCAAATTTAGTTCGCTTAATTATTACATCTTTTCTATGCTCAATATAGCAATGCAAAACTTTGCGTAAATTCAAAACACGAGGCTGACCATCTACTAATGCAAGCATTATTACACCAAAATTCGAACGCATTGACGTGCTTTTTAAAAGCTGATTCAATAAAACATTTGCATTCTCATCTCTTTTTACTTCTATTACAATACGCATTCCTTCTCTATCCGATTCATCTCTAATATCTGATATTCCTTCAATTTTTTTATCGCGAACCATACCTGCTATAGTTTCAATCAAAGTAGCTTTATTAACCTGATATGGAAGTTCAGTTACAATTATTCGTTCTCTATCTTTTTTTGTAGTTTCTATATACGCTTTTGCCTGCATTACAATTGACCCTCTACCTGTGCGATATGCATCAATTATACCTTGCTTGCCAAGTATATAACCTCCACCCGGAAAATCAGGTCCCGTTATTTTAGTCATAAGCTCTTCTATAGTAATATTAGGATTATCTATCATTGCAATTATTCCATCTATAAGTTCAGATAAACTATGTGGTGGGATATTTGTTGCCATACCAACTGCTATACCTGAAGATCCATTTAGCAAAAGATTTGGAAGTTTTGCAGGTAAAATACTTGGTTCAAAACGGGATTCATCATAATTTGGAACAAAATCAACAGTATCTTTATCTATATCAACAAGCAATTCTTCGGCTATTTTAGAAAGTCTGACTTCTGTATAACGCATTGCAGCTGGAGGATCACCATCTATAGAACCAAAATTTCCCTGGCCATCTACAAGAGGATATCTACAGGAAAAATCCTGAGCCAATCGCACCATAGTATCATACACAGCAACATCACCATGTGGATGATAATTACCTAATACTTCACCAACAACTTTTGCAGATTTTCGATGTGGTTTATTTGAATTAAGCCCCATTTCATTCATTGCATAAAGAATTCTTCTATGAACAGGTTTTAAGCCATCTCTCGCATCAGGTAAAGCTCTGCCAACAATAACACTCATCGCATAGTCAATATAGGAATTTTTCATTTCATCTTCTATATAAACTGGAATAACTCTTCCACCTGTTTTAGTCGGTAATTCTATATTTTCTGTTTTTTTAGTTTCTTCTGTCATTCTTTCGCCACTCCTTTTAAAATTTCAATTGCATGAAAAATTGCCGGATGTATTATACTTAAACATTCCCTTACTGCTTTTGGGCTACCCGGTAAATTTATTATCAAACTTTTACCTCTTGTGCCACTAACTGCACGCGACAAAAGCGCATTAGGAGTTTTCTTAAAACTCTCCTGCCTCATTATTTCAGAAAAACCAGGAACCTCTTTCTCTATTACAGACAAAGTTGCTTCAGGAGTAACATCTCTTAGAGCAACACCTGTTCCACCAGTAGTTAATACCAAATCTGTTTTTAAGGAATCTGTATAAGTAATAATTTTTTCTTTTATTATATCTTGCTCATCTGGAACTATTTCACATTTAACAAGTTCTATTTCTTCAAAAAACTTTTTTACTTCTTCAATTATTGCAGGCCCGCTTTCATCCTGCCGTTCACCTCTTGAACTTCTGTCACTTACTGTCAACACAGCTACACGTATTTTCATCTCCTAATATATGTCCCGCTTTTTCCACCACGTTTTTCCAGTAAAACTATTTCAGAAAGAACAATATTTTTATCAAGTGGTTTACACATATCATAAATTGTTAATGCAGCTACTGAAACAGATGTTAAAGCTTCCATTTCAACACCAGTTTTAGCACTCGCACTAACACTTGATTTTATTTCAATTCTATCAGATTTAACCACAAGCTCAACATCAACATTTTCTATTTGAATAGGATGACAAAGAGGCAACAACTCAGGAGTTTTCTTGGCTGCCATTATCCCCGCAATTTTTGCAGTAGTTAAAACATCACCTTTTGGTACAACACCATTTTTAATAGCCCTTATTGTCCCCTTCCCCATTGAAACAATACCTTGAGCAATAGCAACCCTATATGTCACATCCTTTTTACTAACATCAGCCATTTTCATAATTTTTTAATTTTAGCACAAAAATTACTGCTTTTGCAATGAATTTTACGCTGTTTCTTGTAACAGATTAGTTATTATAAGTGATGTAGTTGCCGATTTATCGGCGTTGTTGATAATTTTTTAAGTCAAAGCAATGTTTTTGCGGGACAGATTTCAACATAATCACACCAAGGGCACAAACCAGATTCGTTTGTTTTAAAATCAACCTCAGACTCAATTTTCTTTATAATCTCAATTATTTGCAATTTAATATCTTCAAGTTTTTCTAATGTGTGAGAAACTATCATTTCTTCATCAAACCTCAAATAATGCCATATTAAATCTACTTTTTTCACATCTTCCAGCTTATTCATTAAAACAATTTGATACATAACCAATTGTCTGTCTACCATTAATTGTGTGATAGACGGCAACCTATTTGATGTTTTATAATCATGAATTTCATAATATCCATTTTCAATTTTTACTACTCTGTCAGGTAATCCCTTGATTTTATATTTCTTTTCTATATCAAGATGCCCGTATAGATTTTCTTCTAAGAATACTACAGTTCCCTTATCAAATGGATAGTATCGTTTATAATATTTTTTTAACCATTCTTCTCCTGCATTCTTACAATCCTCTTTAGTATATTTAATTTTCCTTATCACAATATCGTCAGTCCATTCTTTTGCCCAAATTTCTCTATAACAATCAAGCAATTCATCTAAAGATAAAACTTTAGACATTATAATATTTTTATAAAGTTCTTCCAAAGCATCATGAACACGACTTCCTAAAAATGCTTCTATGCTTGCTCTTTTAACAATATCTGGTTTTTCAATATAAGCAAACCTATACTGTCTCGGACAATTCCCAAAGGTTCCTAATGCCGACGGAGAATATTCTTTCATTATGTCTTTATTATTGTTCATAAATCAGTTTTCCCTCTATAAAAGCAGTATGTAGAATTGTACCAATAATATTTTTATATTTTTTCTCCTCTTCTGGAGTAAAAACAAAAACATCAAGCGAAAAATTTCTATGAGGAAACAACCTTCTTATTTTCATATTTCTCTTATGGGGATTTAAATTTGAATTCCATATTACAACTAAATCTACATCGCTATCTTCTGTTACTTTACCTCTTCCATAAGAACCAAATAGAATAATTTTTTCCGGTGAAATAGCTTTTATAATTTTTTCTTTAATTTCTTCTATTTTTCTTACATTCAACATATAAATTATCCTCTATATTTTATTACTAACAAATGTTAGTGTTTTATCTGACAACTAAAAAATTATACTATAGATTTTTATAGAAATCTATATGAAAGATTATAAAAAATGTTATATTCATCGCAGCATTTTTTTATAACACGAATTTAACAACACTTATCCTATTTATTTTTGTTGTTTCTTTTCTTCTTTTTTCTTCTGCTTTTCTAAATCAGTTGAAATATCTTCTTCCTTCTGGTCATCTATAAGAATGTTAAATTTGGAATCAACAAGGAATATTTTCACTTTAGAACAAGTATTATTAATATCACAAGCAGGAAAAGCCATTAAAATACCACTGTTATTTTTTTATTATCTATGCTTCTTCTTCAAGAACATATTCTTTAGGACTAATATTAAATGTCCACGCAAGTGCTTCTTTACAAGTTTTCATATCAGGTGGAACCCTCAAAGTATACCACACACCACTGGATGAACATTTAGCCTTTAATAACATAATATTTTCTTCTTCTCTTCTATATCTATTGATTCGTACTAATGAATATTCACCCTTTTTATGCACTACACAATGTGGCATTTGAGTTAGAAATTTCTCATACCCCATTAATTCAAGCATTATTCTTCTTACTTCAGCATTTGGCTCAGCAATTATTTGTTCTGCTTTTATCTTTTCTGGATAAAAATATATCTCCTTTGGAATTTTCACTCCCCTGAAATATGTCTCTTCTTTTACCAAATTATCCATTCTATCATAATATTTTGCTGTACCATGTATTTGGCCATTATCATTTAAAATTTCAAATCTTTCAAAACCTTTTGCTGTCATTCTTATAACTCCTTTTTCCAAACCATGTTTTCTTCCATCTATAAATAAAACTTCCAGTTTACTTTCTCCATCTGGATACCATTCTTTTACCAAACCATGAAATCTGCCATTTATATATGAAAGTTCAGATTTTTGATTCCCATTTTCATACCACTTTTTATTTATTCCATGAAAAACTCCCTTGTTATATGAAAGTTCGAATTCTATCTGTCCATTCTCATACCATTTTCTTTCTAAACCATGCTTTATATGACCTAACCATGAAACTTCATATTTTGGAAATCCATTCTTATACCACTGCTTTTCTATACCCTGCTTTATACCATAACTATAAGTTATCTCATATTCTTGCTGCTCATTTTCATACCACCCCTTTTCTATTCCATGTAATTGCCAATCAACATAAGAAACTTCATATCGTATTTTTTTGGGCTCACTAAACCATCTAAATTTACTCAGTAATCCGTTATCACTTAGAAATTCAGTTTTCAAAACTCTATTTTTGTCCCAAAGTCTTTCCGTAGTTTCCATATCCTTTTCCAATTTATGCCGAGTTAATCTGCAACTGGCCGCGGAGATTCCGGCAAATATTCACGTTGTTTTATTATTCTGTAATCACCTCTTGGCAATGCTATTTGTTTATGTTCTTCATGTACTACTATTGCCTCATCATTTTCAACTTTAGCAAAAATATCACCCTTTTCATCCAGATACAAAACACCATTCATCAACATATGTTTATGCCCTATTGCTTCACCCTCTGCTATGACATTATCTGATTTTTTCACAAGCCCCTCTTTTATTTTATCAATTTTCACAAACAAAATATCCCCTTGTCTCTTTTTCATTTCTTTCATATCAACCGCCTCCTTTTAATATAGAGTATATATCTTCCCTGTGACATTTTTTAAGTAATCCACGTGACTATATTCTATAAGGTTATTAGCATTTACTTAATCTAATACAAATATTAGCATAGAGGTATGACAAAATTTGAGAGAAAACTCTGAATTCGTTTTCTGTCACTCTGAACTGTCTAAAAGAGATGCTGAAATGAATTCAGCATGACAAATTCCAGTTATAATATATCTCTTAGACAGATTGGAATTCCTAAAAATAAAGGCTGGATACCGCATCAAAGCTTGTCCTCGTGAAAACGGGGATGCGGTATGACGGCTAATACTGGTTATTTGTATTTTTCTAAAGTGCGGATACAGGTTTCTTTTATGGATTTTCTGAATTCTGGGGGATTTAATTTAATACTGTTTTTTTATTCATATCATAATCTATATGCTTTATTTATCTCAGGTAAAATAACTTTTTCGCATACTCCTTTAAATAATTCCGGGTGTTGGGTATGGATTGGAAATAATACTTTTGGATTTATATCCTTAATTATATTCATTATTTGTTTTTTTGTGCAATGTCCAGATGCGTGCAATTGGTGAAAAATCAATCCAAAATGTTTAATCCATTTATCCATTATATCCGCTTCTATGTCTTCCTCGCTGAACGGCTCACTCATTGAGTGTATAAAATGGCTTCCCTTATCTGGTCTTATATCAATAAGTTCTGTGAAATTTGTAAAATCAAGATTTAATATAAGTTCGCTTTGATGCTTATGTATATAATCCGCTCCAACTGAATTTTGCAAATAAGGTCTTTCCCATTTACTATAATCATTCTCTTCATATTCACCGCTTCTTTTTCTTCTTTTATATATTAGAATATTTTTATCTTTGAAAACATTCGGCATTCTTAATTTCAAATCATCTTTTAGTTTGTTTATAAGATTTGCAAGTTTCATTGAAATAACAAATTTTCGTTTATTTTCTTTTGCGACATTATAAAAAGTGTAAAACCTGTCTATATCCCTTCCATAAAAAGTTGCTATCACTAATTTTGATGTCTTTGATACTATTTCAAAACTTTTTTCATACACATCATCTTCGCTCGTATTATATTCTTTTTTACTTGTAGATACTTTTGTTCCCTCGCATATCATTATATTTGGTTTTGCTTTTTTTGCTTTTCTTAAAAAATCCTTTGTCAGTTCTGATGCAGAACCGTGTATTCTTAAATCACCAGTATAAACAATATTTCCGTCTTTTGTGTAAATTATAAATCCATAAGCACCGGGCACAGAATGGTCAACATGTATTGGCTCTATAGTTATTTTTCCTATTCTTATTTTCCTGCCAGTCCTGAATGTTTTATAGTTATGCTCACCATAATCCATATTTCCGCTTTCTTCCATTGCTTCCATAATCAATTTTGTTGTTTCTCCGCAATATATCGGAATATTTTCATCTATTGCCCAAATATCTCCAATATGGTCTATATGAACATGGGATATAAAAACTCCATCATAAATTGGTTTTTGATATTTTATGCTGGTATGCAGCAATAACTCTTTTGAATAGAGTCCTTTTAGAGATGGCAATAAGCCAAACTCCAGATAATCTGCTACGCCATTAACATTCCTTGGCTGAAGATAATCAGTAAAATACTCTCCTGCTTTGGAAAAACTCATCCCAAAATCAAAAAATATCTTGGTTTTATTATGTTCAAGCAGAATTTTATTCCCGCCAATCTCCCCCACTCCCCCATAAAATGTTAGGTTAAGCATTTTAATATTTTTATATAGTTTTTTTAGAAATATATTATTGTAAATTATACATTACTCTCTGACATTTTTTTATGTTATGTAATAACAGGTAAAAATTTATAGAAATTCAACAGATGGATATTTCTTTATCTTTTCGTAAAGTTTTTTATCTGAAGTTATGAATTTGTAATTCATATCTAATGCCAAAGCAAGATAATGAGCATCATATTCTGTAATTTTATTTTTATAAGAAAGATTTATTGCTCTTTTCATAATATGAGGTACAGGAGCTATTATATTTATACCCATATCAAATATACTTTGAACTACTTCTGTAACTGCATACTCTGTAAAAGACTGTTTGCTTAAAAGAGCATTAGCGACTTCATGTAAAAGTAAATCAGGAACATTAATGCTGATTTCTCCTTTGATATATCTATCTCTTATATCACGGGCTACTTGAGATTTTTCTTCTTCTACAAACCATTTCAAAACTACTGAAGCATCTAAGATGAACATCTGGTTTCTCTTAATTTTCTTACTTGTGATACTGAGTCCCAACTATTATCTTTCTTGCCAAAGGTATTTCTAATATCATCTTGCTTCTTTACAGCTTTCAACATTCTATCTTTATCTTTTACTGTTGCCTGCAATAAAAGAAAATATCTCCTTGAAATCATATCTTTTAAATTTATTGAAGAACTTTTTTCTAAAGTATGCATTTACTATCACCTCTTTATCTATTATACCAAAGACAAATTTATTATCAATAACATTATTCTTTTTGCTATCGTCTAATCTTATCCCCACCAATTTCTCTTACTCCCCCATAAAATGTTAGGTTAAGCATTTTATTTATGGACTAAAATCCATTTTTAGTCTTTGAAGTTCTTTTTTCAATAAATCACTATCCTTGATATCTCTCACCTCTCCTTTTATATCATCAAGTATATAGTTATTTTTTTCTCCATTGTTTCCATTATTTCCAGTATTATTTTTTTCATTATCTTTTTCATAACAAGGAATATCATTTTGCTGTTTATATGATTTTCTTGTAGATATTTTCAATATTTGATCTATTTTAATTTTAGGATTTTTTATTATAACTCCGCATTCAATATTTTTTCTATTATTTAGTCCTAATCCACTACTTGTTATATTTGAAGAACCTATAAAGATTTTATCTGTATTATCCTTGTATTTTATATAAATAATCTTTGCATGATTAAAAGTCCTATAAGTTCTATATGTTATATCATTTTCTAAATTTTTTTTAAAAATATCTATTATCTTTTCTTTATTGTTTTTTTGAGTCCTTATTTTTCTATTTAATTCCTGTTCGGTTGAAACAAGCCATTCTTTTTTTGTTATATCAACAATTTTATTTAAGTGTTTAAATATTTTTTTGTCTTTTTCATTTTCTAATATTAATTTAATGCTTTCGTCTATTTCTGAATTTTCTTCAGAAGAAATACTTCTATCTGAAGTATTCTTAAATAGATAAATATCCTTGCTATTCCTAACGATTTCTTTGGGGAAATCTTTTTCGGAATTGTAATAAAAATATTTTTTCCCATTAGCTTCCTTAATGATTTTTTTAACACATTTTTCACCCCAAAAAGGTGAAATTAGATGTATTTCTTTTATGTTTTTTTTATCTGCAAAAATTTGTTCGTAAATACAATTATTATTTTGAAATATGAATTTGGATCCATTTGAAAAATCAATCTTAATCTTTATGTTTTTCTGTGGGTAAATTTCACTCACAAATTTATTCAAATTTGAGGTCTTGTTTGTATTTGTTTCAGGAAATTCTTTTACAAATGCATATTCATAATTATTATTCAACCCTGCTTTAGTGAGATTAAATGAACCAATTATTATTCTATAAAAAATTTTATTTTCCTTTCTATTTGTATTTTTGTCGTATTTTATTATATATAATTTGGGGTGAAAAGAAGTTCTTTTACGAGAATTATAGACTATTACTTTTTTATCATACAACCAATTGGAGATTTGTTTTATTTGTGAAAAATGTACAATTATTTTAAAAAACTCTAATTTTTTTATTTCAGCTCTTGATTTTATGTTTAAATTGTTAAGTATATATTCTTTAAAATAATTTCCATCAAAACTATAAGTAAAACCCAAAAATCCTTTAAGTTTATATCTGCAATCCAAACTAAAAATTTCCGAAACAGACTTTTTATATATTTCTGGCATTTATTTTATTTTTTTGTGTTAATTTCTTTCTTGATTTTATATAAAACATCAAATCTAAATTTACTTACATCATTTTTTTCTGAGTCGCCATATTTTTTCTTAAAATCCGACATAAGCTTTATCTTTTTATCCTCAATTTTATATGGTACCATTCCTTTTTTCTGTATAATTCTTTCTCTTATTTCTTTAAGTATATTCTCTTCCTTTGTTTTTCCACCTTCCTTTTTACACTTATGAATATTTTCAATAAATTTTATTATATCCCGATAATCTTCTTTTAATTTTTTAATATATTCTTTATTTGTTTTTTCTTTTTTAAACAGTTTTGTTAGTTCACCATTATCAAAAATTTCTGAGATTGAGACACTTCCATTCTTATTTTTTAATTTTTTAATATTATTTACTATCAGTAGTATAGGTTTTACAATTTCATAAAAATACTTCATTTTTTTTAGTGTATCTCGTATTTCTATGCTTTTTATTTTTTTAATTACATCAGGAAACTTGTCATCTTTAAATGGCTCTGCTTTTAGTTTTAGTTGTCCATATATATCTTTTATATGTTTTGACGGAGGACTTAATTTATCCCTCCTGTATTTTAAGCTAATTATAATTCTCTCTATTTCTTTTTTAATTTTGCTATTTAGATTAAAATTACATCTATTTTCTTTATTATATTTTTTTATATTGTAGAATCTTTTTTTTATATAATTATATATATCTTTCCATTCATTATATTCAAGTATAAAGTTTAAAAAGCTTTCGCCTTTATCTGTTAGATTATTATTTTCTTTATTTTTAAGACCACAAAATTCCAATGAAGACTTATATCTATCATACGCATAAGTCTGTGAAGAAGTTAAAAAATCTTTCAAATCCATTTACTTTTATTTTGAATTTTTTCTCCAAACCATGTAGCCTTCCGTTTACAAAAAAAGCTTCTTTTACAATTTCTCCATTTGGGAACCATTCTTTTGCCAAACCATGCAATTGGCCATTTATATATACACACTCATCTTTCTGATTCCCATTTTTATACCACTTTTTATTTATTCCATGAAAAATTCCCTTCTTATATGAAAGTTCAAATTCCATCTGACCATTCGCACACCATTTCCTTTCTACTCCATGCTTTATATGACCTAACCATGAAACTTCATATTTTGGCAATCCATTCTCATACCACTGTTTTTCTATGCCCTGCTTTACCCCATAACTATAAGTTATCTCATATTCTTGCTGCCCATTTTCATACCATCCTTTTTCTATTCCATGTAATTGCCAATTAACATAAGAAACTTCATATCGTATTTTTTTGGGCTCACTAAACCACCTAAATTTACTCAACAATCCGTTATCACTTAGAACTTCAGTTTTTAAAACTCTATTTTTGTCCCAAAGTCTTTGAGTAGTTTCCATATCCTTTTCCAATTTATGCCGAGTTAATCTGCAACTGGCCGCGGAGATTCTGGCAAATATTCACGTTGTTTTATTATTCTGTAATCACCTATTGGCAATGTTATTTGTTTATGTTCTTCATGCACTACTGTTGCTTCATTATTTTCAACTTTAGCAAAAATATTACCATTTTCATCCAGATACAAAACACCATCTATCAATATATGTTTATGCCCTGTCGCTTCACCTTCAGCTATAATATTATCTGATTTTTTGATAATATCTCCTTTAATCTTATCAATCTTCACAAACAAAATATCCCCTTGTCTCTTTTTCATTTCTTTCATATCAACCGCCTCCTTTTAATATAGAGTATATATCTTCCCTCTGACATTTTTTTAAGTAACCCACATGACTGTATTCTATAATTAGTATTTACTTCATCTAATACAAATATTAGCATATAGGTATGACAAAATTTAGGGGATTAAAATGATAAATTAGTTATAACTTTTAAGTGTATAAATACAGGTTTCTGATAACAACAAAACTATAACTCAAAAAGTTCATCATCTGATAAAATATGAACATTATCAAATAATTTTTTATATTGGTCTGCGTGAAAAGTATGAATTGGAATTAATATTTTAGGTCTTAATGCCTTATTAAAAGATTTAAGATCCTTTACAACCGCATGTCCACTGGTATGAATATGTTTAAGTATAAGATTATTCGTATCGACAAAATTCCAAAACTTGCTTGCCTTTTCCTTATCTCGGATATATCCTTCCCATTGAGAATAAATAACCGTTGCACCGTTAATTTTTGGAATCTGCTTAACTAATGGAATCATAGAATCACGCATAACAACAAGACACTTTTCGCTACCGATTTCCCATGTTTTTATCTTATGCTTCCCTATATCAAAAGTAAGATATTTTAAATTTGATTTAACAATTTTTTCAATGTACATATCGCCATTGCCATAATAATTACCTATCAACACCTTAATATTTCTCCAATCTAATTGAGGAATATTCTTGTTTTCATTTTTTACCACATGTAGGACGATAGCGATATAAGGATCAATAATAAACGTAGCTTTCATATGTCGTACCGCCTTATAAAATGTTACTATGCGGTCAATATTTTGTCCTGAGCAATATGCAAATACAATATTATTATTTTTTTTTAAAACCTCTTGCACTCCCTTCAAAACAGCCTGCTCATCTGAAAAACTACTTTCTTGCCGTTCTATCATAGTTCCCTCCATTAGCAGACAACTTACATTTTTAGGAGGATGTTTTATAAAAGAATCAAATAAATATTTCTTCCATCCGCTTGCACGAAAATCTCCTGAGTAAAACAGACTTTTGCGTGTTGATTTCTCTTCAACCAGAAAAGACATGGCATCAAAACCTGAATGGTCAACCAGATAAGGAGTTATATGTAAACCACCAATATCAAAACCTATCCTATGCTTTACTATACACGGTTTTAAAATGTTACTATGGTTTTGCTTGTGCGTAAAAACATTAAGAACATGAATAAGTTTACAAGCTCCTTCGCTGATATATACGGGAATATCAGGATTTACATACTTTAATAATCCATAATGATCTTTGTGAGAGTGAGATAATAGAATTGCATCTATTTTCTTTTCTTCATCATTATAAACTCCTGTGATATCTGGCAATACTTTCATTGCTTTTAATTCAGCAATGGATTTATTCTCTAATTTCTTTTCATCAAAAGAAAGTTTGTTTTCATCAACAAGCGGCATCCCAAAATCAATTAATATCCTGGTTTTACCAGCAATTACCTCAACACAACTTCCACCTATTTCTTTTGTGCCACGATGAATAATGAGTTTCATTTGATTAGATTCTCTTCTAATTTTCCAATTTTATAACTTCAGCATTCAACTTATTACTGCGATTCATCTTTTTTAAAATATCGTCTGATATTTTCAATATTTTAAACTTATTTTTTATTGATGCTATTTTGCACAGTTCTTTAATAAAATGTTCCTTCAATAATATATCTATTGCTTTTAAGTAGGAATCGACTTGGACTACGGGATTGTCTTTCTTGTTTTCTTTGTTTTTAAATTCAACCAGAACAAATTCATTCTTTTTATTATTATAATATACTGCATCAAATCTACCACATTTATCGGATTGCGCATCTCTATCTTTTCTGTGAAATATTATCTGATGATCTATCCATACAATATTATCATCTGGTTTTTGCATATACTTAAATTGCCTAGATAACTCATTGTTTTTATTATATCCATCAACTTTTGACTTTTTTTTCTTAATTATTTCATTAATATTCGTATTGTTCAACTCACCTGTTGGTTCAGATTCAACTTGAAACTTATCATTTACTTTTTTAAATGCTATCTTTTGCTTTACCCTTGTTATATTTAAATATAAAATTCTGTTCCCATTATAATAACAATGAATCACAGAATTATATGGTATATCATTTCCCCATCCTTTTTTGTAATTCCTTTGATCTCTAAAATCAACAGATATCTTGTTTTCAAGACATATAGAAATGAATTTTTTTATTATTTCTATCTTGTCCGAATTCTCATTTAATTTCTGAAAACACTTTTCCCACACAGTTCCTCTAAAATAACCAAATCTTTTATTCTCCATATACTCATCCTCCTCTTTTTATAAATTCCTCTTAATAATACTATCTGCCATGATAAAATACAACAAATTATCCAAATTTAGTTTCATATATTTTTTAAACATTCTTCTCGCCACTGCAAATAAATCTATATATGTATTCAGCATCACCCTCATTATTTACAGCAAACAAATTATAATCCATAAAATCAGAAAAATCACGTTTAATCTTCAAATTCCTATATTACTTTTTATTATTTCCAGTTAGTCCTTTTATATAGGTTTTATATTTCTTCAAAAAACCATATAACACAGAATGTCCCCTCGTAGTATATTTTCTTCTATCTATTGCTATTAAATCAAAAATAAGCCACCTTAATTCTTCTGGATGTTCTACTAAAATTTCAGCAATACATCTTGTAGCATCATGCCATCTATTCCACCACTTATATAAAAGCGATAATTCAGTTTTCAAAATAAATAAATCTGGAGCAAGCTTAATTGTTTTAATATAATATTTTTCTGATGTTTCATAATCATTTATAAACTTATAACACGCTGCTATTGTACGATAAATTGCTATCTTATAACAAGGATATTTTATAAGTAACTTTTTTAATCTTAAGATTGCATTTTTACCCAACTGCACCAATTCCTTTGTTGGTTCTTTTTTATGTTTTATATTGGAAAAAGCCTTGTGTAATAAATACTTATAATCTTTTAAAATAATATTCCATTTTTTATCAGTTCTTATATCTGGAATAAAAGATATATAAGGTATAAAGTTTTTATTTATCCTTGCATTCATTTCTTTATACTTTTCCACTATTATCAGCCTCCTTCAATGTAAATTATATATCTCCCCTCTGACATTTTTTAAGTAACTTACGTAACCATATTAAGCAAATTTTTCTCCTGCCTGAGAATATTCAACCTCCAAATTATTTTTTACTATATTCTGTTTGAATTTATATTCATCAATTAACAGCTTTGTATGGGAACACTTGGAATTAAAACCATGGAACATAAATGAAGAAAGAAGCTCTTCCATTATTGTTCTTAATCCTCTTGCTCCAACACCATTATTAATTGCCTCTTCTGCTATTAGATAAAGCACTTCTGAAGTAATTTGCAAATCCACCCCATTCAATCTGAACATCTCCTGATACTGTTTTAAAATAGCGTTTTTCGGAACAGTTAATATATCAACCATTTGATCCAATGTAAGTTCTTCAAGAGTAGCAATAACTGGAATACGGCCTATCAACTCTGGAATCATTCCATATTCTATGAGATCTTCAGTATTCACTTTATTAATATCTCTATGGTAATTTTGTTTGTTAGTATCTGACGGACAAAAACCAATCTTGTTTTTTTTCCGTCTATTTATAATATCACGTAAACCATCAAAAGCACCTCCAACGATAAATAATATATTTTTAGTATTCATATCAGGAAAATAATGATGTGAGTAACTTATAATATTGCTTTCTATGAGTTTCAACAATTCTTCCTGAACAGACCTCCCAGAAACATCTCTATCTGAGTTATGAGCTTTTGTTATTGACTGTGTTGCTATTTTATCTATTTCATCAATGTATATAATCCCACGTTGTGCATTTTCAAGATTATATCCTGCTTTTCCATATAATTTGGATAACATATCCTCTACGCAACCACCCACATATCCAGTTTCTGTATAAACAGTTGCATCAGTTATAACAAATGGCACATCAAGTGTTTTTGCTAAAGTTTTACATAATAATGTTTTACCACATCCTGTTGGACCAATTAAAAGTATATTACTTTTTTCTATTTCAATACCATTATTATTATGAAATATCCTTTTAAAATGATTGTATACCGCAACAGATAATATTTTTTTTGCATAATCCTGACCTATCACATATTTGTTAAGTTCAGAATATATCAACTCAGGAGATTTAATATTTTTTTTATTGATAATATATTTGTCTTTATTTTTCTTACATTTAGGAATTGCTTTTCTGCCATATGCAATTTCACGAATAGATAAGGATGTGAGAAAATAATCGGCTTGAATTTCTGGCATAATGGTTAACCCTGTTAATCGATCAGAACTTATTATACCTTTTTTTCTCAATCTTCCCTCTTTGCTCAAATACCGCATATTCTTTAGTGCCACAACTGAATCATTGTTAGATATGATTTTTAAAAGTTCCACTCCGCTTAATCTTGACTTGCCTTGCTGCAAATGTGCATTAAGTAATACAAGAACAATCAGCGATTCTTCTTCATTTAAGTGGTTGCGTTTTATTAAGCGTCCCAAACTTGTATTTTTACCTCTTTCAATAATAGTGCTTATCTTGTTAATGATATTATGAGTTGCATCTACTTTCGTTTTTTCATCATCATTCTTTTTCATTATTCTTCTATATACATGATTTGTTGCACAAAACAATTCCTTTACAAGCTCCATTTGTTGACGCAATACATCATCACTTTTGCTCATAACAACTCACCCCCTATTTCGTTAAACGAATTTAACGAAATTCCTAATTGTAAAAGCATCTGTATGTCTTTCATACTCATCTAATATAAATATTAGCATAAAGGTATGACAAAATTTTTGGGATTAAGACACACTAATTTATAATTATGGATTAAAAGTATGAATAGTTTCTATTTTCTTTGGGTTTAACGCTAATTCAAGTCGTCCCAACTTCTGCACTTTTTCATTAAAAAGGAATCTTTTTAGTAACTTCTAAAAAACAAACCATTGATATTTTCAAAGGCATAGCAAATTCCATAATGAATGCCGAAACTTTTTTCCCATAGGCATTATATCCAAAATACAAAAAATATTACTTATCTTTAGGGGCAATCCAAAAGGAATCCCCACAAATTTGACCATCAACAAGCATAACATCATCAAGAGAAGGTTCGCTAAGTCCTCCAAGATAATTGGGCCAGGTCTGACTTATTTTGCAAGAGCTAATTAAATAATCAAAATCCTTACGAGATAACATCCCTATAAATTTATACCATCTATTATATGCTAAATAGTAACCTTCTTTTCCTTTAACCTGAACCCTTTTAATCATATATATTTGTCTATATCGATTGCCATCTTTTTGATAAGGCTCAAGTATTAAACCTTTTGATACTTCAATTAATTCTTCAACTAAGTTTTTTATTTCCATCTATGTTATGTATTCAAAGTGTCCACTTTTATATTTCCATCGGGATATTTTTATATTATTTTCCTTGTTACCTCTTTACTACACAGCTATTTAATGAAAACACCAAAATCAATATTGCAATATAAATTCTACTCATCTTCTCCTCTTTTGTAATAACAATTTATTACTTTATTTATTATTGTATCGTCAATTTTGTCAAAAACTGCTTTCATTTTTGTTTTTTTGCTCCAATATTTCAGAAATTCATTTGAATCAATTATGAAAAGTTTAATGTTAGGTTTACTTTTAATTAATCTTATTAGTTTTTTTGCTTTTTCTATTCGTCTTATTCCTTCACACTTTAATGGATATACAAAAATAAAATTCACATTTTGTTGTCTTATAATCTCTTTTAGGATATACCAGATTACTCCAAATCCAGTTCCGCCACAACCAGTAATGATTACAAGTTTATTGCTATTAATCGCTTTCTTAATTTTTGAACCATACATAATCGCAAGCATCAATCCATAGTCATAAACACCCAAAGCACTTTCTCCCTTGCCAATAAGAATTTTCTTTTTTATATGATGTAATTTTCCGATTGAAGAACTATTACTATCTATAGCAACGCAATTAGATTTTAATTGAGGATGCAATTGAGAAATTCTATCGGCAAAATACGAACCACAACCACCAAGACCTATAATTTGTATTTTCATATGGATTATTAATTGCACTATCATTTACTATATGATAAAGAATTGTTTCATACAATTTCTTTACTGCCTTTTCACAAATACATAAAATTTCCTCTTTGGATTCATAATTACCAGACCAATTATAATTCATAAAACCAGAAGATTCAATTTAAATTTATTGTACATAATTCAAACACTCAACTTTGTTTGTAAGTTTTCATATAACAGGACTTTGTTAAATTTTAGTCCTATTTTTTCTTTAACTCCTTTATTTTCAATACTTTTGCTCATAAAACCCCTCCTTGTAGGTTTTCCATTTAAAAAAACTGCAACTCTTACCTCTTATTTACTTTATTCATTAGTTCCTGTGTACCAACAAATACATAGATCAACAGTGTCAAAGGAAATAATAAAATAGCCATACTAACAATTGCATACTGAATTATAATTCTTCTTATTTTGTCATGCCGGGTTTTCATTAGTATATATTTATTTTCCTCTTTAACTTGAGTAAGTGTCTTAGGAGGTTCATCAATAGACACCGTTATATCATCAAGATGCTTTTCATCTATATATAATTTATCACCTCGCTCTTTAAATATATAATCCACTATCTCTTTTGGGTCTTTATATTTACTATTTATATTATCCATTTCAATCACTCTACCTGTTACCTATGTAAATATTAGCATAGAGGTATGACAAAATTTTGAGATACCCCACAGCATACATCTGAGAATTTCATGAAAAACTGCGGTGAACTTGATATCAAACAAATATTTACAACATGGTCGAATCCAAAAGGAAATTCAGATACGGAAAGAGTCAGCAGCAATCATCTCAACAATTATCCCTTTCTTTTCCATATCCTTTATTTTATTTTCCACAGCCCAGGTATCCCTGAATTTAATGTTGTAGAAGGCAAAAAAGCAAACTTTTGCAACATCTTTCTTCTTAGTCAGTTTCTCCACATCTTTTTTCACGTAAATACCGCCCTCCCAAAAATACTTGAATTCACAATAATACTCAACATTATCATCAATTTTCAAATACAAATCATAATTTTCTTTTTCGCTCTGCCATTTGACCCTCTCCTTAAATTCTTCTATTAGATAATGACAAAACCAAATAATTATATCTCTTTCTACTCTCAAGTTATCATATTGCTCTCTTATGACCTTTTTAAATATTTCTTTCAATTTATTATCAAACACTTGAATCACTCTCCTTTAAATTTCTTTAACTTCTTCACCATAATATAATTTGTTCTATACTATTACAAAAGCAAAATTATACTGTATTTAAAATTGTTTTGCTACTATAACAACTTTTACAAAATTCTTTCTTTCACTAACCTGATAACAAAAAACAATATTTACATTTTTATTCATTAATTTTTGTATATAAGTAGTTGCATCACAATATTCACCAAGAGTATTAGCATCATTAACTTTTACTAATACTTTAAGATTAGAAATACCAATTCCAACAATTTTTTTTCCAAGTTTATCAAATTGTTCTTGCATAATACAAATCCTTACTTTTCATCTAATATGAATATTAGAAAAGAGGTGTACTCCCTTGCTTTTCTATATCACTAAACCAGTACATATCAATAAATTTCTTTTAACGTTTTTTATTTGAGTAGTATTCATATATATATTTTGAAATCATTGTAGTTTTATCTTGTTTATTATTACAACTACATTCAACAATATTGTTTTTTGAATCATATTTAACTACATCTCTTATCTTATTTTTAATATCGCCATTTAAATTATATCTATTGATTATTAGACCTATTCTTCTATTTCTATAATACATATAAATTTTCTTCATATACATCCTACCGTGTAAGTTATACCTTTTTTCTTTAGTTTTATTACTATTTTCATCATATTCAAAAATCCGTCTTTCCTTAATATCGCCATTTGATAGATACAAGATATTTTCTATTTCATTTCCGTTATTATCATACTTTTGCATAGATTCTTTTCCAGTTTCGCCTATTGTGATTTTATTTCCAACTGTATCATATTTATAAATTGTTCTATGCTTGACATTATGCTTTGAATCATAATACAAACATTCGATTTTTCTGCCCTCTACATCATAAATATCTCGTCTCATAATATATTTATATTTTTTACTAATATACCACCATATTTCCTCATTTATTCTTCCCTTATTGTCACACTTGTAAATCATTTTATTTCTTATATTTGATTCAGGACATATACTAATATCCCAAATTTGTTTACCTTCACTATTAAATTTTTCAACTAATATGTGATGAATACTGCCATTTGAGTTGTAGTGTGTCTGTTTAACTGGATATCCATTGTAATCATATTCTAAAAATAACTGTTTATAACTATTTTTAAGTTTCCCATTTTTATATGAATATACCCATATAGTGAAAGATTTAATTTTTGATGACTTAATCCTCTCTCTTTCTATCTCATACCACGGCTTTTTTTGTGATTTCTTTAGCATATAATTTACTCTTCGTTTTTCAAAATATTTTTAAGAGCCATACATACTTCTTTTTTAATCCAAATTGGTATATCTACCAAAAGTGTCTTCCCTCTACTTGAAGTAGCATCTATTATATCTCTTTTTGAAAATAATTTAACTATAATATTCTTTTTGTTATTTTTTTAATATAATTTTCACATTCTATATTTTGATATATAAACAACTTATCATTATCATTAATATTACTATATCTTGATAATTTATCAGCATCATTATCTACTATTAAATAATTGTAGTCAGAATTATCTTTAATTATATCATTTAAAAATTCACAGCTAAATTCTCCAATTCCCACTATTGTTGTATTTATCATTGTTTTCAAGTATTAAAAAACGAAACCATGCATTCTCCTTTTCTTTTTGTGACAAGTTTTTAAAATATCTACTTTATCTTCTAAATCATTATCCTCTTCATCTTCATTGAAATTATTTTTATTATCCAAATCTAACATATTCTTCCTCCCAAATTTTTGTTTGTATGTTTTTACTTTTCATCTATATGCAGTTGCTGATTTATCAGCGATTTTTTAAAAAAACCGCAATGCCGATAAATCGGCAACTACTTAGAATATATATTGTAATAGATTAACACACAGGTATGACAAAATTTTGAATAGCGAACAAATTACCATTCGCTTTTTGGTTGGATAGTAATTTACATGCTATTGCAGATAAATCGGAGACTACAATAGATTTCATAATGTATATGATACTCATTTGAATTTTACATATATTTTATACCCCATAGGGAGTAATAAATACAAATAATCAAAAATAAACCGCATAAATATATAAATTTATCAAATTCTCATTGACATTATACCTTTAAGGGTATATAATTTCATAAGTAATTATGGATATCGGAGAAAAAATAAAGGAATTAAGAAAAAAAACAGATTTAACACAAAAAGAATTTGCAGAACGAGCAGGTATAGGATTAAGGTTTTTAAGAGAACTTGAACAAGGTAAAAAAACTGTAAGAATTGATAAAGTAAATCAGGTTTTGGAATTTTTGGGGTATCATATTGAAATACTAAAAAATGAAAAATAAATATTTAAGAAAAGCTATTGTGCGATTTAAAGATGAAATTGCTGGTATTTTAGAAGAAATAGAAACTGGTTTCAAGTTTACTTATGACAAAAATTTTATGCGCAAAAATATAGCAATTTCAAGTTCATTGCCTATTCAAGAAAAACCTTATGAAAGCAATCATTTGTTTTCATTTTTTTTAGGGCTTCTACCTGAAGGCTGGTATTTGAAAATAGTATGCAAAACATTAAAAATTGATGAAAATGATTTTTTTGGGATTCTAGTTGCGACTTGCAAAGATACTATAGGCGCAATATCAATAGAGGAAATAAAAGAAAATGAATAGGTGCTTATTCTGTGGATTAGAAATAATGGAAACATCGTTATTGCATAATAAGTGTATTAAAAAAGTTTTTGGAGTTGATTACATACCTGAAGTAAACTTTACTTTATCTGAAATATCATTAAAAGCTCAGGAAATGACAGGTAAATTATCAATTTCTGGAGTCCAACCAAAATTATCAGTTAAATTGAACCATAGAACAAAAAAACTTGAAGTTGTTGCAGAAAAAGGAGAATATATTTTAAAACCACAGGTTGAAACTTTTTTAAATCTACCTCAAAACGAGAACCTATGTATGACAATTGCATCAAATTTAGGAATACCCGTCCCTCCACATACATTAGTTAAGCTGAAAGATAATACTTGGGCATATATTATAAAAAGAGTTGATAGATTTAAAAAAGAAAAAATACATCAGGAAGATTTTTTTCAAATATTAGAGAAAACAGATAAATATGATGGTTCTCTTGAAGAAATAGGAAAAAAACTAAAACAAATATCAGATGTACCCGGTTTAGATATTCAACTTTTTTATGAAAGAATATTATATTTTTTTCTTATTGGTAATGGAGATGCTCATATGAAAAATTTTTCAATAACATATAAAAATAACCAAGCACGATTATCTCCAGCGTATGATATAGTTTGCTCTAAAATATATATCTCCAGCGAAAATGATTTTGCTCTTTCTATGAATGGCAAAAAAAATAAAATAACAGGAAAAGATTTTAACGAGTTTTTTAAATTTCTACAAATTCAAAATAAAAAAATAAATCAAAAATTTTTGGATAAGAAAAATGTTGTTTTAGAATTCATAAAAGATTCAATTTTTAGTGACTATCAAAAAGATCAAATGCTAAAAACAGTTCAAGACAGATTTTCAAGATTGTCCGATATACAGAAATCTGTAGCTAATAAATCTATATCACCATAATTACTTCCTCCTTTTTTTATTTTTTATTAAGAAATCCTAACTGTCTTGTTTTTTCTACGATTTTCTTTGTTTTTTCAAAAGATTTATCTATGTAGTCCTTTTTCAAAATAACTTTGCCATTAACTTCCATAGAACCATCAATAACGGCAAATTTTTTTGCCTCGAGAATCATTTCTTTCATGCAAGCACCACTGAAATCGTTTGTTATTTCCGCAATAAGTTCAAAATTTATAGCATCGGATAAAACCATATCTTCTGTAAATTTAGAAAGCATTTTAATTCTTGCATCATAATCAGGATTATCTAATTGTATTCTTAAATCAAATCTGTTGGGTCTATGACTAATGGCTTCATCTAATATTTGAGGAGCATTTGTAGTCGCAATGGTTATTATGCCTTCATAAGAACTTAATCCGTCAAGATGATTTAACAATTCACCCAATTGTGCAGGATCATTGCTAATATTTCTGTTTGAAATTGTTAAATCTATGTCCTCCCAAAATATTATTGATGGCGAGAGTTTATCGCCAAGCTCATACAGGTCTTTAATTTCGTTAGTATATCCTCTAAAAGTTTTTGGGGTTATCCAAATAATAGTAAATAATTCCAACGATGCTAAAATTTTACCTACGAGTGTTTTTCCATTACCGGGCGGACCTTCTAATATAATACCACGCTTAAAAGGGATATTATATTTTTCAAAAAGTTCTTTATGTCTTAGTAATCCCAATGTATTTTCCTTTATAAGTTTTATTTTTTCATCTTCAAGAATGAGTTCGTCAAAAGAATACTTTCTATCAAGACAGATTTTTTCTTTGGTTGGAGTAATAATTTTCCCTTTTAATGAATACCCAGAGAAAATCTGATTGTACATAGTTGAAGCAATATCACTACAATTTTTATGAACAATTAAATCTATAGTGAAATACATTCTTTTTGCAAACGGACTAAAAGTCCCACATGATAGAATCAATTTATCTTTACAATTTTCGTAAAATTGAAGTCCGTCGATGACTGGGTTTTGTTCCTCACCTGAATGTACTGCAACATTCATCGTTGTTTTCCATCTACCTCCTTCTCTTACTTTTTTGAATCCACATAAGTTGAGATATTCGGCTGCAAGTTTAAAAAAACTTTCATCATAATAATACATCCCACATCTTAATAAAAACAACTCATCCCGTTTGCATTCCAGAAATAAACAAATTTCGTCTAGGTCAATATCAATAAAAAAGTCGTCCAATAATTTGTTAGGTGTTTGCATGATATCCTCTCCTGGAACACTTAAACGACCATTTTTACCAAATTTTATCAACATTGTATAACCTCCTCAAATAAAATACTCTTTCATATTTTTACAAGCGTAATTCCATCACTAACTCTTTTATTACAGACAAATCAAACCTACTTCTCAGAATGAACAGTCAAATTTTCGAATCTTGTATGTTCATCCAAAAATGTAACTTTAATATCTCCGGTTGGACCATTTCTTTGTTTTGCAATTATTATATCCGCTTCT
>JBBTED010000166.1:0-2138 GCA_038042445.1 Candidatus Firestoneibacteriota bacterium
AAATTTTTTTTAGCGTGCCAAGCAGTTTTTCAACTAATCCGAAACTTTTTAGTAATCCCAGATTGATGGGATACTATTACGCTCCAATAATTAGATTATTTGGTGAAAAGGAAGCATGGCTTCATATTTTTAATCTACCTTTTTCTTTATTGGCCATCTCTTCAATGTTTTTTATTTCTTTGAGATTCACGGGAAAAAGCTTATTGCCTACTTTATGGTTGGTAGTTTCTCCGGCATTTATTATTATGTCTCACAGCATTATGTTAGATATACCATTGTTAGGTTTCTTTCTCTTTTCAATGATTGTATTTATTAATGGTATAGACAGTAGCAACAATAAGCTGCTATTGTTATCAGGAGTCTTGGCAGGCATAACAATCTTGATTAAATATTCAGGGCTTCTGCTGATTCCTCTTATGTTGATTTATGCGTTATTATTTTCGAAGAAACGTTGCTCTTTTTTATTTTTGTTTATTCCTTTAGCTATTTTTTTTCTTTGGGGAGCGCATAATCTTATATGCTATAAAAAATTTGGGTTTACCCAAGTTTTAGGAATGCGGTTAAATCTATGGTCATGGCAAGTAATCGCGCATAGGATGCTTGCCTGTTTTAGTTTTATAAGCGGAACATCAATCGCCGGTTTATTTATAGTCCCGTTTCTCTTGCGTAATAAAAGCAATTTTTGTTTATTCCTTATATCCTTGCCTGTTTGTTTGTGTTTTTTTTTGTGTAAAGATATTTTTAGTGAATATTCAATTCTTGAGAAAAGTTTTTTATTATTATTCTTTGTCGCATCAGTATTTTTAACTTTGACAATGTTCAAAACCATATTTTTATTCTTTTTGAAAAAGACCCGCGACAAAGATAAGCTATTTTTATCCTTATGGTTTATTATGCTTTTGTTTTTTACCATTTTTATTCAATTTGTCGCGGCGCGTTTTGTGCTATTGCTTTTTCCGCCATTATTCTTATATTTGCACAATGAGCTTGTTGATTTTAAGGCGCACTCTTCAAATTTTTTTAAAAAAATGGTTATTTTTTCTATCAGCATTACTTTTATAATTTCTACAGTTTTGGCGGTCGGGGATTATTTTTTTGCAGAAATATATCGTAATTTTACTCGTTTTCTTAAAGAAGAATCGTTTGTAAATAAGAAAATTTATTTTTGTCCTCAGGCTTATTCTTATTATGATGCCTGGGGGTATGCGTATTATCTAAATAAGTATTATCCAGAGAAGGAAAATTATAAAATAATAAAAAGTTTAGATAAAATTGATGGTGATGTTTTTTTTGTCTCGCCGAGCAATTTAACGCTTCCTATCGGTTTTGAAGATAAATGCACAGCAGATAATTCCACTATAAGAAAAATTTTAATAGCACAATATAATTATGATAACAATGTAATTATGCATAATATGAAATATCAGGCTGGTTTTTATAGTGACGATTGGGGATTGCTCCCTTTCAGGGTGTCATTGCAAGGAAAGACAATAGAGAGGTTCAGCATTTATAAATTAATTCCTAATGGTTAGGCAGCTTTGGCTGAAAATATCTTTTTAGCCCAAATTCCTGTAATGCCACCACATTAGCAAACTATTGTGAATATTGTATTAATTAAACCTTATTGGCCATATCCTTACAGTAAAGGCGAAGATACCTACAACCGGATATGGCCTCCATTGTGTTTGACTAACTGCGCGGCTCTTTTAGAAAGAAAAGGGTATACAGTTAAAATTATTGATGCGCATGCACTGCGGATTAAGCCGGATAGATTAGTCGACTATATTAAAGGTTATAATAAGATATTCATAACATCCTCTACTTTAGACAAATGGCAGTGCTCTAATATAGACATAAGTCCTTTCTTAGAAGCCGTAAGACACGTAGTAAGATTTTCCGCGGAAGTGTATGTGATGGGCTATCATGGCACAGTTGACCCTGAGAGCATCTTGAATATAACCGGGGCGAAGGCTGTTATAAGGGGCGAGCCTGAGGACACGGTTGCTGATATATGCCAAAATAGTGATTTATTCAAGGTAAAAGGGATTTCTTTTATGAAAGAGGGCGGATTTATTTCGAATTCTGACCGAGAGCTAATTGATTTAAGAACTTTGCCTCTTCCGGCATATCATCTTCTG
>JBBTED010000167.1:0-6117 GCA_038042445.1 Candidatus Firestoneibacteriota bacterium
TTGTTGCCGTATTTTTTCTGATAGATTCATGATGCTACAAAGATACTTTTATTGGCGCAAAATGTCAAGTTTTATGCACAGAAAACTTGACATAATTTATATAATTCAGCGACAGTAATAAGAGAAGTCCGCACACACTTTGTTCAAAGCGATTTACATTAGAAGCGATGTCTGTCCGTGTTTGCACTGTGCGTTTGGGTTTTTAATTTTTTTTTGAAGCGTTGGGGAAAATTTTTAAAATGATTTTACTTGGGTGGCAGAAAAAAATACACTCTTGCAAGCTTTGGTTTCAGCGTGGGCTTGCAGCGGCTTGCAAGAGTGTATTTTTTTTGTGTGCAAGCTGTCTTTAATTGTATTCAGTGTCCTTTCTAAAAGCATAATAACCAAATTACTTTTTCCCTGTATTACTTTCGTAAATTTCTCTCAAAAAAAACTGTTGGTGAACCGCAGCCATTTTGTTGCAAAATTCTATTGCTATTTGTTTCTGACCATGAGCAAAGAGAAAGGAAATCAAATCCTTAATAAAATCTTTGTCAAAGTCAGCCATGTATTCTTTGAAGTTTAATGATGAAATTATTTCACCTATTGCTTTTGCTGCTGTGTTCGGATTGCCTTTGCTTTTTAGTGCTACAAGATTTTCCAGTAGCTCATGTGTTGAATAAGTTTTGTCAATGTGCTGGCAAGATTTCAGAATGAGTTTTGTGTAAGTGTCATTCAGTTCTGGTGCAAACACAATCCAATTTGCAAGTGTTGCTAAATTTTTTTGTTCTTCTTCAATGGATGAGTTTTCATATTTATCTGCCAAATATTTCCACAGTTCTAAAATCATCTGTTGGAATTCATGTTGCTCTAACTCTGACAAACTTTTTTGATAATCTTCTTGCTGCCAAATAAAACTAATCAAATCTCTCACAGCATCAGGAGTGGACTTGTTCAAAAATTTGAAAAGTAATTTCTCGGATGATAGCGTTTCATATTTCCAAAAGTAAAATGCTGTCAAGTGTCTAACTAATCCATTGTTATGAAAACTTTTTAGTTTGATATTGTTTTCAATTGCTCTTTCATAGTGAGGATAAAAGAGAGTATAAAGGTCTTTGTTGAAAGGTGGGTTTCCAAAAGCAAAACCTCCTATGAAAGCAAGCCACTCTCTTTCTCCGCTACTGTAATGTTGTTTTACTTGCTCTGTTATCCAGTCCTTATCTAAAAAATAAAACTGCTCAAAATACATTCCTTCCAAAATGTGTCCGTCAAGAATTCCTTTTTGTAATGTACCTTTAAATAAAGATTGTATTTCGGGTTCCCACTTACCTTTGTCTTCATATTTAAAAAAGTTCCTTGCTCTATGAAGTGAGTAATCAAACAAAGCTCTTAAAGATTTACCTGCTGTGGAATTGAGTGAATAGGTTGGGTAATCCATATTCGTTCCTTTGAAATCATCAACTCGTTTCAGATTGCTTACAAGTATTTGAACAATTTCTTTTGCAACTGGAAGTAAGCTATTATCAAAAGCGTTTTTATCATTTTGCAGTCCGTCTGTAAGAAGATGGGCAATAGAACCTACAACCCAATCGGCTGTTGCATTCCATGTATCGTTTTCAACTTTGAGTTCGCCTGAATAAAATTTTTCGTTTTGAAGTGTTTGCAAACAATAGCGAAGAACCTTTTCCCAATTAAATGGTTTTTGTTTTTTCCATGCTTCACCAAAAGCATTCAGCATCCGATAAGAATAGATGTAAGCAACTTCATTATACAATTCTATTTCATCGGCAAATTTTTCGGGTTGTGTTTCAACTGCACTTCCAAGTATCTCTGACAAGCCACTTATATTCGGGTCTTCCCAATGGTCTTTTGGTTTAAATGTTTTAATGTATTCTGCAATTTCCTGATTGCTTTTTTCCAGTAAATCGTCTTTTGAAATTGGAGAAACAGAACCACTTCTCATTCTGATTTCACCTAAGTTCTCATAGTGTTCATTTGTTATGTTCAATGACTTTGAAAGCGATAAATATTTTTCATTAAATGGCTCAATATCTTTTAATGCTGCATACCAGCGGAGTTGCCAATATTCTTTATGCTTTTCATCTTGCTCATTAACTTCATCCTGTTCTCCTTTGTCAATTATGTTTTGAAGAATTTCTTTTTCTTCTTTCTCTAATGCTTGTTGATTTCTGTGAAGCAAATCATAAAGTTCTTTCTGATACTTGTATATTGAGAAAAGATGTAAAGCATCATTGTCTTTTACCAACTCCCAAAAAAGTGATTTGGTCGTGTTCCAATTTTCGCAGATAACATATAATGCAATGCGTTTGTAAAATGGTATGCGATATTTTTTGTCGTAGCAAAAAGTTTTCAGCAATGAAATTGCTTCTACGGGATTCTGCTTTGCTTTTTCGTCAAGCAATTCACGAAAGATTAGTGAGAAAACATTCAACACCTTTTCGCTGTTGGAATATCTATCTTCTAACTTTCTTATGCTGTTAAAACCAAAAGCAGAAGTAAGGTCTGTGTTTAATGCAAAGTTCAATCTCTGAAAAGTATCATCATTCTCATTACTTGGAGTGTAATTGATGTTTTGCTGTTTCAGTATTGAAACAAGTTCTTGCTTCAATTCAGTTTCACTTTTGTCTTCCCAATTTGCAAGAGTAGAAATTGCGTTAGCAACTTCACTGTCTTTCAATTTTGATGACACCAAAAGATTTTCCTTCTCGATATGAATTTTGATTTCATATTCTTTCTCTCCGTCCTTCAGTAAAGTATTTACTCCTTTAGGATAATCAAGCAACAAGAATTTAATGGTTCTGCCTAATTCCAAAATGAAATTTGGTGAACAATATTTAACAACCTTAGGAGTAAGGTTTCTTTTTTCAAACTTGTCAGAGAGGAAATGCAAGTATAATCTTGAACGGTAGCTATCTCCCTCACCATCCCAAATATCTTCTTGAACTATTTCTGTTTTCTCTACCTGAAAAAGGTAGTGAAGAATTAACTCCGCTTTTTCAATATCGTCCTTGGTTGGTTCTTCATTTAAAAATTTGGGAAGTAGTTTCTCCGTTAGTTCAGAAGTTTGAAGCATCGTATCAAACTTTCCAGTAAGCCAAACAGGAATGAAGTTTAAAATTTCTACTGGTATTTTTTCGTTGGGAATGTTGGCCAAAATTTTAATAAACAAATACCATGTTCTGTAATTATCCTTTGGATTTTCAGATACATTTTTGATTACTGCAAGTAATTCGTCTGTGAGTTCTGTTTCGTTGCCTTGACTTATTTGAATAGATAACTTTTCCAAATAGCCCAACGCCTCCCAATAGGGAATTTGAAAACCCTCTTTAACCTGAACAGGTTCGGGATTTTTTTCAGGGTCAAAATAACCCTCCGCTTTTAGAAAACTAAACCAAGCCATTGTTCCCGATATTGCTTAAAAAATATTGTTTGTAACTGTCATGTCTTCTGATAAGAGATTTGATAAGTTCTTGCTCAAAAGCTGTCGGTGTCTTTCTTGCAAGAATCATATCAATGTATTTAATGTTCTCTAAATAATCTGCATCAGGGCTTGTAATGGTTGTAGTTGCAACGGATTTTTTTACTGCAAGTGCCGCTGCTTCTTCTTTATCTTTTTTGTTTTTTAAGTAAACCTGAAAACTGTTTGCTGCAAGTTCTTTCCGCAAAAGATTAAAAAGTTTTGTCCCAAAATCTTTCAACTCTCCAAAGTATTCATAAGTGAGATTTGCAGCATTAAAGTCGGAAATTAAGTTGCTGTGCAATTCAAATCGCTTACCCCCATCAACGGAAAAATCTTTATAGTTAAGAGAAGTAAAAATTGATTTTGCATAGCCCTTGCTTTTTAAATGATAAGTCAAACTCAAAATATTTACGGTATCTCTAAAACTATCCTTCTTATAATTTGGTGCAAGCGTTTGAAGGTTTCTGTCTGCCGCATCTTTTAATATGGTGTCGTTATGTGGGGCTTTCTCTGAATAAGAGTTAAGGATTAAATCAATTCGTTCAATCCGTTTTTGAACATTGGTTTCAATAATTTCTGTTTTGTAAGTTGAACTTAACTCGGTGTTATGTTTGAAAAACTTTAGATTGTCAGTTTCAATTTTCTTAAAGTGTCCAGCAATATCATTTTGGTAAGTGATTTTATTTCTGTTCCATTCAGCAATAATGTTTGTCGGGACAATATGTTTGATGTGCTTGTTCTCAATCCAAAAACAAAGCTCCTCAAGGTAATTGTCCTCGTTGTTGAAATCAACTTTGAGAAGTTCCAACCAAACGCAAGTATCTATTGTGATGTTTAGCATTACTTATTTCACTTTGATTGCTTTTCTTCTACAATTTTTATTTCCGCTTCCGTCAACTCGTAGAGTTGATAAACGATTTCATTTATTCTGCTCTCGCAATAATCTATTTTTGATTTCAACTGATTTATTTTTGTTTCTAATTTTGCTTCTGCTTTTTCTTCATTCAGTTTTAGTAACTGGTCAACCAATTTTACAATTTCATCGTGTAATGATTTTTCGTTTTGGTTTTTAAAATCGCATACATACACTGGAAATTTGTCAAGGTCAACCTTTTTTAACTGCGGAGTGCTGTCTTTGTTTGTTACAAGTTTGTTGATAAAAATAAATTGAAACAAGTTTGAGTTTATTAAAGCAGTGAAATATTTAAGAGAGTTTTTAGTTTTGTTATTGAAAATAAAATAAAGTGATTGTTCAGGAAAAATTCCACTTTCATCATAAGTCGCAATAATTGGATAACCAGTTTTGCGAAGCAATACTTTTTCTTTTACTCCCAATTTTTCCTTGTCAGTTGTTCTGCCCGTTATATTTTCTTTTTTGAATTCAAAGAAGTATGGAGTTAGTCCCGAAAATTTTTGGATACTTCTTCCTCTAATTACTTCAATTTGTTTTTGATTTGTTCTTGTTTCAGTTATTTCAGTTGATTTACCACCAAAGCCAGAAGTTGTATCGGCAATTTCACCAAGTGGGTTACATTTTTTAGAAGCAAATATTTTATTTAATATTTTTGTTGCGTTGTCATTGCTTTCATAACTAAATTGATGTTCGGGATTTTGCAAATATTCTTGTTTGGTTTTTGTTTGTGTTGATTTACCAAACTCTCCGACATTTATTTTGTATGAGTTTTCTGATTTCTTTTTGGTGCTAAAACGGAAAATTAAAGTGTCTGTTACAATTCCAGGGAATGGGGCTTTGTATAAAAGTTCTTCAATTTTAAAATGTTGTAATAATTTTTTCCGAAGTGTTACAAATTGATTATTGAAACCCAATCTGTCTGGAACAATGAAAGAAAATACACCTACATCATTTATTAACTCTAATCCTTTATGAACAAAGTATTCGTATAGGTTCGGCATATAAGTGTTGCCGTGATATTTGTTGATTAAATATTGTTGGGCTTGTGGATTTAAAATGTCGTTGCCAAATTTTCCATTGAGCGAAACCCAAGGAGGATTTCCAATTACTACATCAAAACCGTTTTGCTTGTAAACTTCAGGAAATCCTTTTTGCCAATTGAACGGTTTAATTTTTTTCTCAACTTCAAATAATTCATTTTTATAAAAATCTGTATCAATCAAACTGTTCCCGTCCTTTATATTTTCATCAAGGGTTGGCAAAACTCGTTCGTTAAACATTTTAAACTGATGAGCAATAGAAGCGGAAGTTTCGCCCTCCATACATTTGAGCAACAAAGAAAGTTTTGTTACTTCAACTGCGTTCACATCTATATCAACTCCGAAAATATTATTGAGCAAAATTCTTTTCTTCTCTGCTGTGGTTAAATGTCCTTCGGGTGTAAGGCAACTTTCTTTTTTCCCTTTTGATGGTTTGCCGTTGTTGGAATAATAATTTTTATGAAAATCCAGTAAATACTGATAAGCACCGATTAAAAAGCTGCCACTGCCGCAGGCAGGGTCAACTATTTTTATTTTGCTTATTTCTTCTGGTGTTTTTCCTGCAATTAGTTTTCCTACCGTATTTTGAACAATGTATTCAACCACATATTGAGGAGTGTAATAAACTCCGCCTGCTTTTCTTACTTCAGGTTTCTCCTCAATTTTTGCACGATGAGAAGGAGTAACACGAATTATTTTTCCAA
>JBBTED010000168.1:0-2327 GCA_038042445.1 Candidatus Firestoneibacteriota bacterium
TGATTCAATGAATATAATTAAACACTCTATGCCAATTCTTTTTAAAGAAATATTTGTTATTCGTTGGGTTCGCTTAACCCAACCTCATATCTAAAAAGCATTTTAACATATTTTTTATAATTGAATAATGAAGGTTTGGTACCCTGTTAACTGTTGTAATTAAAAAGGAGTAAGACTTTGAAGACAGTCGTAATATTGTTATGACTAAAATTAATGCTCCTACCTCAACTTCATTTTCCGATTCTTTAAAAAATATATGCAAAATTGTTATTTGTATTATTTTCTTACTCTTTTTATTTTCTTTCATTATTTATTTTTGTATAGAAATCTTTAGAAATACAATAATACTCGATATTTTCGAGGCACCAAACGAACTTCAGGAAAAGGGTTACACAAGTAAGGTTTTATTAAATAAGCTAAATGACCAGATTAACAAAATAAGAGAAATTGCAAATACTACTTTAGTTCAAGAAGATATTTCAACTTTTGCTTACACTAGTAAAACTATTTCAAATACTCCTAAAGTTCCTATCATTGAAACCCCAAAAGAAATCAATATAAAAATCAAAGAAATCGATTTTCCATTGAGTTTTTTATATAAATATATAAAAGACAACTTCACACACTCCTCAACTCATATTTCCTGTGAAATAACGTTGCTTGATGATCTAAATAATTTGAAGTTAACTACAAGAATATTAGGAAAACCTTCTAAAGTTTATTACGGAACGCTAAAAAATTTAGATTCAATTCTACTTAAAGCTGCTAAATATATATATGAATATGTCGATCCTTTCCTTTTAGTTAAGTATCTACGTGTTAATAATCAACTAGATGATTGTATAAGTATCATACAACAGCGGCTTTTACATGATCAAAAAAAGGACGCTCATTTTGCGTTTAATCAATGGGCATTGATTTTACTTAAGCAAAAGAAATACGATGAGGCACTTGACAAATTAGCTACAGCAAAACTTATTAAATCCCGGTATGCACCAACGTATAATCATTGGGGAGAGGTCTTAAGCGGACAGGGAAAGTATGAAAAGGCGATTGAAAAATATGAAGAGGCAAATAATATCGATCCTTATTCAGCGAATATATATGTCAATTGGGGCAACGCTTTGCTAAGTTTGAGAAAATATGATGAGGCGATTGAAAAATATCAAGAAGCTGTCAATATTGACAACCAGGCAATTCCTGCATATATTAATTGGGGTAACGCCTTGCTAGATTCGGGAGAATATGATGAGGCGATTAAAAAATATCAAGAAGCTATTGATATAGATTTGTTTTTTTACCCTGCATACACTAATTTGGGAAATGTCTTTTATAAGCAAAAGAAATATGATGACGCAATAATAAATTACAAAAAAGCTACAGAAATTGATCCTAAGGATGCTTTAAGTTATTACAATTGGGGTCTAGCCCTACATGATCAAACTGAGTATAACAAGGCAGTTGAAAAATACAAAAAAACAATTGAATTAGAACCAAAGTTTGCAAATGCTTACCACTATTATGCTGTTACATTAAGCTGCTTAGGAAGGTATAAAGAGTCATTTGAAATGCTTAATAAGGTTTTGGAAATCGATCTACAACATATTAAAACATATAATTTTTTGGAGAAATTATTGTATAACGATAAAAAATATAACGAAGCATTTGAAATTTACAATATGGCCTTAAAGAATAATTCAAAGTCTTCTATAAATTATAATAATTTAGGAATAGTTTTATCTATTCAGCGAAATGAAGAGACTGAAAAGGCTATTGAAATGTTCAAAAGGGCAACAGAATTAAATCTAAAATTTACTTTTGCTTATTATAATTGGGGTGCTTATTTACAAAATCTAGGAATGGTTTTATCTATTCAGCAAAATGAAGAGACTAAAAAGACTATTGAAATGTTCAAAAGGGCAACAGAATTAAATCCAAAATTTACTTTTGCTTATTATAATTGGGGTGCTTATTTACAAAGTCGGGGAAATCACATAGAAGCAATTAAAAAATTTAAAAAAGCCGTAAAATTAAATCCAAATTATGACACGGCTTATTTCCGTTTAGGTTTTTCTTTGTTTCTTCAAGGAAAATTTCATGAGGCAATTAATAAATACAAGAAAGCAATAAAAATTAATCCACAATCTGCTCAAGCGTGCTTATATTGGGGTTTTACCTTGCATACTCAAGCAAAACTTAGCAGAGCAATTAATATTTATAAAAAAACTGCAGGAATTGATTCGCAATTTACTCCTGTTTACGACTATTGGAACAATTATTTACTCGGGGGAGATAAAAACGAAGAGGTGATTAATAAATATATTGAT
>JBBTED010000169.1:0-2100 GCA_038042445.1 Candidatus Firestoneibacteriota bacterium
GCGATTCTCTTGGTTACCTGCTCGGTGCGCCAGCATGCTGAAGATAGGGTCTGGTGGCAGGTTTTCCAAGCTTTCGCCTAAGCCGGTTATCGGGCTGGTCGGCTGTATGGCAGAGAATTATAAGGATGGTGCTTTTGAGAATGCCGGGGATAGATTTGAGGGCTAATGGGTAACCCCAAAAACTCTTGATTGAATAAACCCGACATAAACTTGGCAAACGCAATAAGGAGCAATAATTCATAATGATAAGATTCTGGATGGCTGCGTTATAGGGGGACTATAAAAAGACTGCAGAGACGTTAACAAAACTATATTGATAAATCATGCATGCCCAAATTATGACATTGTCTCCGACGGAAATGCTATTTTGAGATTTGATTTTCAAAGTGCCATTGCGGCACGAAGTGCTGAAGCAATCCCGTCGGAAAGATTGCTTCGCTCCTCGCAATGACGCTAATTGGGACAGCAATGTTGATAAATGATTAATGAAAAAATAAAGATAATATGTTGTATATTGATTCTGGGGATTATTTTACTCTGCTGGGGTATACAGCTTCCGTATACTAAAGCATGGGAAACAGGCGCGTTAGAAATTTTCGCTCAGAATCATTTACGCTATGGTTTTGCTTTAACTAGGGCAGTGCCAGTAGTAAATCTCATAGACGGGACTCCAAATTACTATAGATCTCATCCCCCTTTAGTGCCCATCCTCATTGCGCTCAGTTTTAAAATGTTTGGCATACATGAATGGAGCGCACGTCTTGTGCCGATTATTTTTTCTTTACTAGAGCTTCTATTTTTCTATTTGCTTATAGAATTTATTTCTGGGAAACGAACAGCTTTATTTTCATCAATAGTAATGATTTTTTTACCCATGTTTAATTATTACGGCCGAATAGTAAACTACGAGTCAGTTACGCTTGGAATTACAGTAGCGTTTCTTTACTTTTTTTTTAAATTTGTCTATACGCAAAAGAAAATGTATTTAGTATTCTTACTATCTGTTGCCTTGTTGGGAATGATGAGCGATTGGCCTTTTTTATTGATTTTTCCAGCACTTCTTCCAGTGATTCTGTATAAAAGGAGCAGTTTTAAAATTTACTTAACTTTAATTTTATTAGCCTTCATTATTCCTGTTGGTATTATTCTGTATTTTAATCGCGTCACTGAGGTACCGGCTCTTATACAGTTTTATTCTTTCTTAAGTCGTTGCCAATACAAGAACATCTTGAGTGATGGTGGCTTTTATCAGGTTCTAACCAAAAGGCTTATATTAAATTTTACACCTATAGGTTGCTTATTTTTACTGGTTTGGTTTTTTATGGTATTACGAAAAAAACTAATTAGAAACGAGAAAATAAATCTTGTTGCTACGATATTGCTCATTTTTGGTTTTTCTTTAGTATGTATCGCGCCACAGGCTGCTTATATTCATGTTTGGGCTCTACAATATCTTGCACCTGCTATTGCCTTGATTACAGCTTTGGTAATGCTACAGTTAAAAAAGCAATTAAGATTGTTTTGTTTTTCAGTTTTTGTCATTTTTTCTTTATTGTACTTTGCAAAACTTCATCTAGTTAGATTTGATGGGTGCTATGAAGCCGCTAAACTATTGCCCGCAGTGGTTTCTCCCAAGCATATTCTTTATACGAATGCGATATCTCCTATTAATTTTTATTCCTCACTCGAATCACACTACTTTTCGGTTGGCGTGAAGCAGGATGGAGTCCCAGAGGATTTTATTCAAAATAAATCCCCTGCGTATGTATGTTTTATAATGTATGCGCACGAGCCCTCGTTTGATCATTCAAAACTTACTGAAATTTTATTTAGGAAAAGATATAAAATTATTTATAATCAAAAAGGCATAGAACTTTGGTCATGTTATAACAATTCTTCTAATTAACAGGGATTTTGAAAATATGCGAAATAAAATCTTTATTAAGACTCTAGGATGCCAAATGAACATCCGAGATTCTGAAGCGATTCAGGGACTACTTCTGGACGGGGGCTTTGGGATGACGGAAGAGGAAAATAAGGCTAACGCGATTCTCTTGGTTACCTGCTCGGTGCGCCAGCATGCTGAAGATAGGGTCTGGT
>JBBTED010000170.1:0-4099 GCA_038042445.1 Candidatus Firestoneibacteriota bacterium
TTGTGCTGGAAACTTAAAAATAGAGGTTTTTTGAAATTTTGGGGAAACTCCACTACAATTCTTATTGACTTTTTGGCTACATATAGTTTGTAATATCCAGTAAGATTAAAAGGACCCTTTTTCCCTAAATGTTCCCCTAAATAAGGGGCATATTCTAATTTTTTAAGTTGCTTTGCTACTTGATTTCTAATTGAACCATCAAGTATTTTAAAATCAGCTACTGCATCTTCTGTAAGAATAACTCTATATTTCAATTTTTTCCTTTTTCAATAAAGTATCAAGACTTATTCTTTTCATATTAGATTTTGCCATTCTTTTCTTAATAATTTGATAAATCTCTATATGTTCTACAACATCATATAATTCAGCCATATTCTCATAATCTTCAATTGGCATAATAACTGCTTCTAAACGATTATTTTTTGCCACAACAACCTTTTCAATTTTATGCTGTTCAAGATCCGCCAAAACTTTTCCAAACGTTTTTGCCACTACAGTCGTACTTAAAATTTCATCTTTTTTATATCCTACACTCATTTTTAAAATCACCTCCTCCGTATAATTATATGCATAATAACACGGATAATTTATTTCTGTCAATTAAAATGGTAGGTATTTCAGCAGGGTGTTTTTTAGTAACAGATTAGCCATTCTAAAAATATACGTTATTATTGTAGCTGCAGAGCAAAGCTCTGCTAAAAAACAGCAAAGCTTTCGCTTTGCGGCTACATAAACCATACAAAATCCATTAAATCTTAGAATGGCTAACCTATTACGTTTTTTATTTCTTCTTTAAATTAGTATCAACGTTCTTCAGGAAATTTCTAATAAGATTTATACACGCTTTTTTCTCGCCAATAGACCTTTTATTAAGCAAAAGCTGTATTTTTCTTAAAATAGTATCATTTTTTACTTTTTGGGACATTTTAACTATAGTATCTATATTGGACAATATTTTTTCAGTTGGAATATTTAATGCGAAAGCAATTTTACTTAGTGTTTTAATACTACACGCCTTTTTCCCTCTTTCAATTTGGCTTATATAAGTAGGATGCAAATCAGAAGTATACGCCAATTGTTCTTGAGCTATACCTTTTAATTTTCTAAAATACCTGATGTTTTCTCCAATTTTATGCTTTATTTCTTCCATTTAGCAAAAACCCCCTTCTTTTCATTGAAATTATACAGCCATTTAAACCAATAGTGAATAGACTTGAAGTAATGTGATTTATACTTGACAAATAGTATTAGGTTTGTGATATTATTATATTGAAAGTAGAATTTATGACTACAGTTCAAATTGGAGTAAAACTGCTAAAAAATTGTCGGCAATGACGCTAAATAGACAACTACAAAAGGTAAATTCACGGTGAACATGTGTCATTCCCGCATGTATTAAGCGGGAATCCAGTGTCTATTTTTGTATTACAAGTGAAACTGGGTTTAATGGTGATTTATTAAAAATGAAAGAAAAAATGCGGAAATTCTATGGAAAAATTATTTTTGCAATTTTGATGAGTGTATCAATTTGTTTTGATGATTTATTTTTTATAATATTGAAAAGCTCTCTGTGTTTTCTGTTTTTATTTTCCCGTATGCTTTCTTCAATGAACAAGTCAGCAAGCGAAACATTTAAAGCATTTGCAATTTTCTGCAAAGTATCCAAGGAGGGACTTTTGTTGCCTCTTTCAATGAGGCCAATATAACTATTATGCAAATTAGTTTTTTCAGAAAGCTTTTCTTGTGTCAAATTTTGTTCAGTTCTCAAGTATTTTATTCTATTGCCAAGCAATTTATAAAGTTCATTAAATTTGTTCATAGCGAACATAAGTCTACATCAAAACCCACTAAAAGTGAAGTAACCCACAGTATTATTTTTCTTGACTGTAGGTATTGTTTTATGTAAAGTATATTAAGGTAGCCACACCTGCGTATCTTGTAGAAACAAGGAGGTGAAAATTTATGACTCATAGTTCAGGATGGTCAAAGGTTGCATCCAGATATCATAGTGAATTTAAAAAATCGATGGCAAAATATAAAGACAAAGAGAAAAGTACATCAGAAATACAAAAAATTTTCAAGTCCGCTTATCCTAATATAGATGAACGCTTTTATGCAATGCCAACTGACCATTGTAACAATCATACTAATAAAGGTGAATGTGATTGTGCCTTAAAAAATAATGCTATTTTTGAAAAAGTAAGATAATTGAATTTTTAGGAGGCTCGAAAAATGATGCTTGATACAAATGTAATTAAACAAATCGGAATCGATATTAATTTCCAAAAAAATAACGGTTGGAGTCCGTTAGCGAGTTTTATGTATGCAGCAAGTAAATCTCTGAATAGCATTGGTATGCAGATTAATAAAGATAATTTAGATAAGTTAAATATTGCTTATCATCAACAGTTAGGAATAGAAGCATTTGCCAAAGATTCTATAATGCCATCAGATTATGCTATTCCTAAATATGATTTAGGAATAGGTAAAACAGGCAAGGACACAAAAAATTACCCAAAATTTTTAGAGAAATTTGATGGCAAAAAAGGTAAGAATTTTAAATTTATATTGTATATGAAGCAAAATGTTATTTCACAATTAGTTATGTGGCTATGCGTAAAAGAATGGAGTGGAAAATATCCTATTAGCTACGATGAACAAGGCTACTTCCCATATATCTTAAACGCGAGAAATGGAGATAAAAATGCTATTGAAAAATTAACACAATGGAAAAATGGTCGGCCAAGAGGAAAGTTATCAAAAAATAAAGAAAAGTCCCTAAATGGTTTTTTGCAAAATCTTGGACAATATTATAATTGTAAAAATGGCAAAGAAAACTTAAAAAATAATTATAAAAACAAAGCTCCTGTTTGGAGTATATTTTGGAGCCATATATTATATGGAACCCCAATTTTTGACAAAAATACTTATGCTTCTTATCATTATCTAACAACTGGAGAAATTTTATCAAAAAAACAAGCGATAATAAAATCTTCAAAATCTTGGGATTTACTGGATAAGTATACTGAATGGTTTAACTCTCGGCTTGGTGAGTTAAAGAAAATAGATATTACAATTGATGACCGTGTTTTAGATAGAGCTCTATTTGAATTTGGGAAAAATTTACTAAAAAATAAAATATGAAAAAGGTTATTTTATTGACAGTAATTTTTGCAATATTTGGATATACAATAGATAGTATTGCTGGATGGCAAACACAAACTTTGGATAGTGCAGGTAATGTTGGATCTGATACTTCAATAGTCATAGATAGCAGTAATAAAGTTCATATAAGTTATTATGATACCACAAATGCTGATTTAAAATATGCAACTAATGCATCTGGTTCTTGGGTATATACCACTTTGGATAGTGTAGGTGATGTTGGACATTATACTTCAATAGCCATAGACGGTAACAATAAAGTTCATATAAGTTATTGTGATACCACAAATGCTGATTTAAAATATGCAACTAATGCATCTGGTTCTTGGGTCGTTACTACTTTAGATAGTGCAGGTAGTGTTGGATATGATACTTCAATAGTTATAGATAGCAGTAATAAAGTTCATATAAGTTATTATGATGGCACAAATGCTGATTTAAAATATGCAACTAATGCATCTGGTTCTTGGGTATATTCTACTTTGGATAGTGCAGGTGGTGTTGGAATGAAAACTTCAATAGCCATAGACAGCAGTAATAAAGTTCATATTAGTTATCGTGATATTACCAATATCGATTTAAAATATGCAACTAATGCATCTGGTTCTTGGGTCGTTACTACTTTAGATAGTGCAGGTAGTGTTGGATATGATACTTCAATAGTTATAGATAGCAGTAATAAAGTTCATATAAGTTATTATGATGGCACAAATGCTGATTTAAAATATGCAACTAATTCATCTGGTTCTTGGGTATATTCTACTTTAGATAGTGCAGGTGATGTTGGATATTATACTTCTATAGTCATAGACAGCAGTAATAAAGTTCATATAAGTTATTATGATATTACCAATTACGATTTAAAATATGCAACAAATGCATCTGGTTCTTGGGTATATTCTACTTTAGATAGTGCAGGTGATGTTGGATATTA
>JBBTED010000170.1:4199-7837 GCA_038042445.1 Candidatus Firestoneibacteriota bacterium
TACTTCTATAGTCATAGACAGCAGTAATAAAGTTCATATAAGTTATTATGATGCTATCAATGGTAATTTAAAATATATTGTTACTAATCTTGCTCCTGTTTTGTCTTGGACAGGTGAAACAAATTATACATCTGATGGACTTAATCCAGAAACAGGAAATACGAGTTCAACATTTACATACAGAGTGAAATATACGGATGTTGATAATGATGCACCTGCTTCAAATTATCCAAAAGTTCATATTAAAAAAGGCGGAAGTGAAATTTCTGGAAGTCCATTTGCAATGACTTATGTTAGTGGAAGTTATAGTACTGGAGCGATTTATACATATTCTAAAACATTAAGTTCTTTAGGAACAGATTATACATATTATTTTGAAGCGCAGGATGTATGGAACGAAGTAGCAACAGGAATACCAACGAGTTCAGTTGATTCGCCTGATGTAATAAATACAACTCCGATATTATCATGGACAGGAGAGGTAAATTATACATCTGACGGACTTAATCCAGAAACAGGGAATACAAATTCAACATTTATATACAGGGTGAAATATACAGATATAGATAATGATGCACCTGCTTCAAATTATCCAAAAGTTCATATTAAAAAAGGCGGAAGTGAAATTTCTGGAAGTCCATTTGCAATGACTTATATTAGTGGAAGTTATAGTACTGGTACGATTTATACATATTCTAAAACATTAAGTTCTTTAGGAACAGATTACACTTATTACTTTGAAGCAAAGGATCTGTGGAATGATATAGCCACTGGTTCACCTGCTACTGATATTGATGCTCCTGATGTTTCTGCTATTCCTACCTCTGCTATTCCTAATACAATACCAACATTGTCTTGGACAGGTGAAACAAATTATACGGCTAATGGGATTTATCCTACTTTAGGAACTGCGTCTACTACTTTTGCTTTTAGAGTGAAATATACGGATGTAGATAATGATGCACCTCTTTCCGGTTATCCTAAATTGTATATTAAAAAGGGTGGTATAGAAATTTCTGGTAGTCCGTTTACTATGATAACAGTAGATAGCAGTTTGTATTCAGCAGGTAAAATTTATACTTATTCTACAACTTTAACCAAATCAGGAGCTGATTATACTTATTATTTTGAGGTAAAAGATGTGTTAAATAATACTGGGACAGGAACATCTACAAGCCCTTTTGATGCACCTGATATAAATGTAATTCAAGCAAATCAAGATACCAACATAGCAAGTGAAGACGGAACCACTATTGATATTCCAAAGGATACACTAAATCCAGGAGTTACAATTAACATTACTATTCCCTCTGTTATTCCTGAAGGAGAAGTCCAAAGCACAGGATATTCAGTTAAGCAGACAAATATAGCAAGAGAAATAACTACATCAGATGGGAGTAAAAATTTTAATAAGGAAATAAAAATATCTATTCCATTTAAAGATTCTGATGTAACTGGAATAAATAAACAGAATTTGAAATTATTCTATTATTCTGAAGAAAGAAAAATGTGGATTTTAATTCCATCTGCTGTAGTTGATACTAATAAAAATACTATTTCTGTATATGTTGCACATTTGACAATATTTAGGGTAATGGCACTTACACTTAATTCAGCAGGATTAGTTTTATATAACAATCTATTTGACCCTGCAAGTAATGAAAAATTGTATGTTCGCTATGATATTGTGCAAGAAGCAGATGTTACAATTACTGTGTATAACATCAAGGGGCAAAAGATAAAAGAATTATTTAATGGAAGGAAAACTTCTGGTAGTTATACTGACTTAACATGGGATGGTAAAAATGAAGATGGAGATGTTGTAGCAAGTGGTATTTACATTGTTTATATTTCTGCAGGGGATTTTAGAGATAAGAAAAAAGTGGTGGTGGTGAAGTGATGAGATTCTTCGTTTCACTCAGAATGACAGCTTTTTATTTTATAATGTTAATCTTATTATTGATTCCTGTTTTGTGTAATGCGGGGGTGGGAACAACTGGGGGTGTGTTTCTTGAGGATTCTGTAGGTGCAAGACCTTATGGTATGGGTTCTGCATTTTCTGCTATTGCTGATGATGCAAATAGTATCTATTCAAATCCTGCTGGTTTTCATTATCTTGCCTATCCTGAAATAACAACAATGTATAATAAAGCATTGATGGATACTTCATTAAGTTATATTGGGTATATTGAACCTTATCAAAATATCGGAACTTTTTCTGGGTCATTTTTATTGTTCAATGGCGGAGATATAGAACTAAATTATTTAGATGGAACAAGTGAAGAAGTGAAGGCAGGGCAGGATTGGGCTGTAACTTTAGGCTATGGTAGACCTATAGGAAATTCGGAAATATTTCTTGGCGGGGCTAATGTAAAATTTATACGTAGCACATTGGTAAATAAATATTCTGCAACAGCAATAGCTTTTGATGCAGGATTATTATATCGCACAATTGATAATTCACTTTCGCTTAGTTTAGCATTTCAAAATTTAGGTATGAAGTTGAAATATAAAAATATAGGTGATTCTCTTCCTTTTACTGCCAAATTTGGAGCTGCCTATAGAATTTTAGAGCTTGAGGAACATTCAGTATTACTTGCAGGAGATTTTTCTCTTAATTCTGCAAAGGAAAATATCGGAGTTGAATATTGGTTAATGCAAATGTTTGCATTAAGACTTGGAGCAAAATTGGGATATGAACCAAATAGTTGGACTATTGGCATTGGAATAAATGCTTTTTCTGGAGAATTGGATTATGGATATTCCCCAATGATAGATGAAACTACGCACAGAATATCTCTTTCTTTTAAATTTGGCTCTACTGATAGAGTTACTCTTGCCCAAAAGTATGAGGAAAAAGGAATGTATGAAAGAGCACAATATGTCCGCTCTCCAGAGGATTATAGATATGCAAAAGCAAAGGCTGAGGAAGAAAGCAAGAAACAAATTCCAGTTATTATACCAATAATCACACCAATAGAGCCAAAAAGTGTTGATATTCAAATTGCAAACGATACAAAAAAAGTAGTAAAAAATATTGCAGTTGCCGATTTTGTTGGAAAAAATGTTTCTGCAGCAGAAGCATCAATAGTTACTGATTTTTTAAGAACGGCATTTGTGCAACGTGGAGATTTTAATGTAGTTGAAAAAGCAAATATGGACAAAATTTTAGCAGAAACTACATTCCAGCAGACAGGATGTACCAGCAATGAATGTGCAATTCAAATAGGAAAAATATTAAATGTTCAGCAAATGATTGTTGGTTCATTTTCAAAACTTATGGATATATATTTTGTTAGTGCCAGTCTTGTTGATGTTGAAACAGGAAAAATAATAAAATCTGAAAACATAAAAGCATCTTCCGCAGAAGAAATCGTTAATATTTGTAAAATTCTTGCACAAAAACTTTTGGAGTAAGCCTCCCGCACAGACAGAAAAAAAAAGAACGCAAGCTAAAGCTTGCGCCTACATTTTTCCTTTCTGCTTTACATTTTCAAATAGTTATGAATATCTTTTAGTTGTTTTAGAAGAAGATATAACTTATTCGATGACAACATACTTGAAGCATCACATAAAGCTTTTTGAGGTTTTGATGGTTGAAAATAATTATAGCAAAGTAATATTTTTTATGTTATTAT
>JBBTED010000171.1:0-6316 GCA_038042445.1 Candidatus Firestoneibacteriota bacterium
CCAAGATTACTGGACATTCGAATACCTATGAGGTGAAATATTCGGAGCATGACAGTCGGGTGTCAGGCCTTTTTCGGTTCATGGGGTATCTTGATGAACGTATCCGGCAGGTAAGACCCTGGCTCGACACGAGGAGATGGCTTTCAAGACACCTCTCAGCGTTGGAAATAAAGCAAATTGCTTTTTCTCCATAACGGTGGTGCAAGAAATTTCTTGCACGGGGTGTTTGCTATGGGCAAGAAATCGTGTTATTGGGAAAAAAAGAACTGGGAATGGCGTATAACTCATTGGCAGGGGTAATCAATCAGCAATCCAGAAGCTTGATTGGATAAAATTTTACCGCCCACACGGGAGCGGTCTATTTGGTGCAAGATTCAGGTATTAATTACTTTGAGCAGAATGTTCTACAAATAATTAAGACCCTTACTCAATCTCAGTATATACGAATAACAGTAAGTTTTTTAGGTACACGAAACTTTAATAGATTTTACATCGAGAATTCTTTAAACAAAATAATAGAATCTCATACTAAGAGCATCATTCTTTCAAATGAAAAAGGGGACAAATGGAAAGAGGGTGAGAATAGAATTAGAATCCACATAGAAGATGATAAAGCATATTTCGGAATCGGACTACAAGATAAACCTTTGCACAGAAGAAAATGGAGAGTGAACAGTTACCTTGCACAGTTACTTCCACCCCTTGCGGCTGCAATGACTATGATTGCAAAACCAACAAAGGGAATGAAAATAGTTTACCCATTTTGTGGTTCTGGAACAATCCTAATTGAATCAGCATTGCAAAATACATTTTCACAGCATGTAGGGTTTGACATAGAAAAAAATGCAATTGACATTGCAAAAGAAAATTCATAATTGGCAGCAGTGAACATAGAAATTTGCAACGAAGATTTTTACAACAGCTATAAAAATATTGGCGACTATTTTATAGTTAGTAATCCGCCTTGGGGTGAAAAACACAACATTGAACCAAAACATGAAAATTTATTTTTTGAAAAGCTGATTGCGATAATATCTCAAAGCAAGGGTGCAGTAATTTTAATTCCAGAGGATTTAATTAACAACCTTAAAAGTAGAGGCATTTCCCATAGCGAAATTTTACAAACAAGAGTAAGAGGCAAGTTAGCATCCGTAATAATTATCAAGTAGCCATATGAATGTTTTAATGATAGCTCCGCCAATTCTGAAAAGCGAAAGTGATAAAGATAGTTGGTTGACTATTCCATCTTTAGGGTACGGTGGCATAGAGAATGTAGTTTATGCTTTGATTAACGGATTAATTTATCATGGTTGTCAAGTTACATTAGTTGGAGCACCAGGAAGTATTTCATTCAATGGTTTAACTTTAATTAGAGATGTAAGGGGTAGTGTAGACATCAGTTCATGGATAGAAAACAATCATAATAATTTTGATATAATTCACGACCATAGTTGCGGTTTAGTTTTTAATGCACAACAAGAAAAACTAAGCTTTAACTACATCGCAACACATCACAAAACAGGAAAATCACCTTACCCTGAAAATACAGTTTACCTTTCTTATGCTCAAAGAAGTCAGGCAGGTGGTAATAATTCGCCTGTAATACGAATTCCAATAATCTTTGAAAATTATTTATTGAACTCTCAAAAAGACGATTGCTTTTTGTATGTAGGGAGAGTTTCAGAATGGAAAGGAGTACATGAAGCAGCAAGTATTTGTGAAAAATTAGAAGCAAAACTTATTGTTGCGGGACCAAGTTGGGAACAAGATTATTTTGATGATTTAATAAATAAATATTCTAACACAGTTGAGTATATCGGTGAAGTATTTGGTTTAAAAAAAATCGACTTGCTTGCAAAAGCAAAAGCAGTATTTGTATTAAGTCGATTTTCTGATGGACTTTGGGGTGATAAGTGGTGTGAACCCGGAGCAACAATAGTCGGTGAAGCAGCAGCAAGTGGAACGCCAATAATCAGTTCAACAAATGGTTGCTTGTCAGAAATTGTAGTTCCTGATGTTGGTATTCAACTTGAAGAAAATGAAATCAATCAAAAAGATATTTCGAAATTACAATTTCAATTTCCAAATGCTAATACAGTTTTCAGTTACGCAAAAAACAATTGGAATCATTTATTAATTTCAGAACAATACTTGACTTTGTACAAAAATATTATAAACGGTTTTCATTGGTAATATTTTTAAAAGCTGAAATATGGATACAAAAAAAATACCGTGTGTTATTTGTTCCTCTGAAAATGATTTGCAATATCTGTTTGAATACAGTTTGATTACTTGTCTCAAAAAAATTGATTTTTTGAATGAGTTGTTTGTTGTTACACCTAATCCCGAAATTGCGTTAAAAGTAATTTCAAAAATAGTTTCTGATTGTAGGATTCCGATTCATTTAGTAAAAGATGATGAACTTTTAAGTAAAAGTGAAAATAAAATGTGCGGATGGAGTAAACAACAGATTTTAAAACTTAGAAGTTATGAAATCTGCGAAGCTGAAAATATTTTAAGTGTCGGGGCTGATACGGTTACTCTGAACAAACTTTTTCTGAATGATTTTTGCACTCCTCAAAATATTGTTGTCAATTACAGAAATCATAAAACCGTAAACAAACATTTTCGGTTTGAAATTAACAGAGTAAAAAACATTTATAATTTATTTGGAATAACCACAACAAGCCAAAATGAAAATTTACACGATTTTATTTTTGATATTTTTCTGTTTAAGAGTTCTGTGCTACTGGAATTAAATAGGCATCTCACAAAGAAATTTGGTTCAGATTATTTTTTAAAAATCTTACCGCACCATGTTAGCGGCTACGGTGAAATGGAAAAAATTGGAGAGTGGTCTCTGTACACAATATTTGCAATTGAAGTATTAAAGTGTCCTTTCGTTTTTCAAGATGGTACTGCGTTATTACATCAAATTCATACTGAAAGTGAGTTAAGAAATTACGATTATAAAAACAAAGCAGTCCATTTTGTGAGAAAAGATTTTAATAAGAAATACATATTTGACGAGTTGAAAAAAAATGAAATATTATAGGAAATGATTAAGGTACTTGTCGTAAGTGATTTAACTGGTGGGCTTGGCGGTGTTTACACCTACTTACAACAAATTCAGTCCTATACATCAAAGGATATTTCTGTGCATATACTTTTTGATGCTTCAACAAAAATAAATGTATCGGGATATTATCAATTTAAGTCCGCCGACTTTGTTCCTTTATCAAATAAATTTTACGATGAAATACTTATTGTTGAATCTGTAAAGAGAGCAATCAAGCAATATTCTGCTGATATTATTCATGTAGTAAATGGCTCAATAAAAAGTAACTTAATTATCAGGGAATATTTAAGTGAAACTAATATTCCGTTTATTGTAACTGAACAATATGTTGATGATTCGCTTTTGTTAGATGAAATTTCACTAAACAGAATTCAAAAAGTTAATTTATCAGCAAGTCATGTAATTTATGTTTCAAATATAAATTTAGAAATTGCAAACAAGTTATTCAGAATAAAAACAAAAAATCATTCAACAATTTACAATGGGGTTTTGCCTTTAAAAGAAAAGAAAAAAAGTTACTCAAAAAAGCCGTATCGTATTTTCACATCAGGCAGATGTGTACCGCAAAAAGGAATTGATACAATCATAAAAGCAATTTCTTTAGTTCCAAATTACGAAATCTACTTTCACTTATTAGGAGATGGTGAAAATAAAAATGAATACTTAAATCTTGCTAAAAGTATTTTAAAATCAAATCATCATTTTTTTATTTACGGATGGGCAAAGCAACTAGATTATAATTCTCTGACAAATTATTTTGATTTGTACATATCAGCAAGCCGTCAGGAAGGTTTAAGTTATAGTTTGTTGGAAGCTGCAACAGCAGGGTTCCCGATAATTTGTTCTGATTGTTCGGGTAATGTTGAACTGATTGAATTGTGCAATCGTGGAAATCTATTTGCCAAAGAAGATTATCAGCAGTTATCAAGTACACTTTTAAGTTTTTTATCTAACCCTTATGAATTAAACAACAAAGCTCTATTTAACACACCTCTTGTAGATGTGGAATTTAATATTGAAGTTTTAATAACCCAGTTAGAAAACATTTACAGACAAAATAAACAGTGATACACATTTGCATATATTCCTTTTACGAAGATTCTTTCTTGGTCAATTGTCTTAATTCAATTGATAAATCCGATTTTAAGGATTATGTAATTGACTTGTACATTTTTTCAAAAAGGGGTGCTGTAAATGTTAATGAATTATATGAATTTCCCAAAATCGAAATCAGCATTTTCAATAAGCGTAAAAGTTTTAGCGAAATAACAAACATCAGCATTAAGAAAGCAAAAGAAAGTAACTGTGATTATTTTTTGTTGCTTAATTCGGATACAATCCTGCAACAAAATTGTTTATCGTACTTAGTAAATGTTCTGGCTTTTGAAAATAATTTGGGAGTTATCGGTGGCTTTCAAACAGAGTATAGTGGTGAATGGAATGAACCAAATAATTGGAGTAAAGAAATTCTGAAATCTGTAAAGTCAAAAGAAAATCTTAAACTGAATGGAGAGAATTTTGTTTTGCACAAGTGCGTTTATGTACAGGGTGCATGTATGCTAATCAAGTCCGCAATATTTAATCAGGTCGGGGGTTTTGATGAAAGGTTTAAATTCTTTTATGAGGAAACTGAATTTTGCAGAAGAGTGCAAAGAAATCATTTTGATATTGGCATTTTAGAAGAAGCAAAAGTTAAACACTTTTCAGGTGGAACTTGGAAAAAGAATACTTTATTGCATTACCGTAGGGATGTTTATTATCTGACTAATCAGATAATATTTGAATCTACAATCAATCCAGCAAGTAAAATGAAACTATTAAAAGATGTGTTCTCGATCGCCAAGAAACAAATAAAAAATTTGTTGAACAAAAATGATAGTCACAAATTACCTGTTGTTTTTTATCCTGTTGTAATATTAAATTTACTTTATAGGATTAACTTTATTAATAGCTTGTATAAAGAACAATCTACTTCATAATGACTAACAAATACGAAGATTTTCTGACAATAGCAGTTTGTTCCAATCGGATTGAAAAGCTAATAAAATATACGTTACCACTATTAGCAGAGGTGAAATCATTTTGTGCTGTGCAAATATTTTTGGATGGCTCAATTAGAGAAGATTTGAATTCTTTTTTCAAGCAAATAAATGAAATTGGAAATATTGAAATCGTTACTTCAAAAGAAGTAAGCGGACACTCTAACCTGAGAAATCTTGTTTTGAAATCCTGCAAAACGAAATACTTACTTTTCCTTGATGACGATATTACGATTACTGCCGATGCAGTAAAATCAATAATTAATGAGTTGGGAAATAATTATGAGATTGTCGGGCTTAGATTAGTTCCATCTGATAACATTGAAATTAATAAATGGTACATCTCACCGAATCAATATCATTATTTGGCGGTTCATTCAGAGTTTACTTTAAATACCGTTTGGGGGGCTTGTATGGCATTTAGTATTAAGCCGATTAAACAGCAAAATCTTTTTTTTGACAATAAACTTGGAAGGCAAAATAATAAGTTTCTTGGTGGAGAGGATACAAGTTTTATTGCACACTTAACAAAAAATGGATGCAAGGCAAAAGTTATTCAGTCAAATTTTGCAATTCATCACATTGATAAGTCAAGAGTAAAATTTTCATCCTTAATAAAACGGGTTTTTTGGCAGGGAATAACAGAGGCAATGAGGCGAAATGTCAAAGATGCTTTTAGTAAAGAAGGCAAAAGAAACTTTAGTATTTTGACTGTTCGTAATTTTTTACTTGGCTGTTTTTGGATACTAATATTTTCTATCGGAAGTTTCTATGGAAATTTTTACAGAGTTATTCATTCTAAGAAAAACAGCATATGACAAATTATCAATTTTACAAATAGGTTTCAGAATCCAAAGTTATCAAGCAACACATAGGTTTTATGAAAGACAATAAGACTGTTAAGCCCGAATCAGATAAAGATTTAGCCTTTAAGAAGGAATTTTTATTGCTCAATTTTAAGAATACACAAGACATAAGGACTCACCATGTGGAATTTCTACACAAAATAAAAACATGGTTCATCACAGTTTGGATAGCATTAGTAAGTTTCATGGTTAACCCGACCTTCGCAATTCGAGGGGTGGATCAGCCACTAAGCCAGTGATTACAAGGGGGCATATTAAAAGGTCGGGCCTAAAAGCCTCCGTTGCGTTCATGCTGTTTTTGCTTTATAATGGACACCTTAATCGATACACCC
>JBBTED010000172.1:0-3823 GCA_038042445.1 Candidatus Firestoneibacteriota bacterium
CTGAGTATTTTGGTATAATAGAGATGCCGAAGGTTGTATTTCTAATTATAGTAGTAAAGTTAGGTAAGTCAAGGAGAATTATGATTGGGGATAATATAAAGAAACTTCGCAAGAAAAAAAGTCTTTCACAAGACAATCTCGCCAGAAAAGCCAATATTCCATACGCGACTCTTATAAAAATTGAGTCCAATATTGTTAAAAAGCCATCTGTCCAAAATGTTGCAAAGATTGCTGAGGCATTACAAGTAAGAATTGAAGATTTATTAAGAGATTAAATAAATTTTGCAAGGGGGAAAATATTGGCAATAATATAGGTAGTGCTTTTGGTGGTGCCTTAGCAATTGGCCTGATTGGAGCGCTAATTTATGGCTCAATTATAATGCTTATTTACTTTGTTTTATCAAAAATAAATAAAACAAAATTAAATAAGAAGGTTATTTTAAAAATCTATATGATTACATTTGCTATTTGCGGTGGTCTTACATTTTCTATATCGCTTTTTAATTCGAAAGCTTCTTCAGGTTCAGAAATTAATCCGCTTATAAATCTTTTTCCTCTAATTATAATTATTGGAATAATATTCATTATGGGCAAAAGAAAGACATACGATACAGAAGAGAACAAGGGAACTAAAGAATACAGTCATTTAATACAAAGACTCGGTGGTAGAGGGGAGAGGTTGGTCAGAGATAATATTAGCGATGATAAAGTCCTTGTAAAACTACAAGGCTCTTTTGGAGAGGCACTAGTGATTGCCGATAGAAATCTTTATGTATTAAAGTGGGGCTTTATGGCGGGGAATTTTCTAGGAGGAAGGTGTATGTCCTTTGACCATAGAAATATCGTAGGGTTGGAAATAAAAAAAGGCTGGGTTACAGGAACTTTTGAGGTATTAACACCCGCAACTCAAAATGCCCAAAAGAGCTACTGGGGTATGGGAGGTAATAGTGCTATTCAAAGCGACAATGTAATTACGTTTCAAAGTAAGAAGTTTGATCTTTTTCAAGAAGCAGTAAAAATAGGCAGGGAATTAATAAACAAATCTCACTCTCAAAATGTCCAGAATAGTCAAAATGAGCCTAACTATTCAGAATTAGAAAAACTGGCTGAATTGAAAGAGAAAAAAATCATTACTCAAGAAGAATTTGAAGCGAAAAAGAAGAAGATCTTAGGCTTGTAATCATAAAAGAATTATAATGAAGATGAAAAAACAATCTATCCATTTGATATTAACGGGTATTATCTTTTCTTTAATGATAAATGGTTGCGGTTTTAGTGTTCGAGAAACATATATTCGAAGTAAGAGACCAACGGCATTAAAAAATTATAAGCAAGGGCCAGTTTCTCCGTTAACAAAAGAGAACATTGAATCTGCTATTGAATTTGGCAAAACTAATAGACATAAGCAAGATGTAATCAATTATGCTTTTATCTTTACAAAAAATGTTACTTCTTTTTTAGGGCCTGTTCGCAACATTTACATTCTTATTTGTACAAATTATTTTTTAATTGCTGATTACGCAGCTAAACAAACCAGAAATTATGAGCCAATCGATATGGATTATGTAAATTTCCTTGCGAATTTGCCTGTCTTTAGAATTGAAGTGGCAGAACAGGTAGTTCCCGTAGGTGCGGGGTATTATCCTTTCCAGTTTAAAGAAAAGGCAGTGCTACTCAAGAACGGAGAGAAAGTCCAAGAGGCAACATTAAATACTGAATATAAAAATATTAATCCCTTTTCGACTTCTCATCTCGGTGGGATTCAAACCAATTGGCAGGAGTCAGCAAATGAAGCGGTGAGAAGCACAATTGAAATGGCAAACAAGATTACTGAATCTTATAAAAACAATTCGAACGTGAATCTCAAAAATATTCCAGTCCCGGTAGTTAAGGTAAATAATCTATATGAATACAAAGATATTGATTTAGCCTCAAAATACGAGGTTGTAGTAATCCATGATAATGAAGAAAAGCGAGTTGATATAGATTTCGCTAGTGTAAAATAAACATTCAGGGAAATTATTACTTGACAAAATATACCAAATATGGTATATTTTAGGTGAGAACGAAATATGAAAGGATTAGATTTCATTGGTTCTGCCAGGGAAGATATTAGAGCATTTCCCGAAGAAGTAAAAAATGATATTGGATATGCGCTTTTTGAAGCTCAAGAAGGTAAGAAGCCAGCGGCTGCCAAGCCCTTGAAAGGATTCGGCGGAGCTGGGGTATTAGAGATTATCGAGGACTTTTCTGGAGGTACTTATCGCGCGGTTTACACGGTTAGTTTTAAGAAAGTTATATATGTTTTACATTGTTTCCAAAAGAAATCAAAACATGGCATTAAAACGCCACAAAAAGATATAGACTTGATTAAAAGGCGATTAAAAATAGCAGGGCAAGATTATAAAGCTAATTATGAGTGAGGTGATTAATCATGAGAATAAAAGAAAAAGTCCATAAGGGTAGTGGTAATGTATTTGCGGATATTGGGGTATCTTATCCACAAAGAACTTTAGCTCGTGCTCAGATAATGTCTCGCGTAGCAGAGATTATTAAAGGGAGGGGTCTTACGCAAAAAGAGGCTTCCGAGTTACTTGACGTTCCTCAATCAAAAGTTTCCTGTCTCGTAAATGGTAAGCTTAGTGTGTTCTCTTTGGATCTTCTTTTCGTTTTGCTTAACAGATTAGGTCGGGATGTAGATATTATAATAAAACCAAAGACAAGAGAAGAAAAAACTGCCTCAACGCATGTTTTACTTGCCACTTAAACTTTTTATTAAAGAAGGGGAAGCGCTAGTTTTAAAAAACGACACGTAAACTTAACTTGGATATACTCGTAGAAATAGGGAGCGAACAACAAAAAGAACAGGTAAGGAAAGAGTTAGAGTTAGTCCAAAGCGTTTATTCCTCTTTTAAATTACAAATTCCCCTCCAGAAGATCATAATTCCAGAAGATTTTGATGCAACAGTTAATGCGCTTCAAGATTCCAAAGATTACTGTTCTAGAAGAGAAGAACATATAGCTGTTGCTAAGAATATAATTAAAGCTGATGGAATTTTTCTGGTATTTTCTAAAGACCTATTTACAAAATTGCATGATAATTTTACCAGATTGCAGATGTATTTACATGAATTGTTACACGCCTACAATGTTCATCGTAAACCCGAACTAAGAAAGGAATCGCTTTGTGAATACCAGTATTTATTAAATCTGTATATACTATTTGATGAGTACTACGCTAATAGAAAATCTTTTGAGATCATTGCGGAACTCTTTCCGAAGACATCATTCAGATATAAACGAAACAACTATTGCCATTTGAAAGGTTTTATAAAAGCTATAAACGCTGACAATGTATGCCATAAAAATTTATGCAGCAAAATCAATGAATTTAGATCCCACGGCAATATCGATACATTTCTTAAAAGTCTCAATCCTCTTTTTGCCCAGATTTCTAAATCAATAGTATATATTTATTCATATATTGATTGTACTAACAAAGGAACAAAATTCGAACCCCTAATATTAAAATCTAAGTTTGTAAATGAGAAAACACTTAAATTAATTAAATTCTTCCGTTTCAAATACGGAAATAATAATTTTGATTTGTTTGATGGTAAACTGTTAATGGAAGATTTTATGAAAAATTTTGGTATGCAATTTGAAGATACCTCTAATGGTTTATACTGTCATGTATTGGACATATAGAATCCATTTGACCAGTATTCAATATATAGATAGATATTGCCTGTATTTGTTAAGTGGTATATAATTATTATCTAATAACACAGAATAAAGTAGATTTTTTCTAGATTATTTTTAA
>JBBTED010000173.1:0-2644 GCA_038042445.1 Candidatus Firestoneibacteriota bacterium
GCCTTTAACTGTAATAAGCTCAGGCTCACCAGGGCCTGCGCCAATAAAATAGACAGGTTGTGGTTTTTTACCAACAATTTCTGATTTAATCATTATGCCTAATCCTTTTTAATACTGCATCCCATATTTCTCTAAGTCCTAAAGCATCTGCCCATCTGTTTATATAATTATAATCTATAATATCACCTGATATTTTTAGAATCCCTGTAATATCACGAAGATGTTTTTCAGATTCACCTTCTTTATAAAACTCCATCTTTTTTATGATTACATCCTCAGGGGAGGAAAAATTGGCCTCTGTATCACCTGTAATATTTAATCTTTTTATTCTTTCAAAGCGGCTATTATCAAGCCCGCTATTTTTGCGAACAATCACATCTATCTTTAAACCTGATACAGGATGGATGATATTAAATTGATGATGCCTGTTAATGGCTTCTTGAATTGCTTCTTCACTCAAATAAAATTCATCTTCTGGAAAGCATTTTTTTAGGCCTTCAATATGCTCTTTCTTGATATCAGCAACAACATCAATATCATTTGTAAGCCGCGGCTCACCATACGCCATTGAAGCCATAGAACCTGTAACAAAATACTGAATTCCGAGAGACTCAAAACAACGGACTAAATGTCGTAATAATTCATACTGCTCCATGGGAAAGCCTTTTAGCTGCCTCCTTTTGCATCCTCTTCTCATCCCATTCAGGATGCAGGGACTTTATATTGGATAGAAGCAATATTCTTGCAGAGCGCCACATGCCAAAGGCAATTCTCAACCGCTCGGCAGGTGTTTTTTTTCTCAGAATCTCTGCAACCTTATCGTCTACCACCTCTATCTGTCCATCGTCTAATCTAAATTTTACCTTATTCATAAATAATTTCTTAGAAAATAACTATTCAGCCACATTAAAGTATCAGCTATGAATACTGATTCCTATTTAATACAAAACTAATAAAATCTTTTGTATTTTTATGTTTTCTTTCTTCGCTCCATTCATGTGACTTTCTTTTTTGTAAAAAACTTTTTGTTTCCAAAAAGTCTAAATTTACTATATCTTTATTTTTAAACAGAGTAGTTACCCAGTTATAGGCATATACTTCTCTCACGGTACCACTCTTTAAAGGAATAGGGTATTTTATTATTTTTCTCTCATTTATAAACTCTTGATATGCCACTTTGCTGACTTTATTTAAACACTCATCAGTTATCCAGCAACCTATCCAATCCTGTTTTCTTTCTTGTTCATAAGCCTCAATAATAGGCTTTCCAGTAATCAAATTTGAATCTTCTGAAACATAAAATTCGCCGCATGCCGTAGCACCTCTGATTGGCAGACAGTAGTCAAAAGCAGCTATAAACATATTCTCACAGGCTATTAGTAAAACCATAAAACTTATATCAGAAATCTCGTTCGTATAAATTAAAAAAGTATCGGCATAATTATATACTTTTATAGTAAGAGTATTAGGTTTATCTGGCCAATTATTAATCCGATTTTCAGTATTTACTCTTATCATCTCATTCATATTTTTATGGTCTATCACTACTGTAGATAAATCATTTTCTTTTATCCATGGACTATATCCAAGTATATCGTATAAAGCTATAAAACCTTGAATCGTTTTAATATCATCTTTTTTTAACCTCAAGATGTTGCTCCTCACTGTCACATCCTCCTTCAGGATTTAAAATTGTAGGTAGGGAATTAAACTGAATATAGGGCATACAATTTTAAACCTTACTGCCTTTATCATTTCAGAATTCATAACAATTCACATTTTGCAAAAATCTTCTTTGTTTGCGATCTTAATTTTTTAATATCTTTAGGATACCGTTTTGTAATATCCAAAATTGTAGAAGAATTCTTAAGGTAGGTTGTATGGCTTTCTTCTTTTGAAGCCTTCCACGCTTTATGGATTACCTCAAAATTTTTTGAGATTATGCTTGACATGGATTTTTCAAAAACCTCATAAGTTTTGTCATTAGCACTTTCATAAAAAGATACGAGCTTCTTTTCAAAGAAATCCTTATTGCCTATTAACTCATAAATAAATCTTAAAACATAAAAAGAGGCTGGGTTTTTGAAAGAATTAGCCTTTTTAAATCCATAGAAGCTGTTTTTAGCACCTTTATATGTGTTTATTATCATCCAAAACACAATATTTGAAGATAGGCAGTTAAATGTAGATATTTGAGAATGAAAAAGGTCCGTATAATTCTCATCAAAAAATTTCTCACTCCCCTCACTATAAGCTGTTCCAGGATTTATTTTAATAGCCGCTAATGTTTTTGCCACTTCTTCATTATTTATTTTCCTATAAGTATTATACCTACCTTTATACTGCTGTTTCATAGCAGGATACTTTTTTATCATATCTTTTAAAGATTCTCCTCGCTTCACTTCATAATACCAGCCTCGCAACCTAAATTCTCTTTTTAATCTAACCTGAACTGGATCGTTTGATTTTAAATCACGCTTTTCTACAGGATTTGAGCTGTTTTGATATAAGGTTATGCGGTCTATAAATTCATGATCTTTACTTGCTATTACACGGACCATTACATCCCCCTTGAGATCACCTTTAAATTTTTCAATACTTCTGACTGTTTGACATCCATTAACAATTTGAGGATTTACTATAT
>JBBTED010000174.1:0-2325 GCA_038042445.1 Candidatus Firestoneibacteriota bacterium
AATTTCTTAAAAGTGTTTTCTGAAATGTAACTTCCAGGATTTTGCGTATTTCCCTTTTTCCATGTTACTAATTTAACATTAATGCCTCTTAATGGTTCTTTTGGCCATATTTTTTCTGCTATAATATTCCGTGTCAAGCACAATTGAATGAGTATGGTTAATATCAAAAAGACAGTCTTGTGTCTTCTAACTAGAAAGGGAAAAAGTGTTTTCATTTACATCACGTCCTTAAAATGTGTACGAAAACAAGAATTTTGTTTTCGTACAAAATTCATAAATTTGTTTTTTACTTAATACATTTCACAACTAGAAATATACCACTATCTGCATTACATCGTAATTCCTTAATCTTCAGAATAGAACAGGCTATGATTGAATACAAAAAACCGAACCTAAAGTTAATATTTAACCCTTTTATAAAAAGATCCTTTGCATAATTGCTTCTAAAAATATAATAACAATCATTTGATCTGAAACCTATTTCACTCAAAATTAATTGTAATTCATTCTTATCAAAATATTTTTGTACAAAATATTGCTTTTTATGTTTTTCAAGCAATTCATCTGGAATATTCCTTAATGAATCAACAGAAAAAATCATCATTCCATTATGTTTCAAAGTCCTATATGCTTCTTTCAAAACTTCGACATAATTAGGAATGTGTTCAATAACAGAAAAACTAAATATTTTATCAAAAGTTTCATTTCCAAACTTAGCATTTTCAAGTTTTACACAGCAGATTTCACTATTAATTCTCTTTCTTAATAAATTTGAAATAAATTTTGTTTCATCTATAGCTTCTTGAGATATATCTATACCATATACCTTTTTACATTTCATTCCCAAAAGCATTGTTTGCAAACCTAGACCACAACCTATATCGAGAATTACATCATCTTTTGAAATTATAACGCCTTTTAAGAGTTCTAAATATTCATATATTTTAAAAGGAGTACGAGTATAGGATATGCATGGAAACAGTCTGAAAAAAGTTAATATTTTTATTATTAGTCTTTTACTTTTCAACATGTAAAGTACCTCTTTCATAAATATTCGCAGAAAACTATGGTAAAAAAACCAACTATGTCATTGTTGCTTATATATTGGAAGTACATGTTTTAAACCCATTTTTTTTGCCACGGCATCGGAAATAAATCTATCTTCATCTGTGATACCTTTAATAATAAAACCGATGCCAAATATAACACTAACAGCAAGACTATTTGAGGCAAGCCTTACTAGTATAGGATGATTTAACAAATAATTATTAATAAGTAAGTAATCGTCAATGAGCAAATATTTATCAAAAATATAAAGTACAATACTTGCAATTGCGCCACACATAATCCAATGAATGTAATTCATATTATACGGTTGAATTTTGCAAAGAAAATAAACTTCCACCAATCGTACAAGATTAATAACTCCAATGGAAGCCCCTGTCGCAATTGCAGCGCCCAGACAGCCGTATTTCGGTATAAGAAAACAATTCATTGCTATATTTATAGCAACCATAACCAAAGAGTTGTACATTTCCACACGCTGCTTACCCGTCATATTCAGGGTGGTCGCTACCCCACCCGTAGCGCAATTAACAAACTGCGCACAAGCCAGGATCATTAAAACAGGTTTGCCGGACTCAATATAATCAGTACCAAAGATAGCCATTATTTCACCCGACGAAAAAACAATGACAATGGTGACAGGCAGTGCCAGAAGGAAACCCCATCGTGTTGTTGTTTTGAAAATATGTCCCATCCGTTCTATTTGACCCAGATGATGCATTTCAGCAATAACAGGGGCATAAATGGAATCGAAAGCCATCAAAAGGAGGGTGAGAAACGCAGGGATCTGAGCTGCGGCACGATAAATAGCTACGTCTGCGGACGATTTCATATATCCAAGCATAATGGTATCGGTCCAAAATAGAAGAAAGTATAAAAAGCCACCAAATAGTAAGGGGACAGAGTATCTTAAAAGATTTTTGGTTTCATAAACAGGTTTAGTAGTTTTCTTTTTTATTCCCGGAAACTGTTTGGTAATAAAGTAAAAACCAATAAGAAGCGCTATTGCATAAGAAATAGTAAAGGCGGTAATGATCCAGGCAATACCGAAACCAAGATAAAGAAAGAGTATCGTTAAAACTATGTTTGCCGCCGGCTGGATTATATCTTTTATCAATGCAGTATACTTGGTTGTATGAAAACCCTGAGAAGCGAAAGCAATAACCAGCATGGTTCCCATAAATGGAACACATGGGGCAAAGGTTTTTATTACGTCCTTTAATCCTGGCTTATGAAATACTAATTCCGCTATATAACCCG
>JBBTED010000175.1:0-1511 GCA_038042445.1 Candidatus Firestoneibacteriota bacterium
CCAGAACGTCTCAGTTCTTCAACGATAGCATAAATTCTCGGTGTGTTCCACAGTAGTACTGCATTGGATAATAAACTCAGACAGCTTGCGATATTCATAATTTCTTCATAATCTGCCGTTTTAAATTCACCTTGGTTTCCAAAGAAAATATGTCGTGCCAAATAATGTCGTGATTCACCTCGATTTAATTGCAGCTGCACTTTTCTTCTCAGGTCTGGTTTTGAAATATAATGCAGAATATAAATCGTCTTAATTAATTTTCCTAATTCCATCATCGCTTTTGAAACACGATCTGAACTGCCACGTGCCGAAAGTTTTTGTAACACTAAATGTGCTGGTGCAACTTGATTTTTTAATGAAGCAATAATTCGAATTAATTGTTCCCATTGCTCTGCGATACAATCCATATCAATGTAGCCATTAAAAATAGAATCTATTTCGCCGTAGTGATCATTTTTATCAATTTTATATAATGTCTGATTCGTTAAATCTTTTAATCGCGGTTGAAAAGAAAATTTCAATAAATAACACAGGGCAAATAATTGATGGGTATATCCTCCGGTATCCGTGCAATGAAAATGCATATTGTTGATCATTTGATGATTGAGCAATCCATTTAACACATAGGACGCTTCTCTGAGACCACACGAAATAACTTGGGTGCTAAATACGCTGTATTGATCGGATAAATGCGTGTAAATCGTAATGACTTTTTGATAATAACCAAACGCTTTTGGATAAAATGAGGCGAGGTTCGTGCTTTTCTGTATGCAAAATCGATCGCCATCTGAGCCAGACCACGTAAAATCCCCATGCAGTTGTGCTAAGGGATGTTCACTGTGTTTTTTGATTAAAAAATCGTTGGCTTCATTAATCACGTCGGGTCTGATACACCATTGCGCAACATGTTTTAATTTTTCTAACGAAATAATATCCAATGTACTATTCGCCATATCCACAAAACCCAAATTTGTCCCCAGTGCGACAATCGCTGCATATAACGTTTTGTTATCCAGGACGAGCTTTTTCTCAAACCCCTCGGGTGATACAAAAAATCTTGAGAACTGATACGTCTTATCCAGATCAGATAATACTTCTTCAATGCGCACAATTCCCATTTTAGATTCAATGAATTTTTTTAATTTTTTCGTCGAGTCCGGGATATACAACGCGTCTTCTTTTCTTAATTTTAGTTCGCCTTTATCGATATAAGCAAAGGTGTTTTTACTCGAATCTAAATGATATTTAGCCAGGGCAATTCCTTCGGTATATTCCTTTTTTAAAATCGCTAACATGTCATGAAAGGATTCTGTAAATCCCAGCGTATTAAAGGCGAAGGGTTTTTCTGTTTTCCATTCAGCGTCACTGTACACCGTATTCCAAAAATATTGATGTTTTTTACTCTGTTCTAAATAAATATCGCCTTTTTCAATATTGTTTTTAACCGCATAATAAAGGGCCATTTCCCACGTTCGGCGCGAAACGGTATTATTTTTATGAATCGCTTTTCT
>JBBTED010000176.1:0-6246 GCA_038042445.1 Candidatus Firestoneibacteriota bacterium
AAGCTCTATATTTGTTACTAAATTGCCAGCCCATTGGATAAGATTTTTCTGCAGGGTTTCATGAGAAATATTTTTATCCACTATTATAGCTATATCTCTTCTTATTTCAGGATATCTGGCAAGAGGAGAATAATATTTTTTAAAATTCGAATGTTTTATTAATTTATCAATATTAAACTCAGCAAAGTAAACAGGTTGTTTTATGTCCCAAATTTTTAAAATTTCAGGAGACAATTCGTTAAGTATTTCTATGTTGTTTTCAGGGACAGAATTAATTCCTATATTTTTCAGTATTAATTCGATTATTCCTTTCAAGTCGTAGAGGGTACTTTCTTTTGCTTTTTCCTGCCACCATTGTCTGTGATAAAAACCGGTTAGTATAATTCCAAGTGAAATTTTCTCAATTGGTTGGTTGTTTTCATAAAAAAATACCTTGCCGAGTTCAAATAATTTTAAATTTAAGTTTTTATGGTTAATATTAGTAGCTACATTAGAAAGTAAGCAGGGAAGCAGCGTTGTTCTCATAACATTCCAGTCATTTGTTAAAGGATTAATAAGTTTTATTTGTAGCAATGACTTGCCACTTTGGTTTCTATTTGAATCTTGTAGGATGTCTAATTGAGAGCTATTGACTAATCCGTAATTTATCACTTCGTTGAATCCGCATCCTACAAGTGTATTTTTAATTGATTCAGAAATATCATAATTTTTCTTTTCATTATAATCATAAGTGTTTGAAATGGATATTTTGGGTAGTTCTTTTTCAATCTTATCATATCCAAAAATCTGGGCTATTTCTTCTATTAAATCAATTTCTCTTTGGACATCAACTCTGAAACTGGGGACCGTGATTGACAGCCGAGACGGCTGTCCTATGTTAGCTATGTGGGACGGCTGTTCTACGATGAAGCCTAAACTGCTGAGTATTTTTGTTTGTATATTGGTGTCAATATCTATACCTAGAATTTTATTGGTTCGGTTTGGTCTTAAATTTATTTGGACAGGTTGAAATTTTTTTGGATAAATATCTATCATTTCTTTTGCGATTTTACCGTGTGCAATGGAATTTATTAATTCAGCGGTTTTATTGAGTGCTAAAACTAATCCTTCATAGTCAGTACCGCGTTCAAATCTATATGATGCTTCAGTTGACAATTTTAAAAGTTTTGCACTATTTCTTATGTTGGATGGATGAAAATAGGCGCTTTCAAGAAGCACATTTTTTGTGGAAGAGGTTATTTGTGTATTCTCTGCTCCCATAATTCCTGCTAATGCTATTGGTTTGGAAGAATCTGCTATTACAAGCATATTGTCTGCAAGTTCCCGTTTAATACCATCAAGTGTTGTAATTGTTTCTTTTGGCATAGCAGTGCGGATAATTATTTGTTTACCTGTGATTAAATCATAGTCAAAGGGATGTAGAGGGTGTCCTAAATCTATCATTACAAAATTTGTTATGTCTACTATATTATTAATAGGACGTATGCCAACAGCTAAAAGATGGGTTCTTAGCCATTCAGGCGATTCTTCTACTTTGACATCTAAAAGGACACGCGCAGTATATCTTTTGCAAAGTTGTGAGTTTAGAACTTGTCCTGAATTTATTTCAGGAATGTCAATTTTAATAAAATCTTTGGTATGAGAATTTGCGTCTTCTTTAAGATTTAAATTTATGGGTTTAAGTTGAAGGTTTAATACGGCTGATAATAATCGTGCTATACCGCGAACACTTAAATAATCTGGTCTGTTAGGTGTGATTTCAACATCAAAGATAAAGTCATCTTTTGTTTCTTGGACGCTTTCAACATTTAAACCGGATGATATTAGCTTTGCAGTTAATTCTTCTGGTTTAATATTTAAATCAATATGTTCTTTTAGCCAATTATATGTGAATTTCATATATTTTATTTATCTGTCATGCTGAATTTATTTCAGCATCTCATTTAGATCCTGAAACAAGTTCAGGATGACAGTTATAAAAATTTTAAAACTGATTTAGAAAGTTTATATCGTTTTCATAGAACAAACGGATATCATCTATGCCGTATTTAATCATTGCAATTCTTTCTATTCCTCCGCCAAATGCAAATCCTGTCCATTTTTCAGAATCAATGCCTACAGCTTTAAATACATTTGGGTCTACCATTCCTGCGCCGAATAGTTCCAGCCAGCCGGTTTTTTTGCAAATTGCGCAACCTTTGCCTTTGCACATTATGCAAGCTACAGATACTTCTGCGCTTGGTTCAGTGAAAGGAAAATAACTTGGAGTCAACCTTATTTTTATATCATTTCCAAAAAGTTCTTTAAAAAATAATTCAAGTATTGCTTTTAAATTCTTAAATGTTATGTTTTCGTCTATCATAAGTCCTTCAACCTGGTGAAAAACGGGTGAATGTGTAGCATCTGGCGGGTCACTTCTGTAACATTTGCCTATTGCTATTATTGAAAGCGGCGGTTTGATTTTCTCCATAGCTCTTATTTGGACAGCAGATGTATGAGTTCGTAGAAGCAAATCACAGTTGTTGACAGGCAAGATGCCTGTCCTATTTTCGACGGGCGTTATGTCGGGATTACAATTTATATAGAATGTGCTTTGCATATCTCTTGCTGGATGATCTGCTGGTGTATTTAACGCTTCAAAATTATAATATTCTGTTTCTATTTCTTGGCCCGTGCTTTCTTGAAAACCTAATTTTGAAAAAATTCCTCGGACTTCATTCATAATTGTTGTTAAAGGATGTAATTTTCCAAAGTCTATTTTTCGTCCAGGTAATGTTGGGTCAAAAAATTCTTTTTTTTCTGATTTGTTTGTATTAGTTGTTGCTTCGTCTAATGCAGATGTTATTTTGTTACGTATTTCATTAATTAGTTTGCCGAATAATGGTTTGTCTTTGTCAGGAGTGGATTTTAATTCATCATATAGTTTATTTATTTCACCTTTTCTGCCGAGCAATTTAATTTTAAGTGAATATATTTCTGCATCTGTTTTAGCAGATTTAATTTGCGCCAGTGCTGTTTGTGTTAAAATTGCAATGTTTTCTTTATTCATTGTTTGTCATGCTGAATTTATTTCAGCATCTAGTAAAATCAAGATGTTTTGAGATCCTGAAACAAGTTCAGGATGACAATGCTTAGGCATAAATCATTAACAACTAGTTTATATAACATTTATATATATGAATCGTCAAGAAATTTATTTTCGTAGGGGCGAGTTTACTTGCTCGTTTATTGGACAGATAAATTCGCTCTCGCGATATTATTTTTTGACAAATCAGACTAATGGATGTAAAATATTATATAAAACAGGGTTTGGTGGAAAAAGATGGTTCCACCATTCCCTTTGGTCTCAAACCATAGTCAAAAAATAAAATGCAAAATTCTAATCTTTCAGAAATAGAAGTATCTAAAGCAATAAAAAGAAATATTATTGCTGGTTGTTTTGGATATGTTTTTATAACAGCCACAATTACAGGCGGAATTTTTCTTACTGGTTTTGCTTTAAGATTAGGAGCTAATTCATTTCAAATAGGTTTATTATCAGCTTTTCCCTTGTTTGCCCAGATAATGCAGTTATTTTCTTCTTATTATATTGAACAAAGCGGACAACGAAAAGAAATATGGTTTAAGCTGGAATTCATCAGGCGTTTACTATGGATTTTTATTGTTATTGTGCCTTTTATTATTGCCAGATCAAATTCATTCGCCCATGCGAATTCCCTTTGGTCACAAGTAGGAATTTTTGCTTTATTGGGAGTTACTTTGTTTTCAAGTTTGATTTCTTCATTTGCAATTCCTATATGGCTTTCGTGGTTATCTGATATTATCCCTTCTGAAAAGCTTGGAAAATTCTGGGGAAACAGAACAGCAATTTTGAGTAGTGTAGCATTGATTTCATCTTTGATTTTTGCCAGAGTTATTGATTTATTTCCAAAAGAAAATAATTTGCATGGTTTTTTGGGTTTTACTATTATATTTGGAATTGCTATACTTTTTGGAGAACTTGATCTTTTGATTTACAGGTCTATTCCAGAACCTCAAATGCAAAGAAGTGCAAAAAAAACTGAATTTTTTAATTTAATTAAAGAACCTTTTGGGCATCATAATTTTAGAAAATATCTTATTTTTGTTATCATCTGGGTGTTTGCTGGTTCTCTTATTACTCCTTTTGTAATGGTTTATTTTATAGAACATTTAAAAATAAATTATTTTACTATTTCTTTTTTAGTAAGCATACAAACAATTACAGGTATTGTTTTTTCAGGGATATGGGGATATTTGGCAGATAAATTTGGGTATAAATCAATACTCAATATTTATATCGTTGGAATAATCTGGACACCATTAGTTTATTTGTTTGTTACACAGGAAAATTATTTATTTATTTTGGTACCATTTTTTTTACTCACTGGCATAGCGAATAGCGCATGGGTTATTGCTACTACAGGATTTGTATTGGGTTTATCTCCTCGGGAACACAAATCAATATTTATTGCTGTGTTTCATGCAACAGTTGGATTAATAGCCGGCTTAGCACCAATAATTGCCGGAGCAATATTGCAGTTCACTAAATCATTTCATTATATGTTTTTTGGAAATGAATTAGTAAATTTACATATACTTTTTATGCTTTGTACTTTTATATGGCTAATATCCTTATTTTTTTACAGAAAAATTATAGAAGCTAAAGAACAATCTATTGTTTTTGTAATCAAACATCTTGTGGAAGGAAATCCTTTTAAATTATTATCAGAAGTATTTCCTTTGGTCATAATATTAAAAATTGAAAAAGAAACAATGAAAGCAGTAAAAAATTTAATGAAATAGTAGGGGTTGGTTTACCAACTCTTAATTATTGGGCGGATAAATTGTAACAGATTAGCCATTTTAAAAATATACGTTATTATTGTAGCTGCAGAGCAAAGCTCTGCTAAAAAACAGCAAAGCTTTCGCTTTGCGGCTACATAAACCATACAAAATCCATTAAATCTTAGAATGGCTAACCTATTACGATAAATCCACTCCTACGCGAAATAACGAAAAAAACCAAAGGAATTTTACGATTTAAATGCTTGATTTTTAAAAAAATAGTATTAGAATATTGATATGATGAAAATTGATAAAGTAACATTTGTTCTATAACAAAATTCTCGCCTGTCCTACTATGGAAATGATTCCATAGGGTATGGAAATGGTTCCATAGTTTTTGGGTAAGGGGAACTCTCCTATCTCCTCTTTAGTAAAGAGTGGATGGATTAAATAGTGGGGATAAAGTGAAATTGTTATCCACAAGTGGAAATGTGTTGGTAAATACTTGGGATTGTCTCGCTTACGGCTCGCAATGACATAGAAAATAAAAAAATATAATATTTTGTAAAATTGGCATAGATTATGCATATTATATAAGTTAGGTAGAAAAAGAAAATAGGGAGTAAGAAAAAGTAGATAGAATATAGTTCTTTGAGATAGGTGGATGTTGGTGTTTCCTGCGATAAAGTAGTGGCGAGTTTACTCGGCCAATAAATGGGCAGGTAAATCTGTTTCTACAAAAAAAGTATAGCCGATAAATCGGCAACTACAAAGAGCGTATTATTATGCTTGGTTGCAGGAGATGAGGGAGAAGTACATCTTATAGGGTGGAAAGGGAATGGTACGTGTTTTGAAACTCCTCTGTCTCCTCTTGGCAGAGGGGGAAGTAAGAGCAAGGGCGCAAGGCTAAAGTCTTGTCCTACATAAAACAGGTAATATATTACAATATATGTAATAGGTTGGATGTTGTCCGACAACTGGTTTTTTGTCATCCTGAACTCGTTTCAGGATCTCAAAACACCTTGATTTTATTAGATGCTGAAATAAATTCAGCATGACAAAACGCGTAATATTCTAGTTGTCGGACAGCCTCGTTAGCCATTCTAAGATTTAATGGATTTTGTATGGTTTATGTAGCCGCAAAGCGAAAGCTTTGCTGTTTTTTAGCAGAGCTTTGCTCTGCAGCTACAATAATATAATTACAATAATATAATTATAATAATGTATATTTTTAGAATGGCTAACTTGTTACCAATATATTTTGGGACTATGGAAATGGTTCCATAGGGTATGGAAATGATTCCATAGTTTTGAGGGTGGGGAAATAGGGTTTAGAATGACAAAGACACTGGATTCCCGCTAACTATTGCGGGAATGACAAGGGAAGTCAGGCAAGATGCCTGACTTATTGCCTGGATCTGCATAGGCGGATGACATATA
>JBBTED010000176.1:6346-6760 GCA_038042445.1 Candidatus Firestoneibacteriota bacterium
AATGTGCGGGAATGACAAGGGAAGTCAGGCAAGATGCCTGACCTATTGCCTGGATCTGCATAGGCGGATGACATATAAATGTGCGGGAATGACAAGGGAAGTCAGGCAAGATGCCTGACCTATTGCCTGGATTTGCATAGGCGGATGACATATAAATGATGGAAATTATGTTGAAAATGTTGGGGGTTTATGATAAAATTATATAATGAAAAGAGATTGCTTCGCCTGTGGCTCGCAATGACGAAAAAAAATAAGTATTTTATAAAGTTGGCACGGTTCTTGCATATATAATATATCAGGAGGCGAATGAAAATGGAAAATATGGAAATGGGAAAAAATGAGATCCTTCACTTCGTTCAGGATGACATAAAGCAAGACAGGGATGACATAAAGCAAGACAGGGATGACATAAAG
>JBBTED010000177.1:0-14028 GCA_038042445.1 Candidatus Firestoneibacteriota bacterium
TGCTGAATATCTTGAAGATTTTGCAAATAAAGATTTGCAACAGAAAGGGTATAATGCAATAAAATTTTATCTGGACAAAATAGGAAATAAAAAAACAGCCCAAAAAACAAAAGAGCATCTTGAAGAAATCAAAAAGGGTAGACGGGATATATATTTTTAATTTCATAATTTCTTGTAGTTTGCGATTGTGAACACATTCATGGAGTTTTAAAAAGATTGACTTTGTTTAGGAAATTTGTGTAATATTTAAATGAAAGTAGCACAGGTGTTCTGGAGTTTAATTCAGAACTAAAAGGGAATCCCGTAGAATCGGGGACGCTCCCGGCGCTGTAATCGGGGACAAAACCTAAAATAAACCACTGTTTGGTAAGTTAAACCAAACGGGAAGGTTGGGTAGAGGAAGAACCGAAAGTCAGAAAACCTGCCTGTGTGAAAAATGTTCTAATATCTTTCGTGGACAAAGATGAGGGTGAAGAAGCAGGGTGCAACCCCGAAGTTTTTTAATTTCGGGGTTTTTTGTTTTGATATGAAAAAAAAGATAATTCTTTGGGTTACAGTTTTAACAATTATTCTCTTGGGAATAAGTATTTTTTCTATTTGTATTGGACCTACTAAAATTTCACTTAAAAATATTTTTACTTTGGGCTTACCGGATAAAGATAGTATGGAATATAGTATTATTTTTAATATCAGATTTCCAAGAATAATTTTGGGTTTTGCAATAGGCGGTGCTTTGAGCTTGGCAGGAGTTATTCTGCAGGGAATGTTTAGAAATCCTCTTGTGGAGCCGTATACACTTGGTATTTCAGGTGGTGCAGCATTAGGAGTTTGCTTAAACATTATTTTGCAGCTTAATAAATTTAGTATATTATCGTTGCCAATTTCTGGTTTTTTTGGTGCAATTTTTACTGTAATGTTTGTTTATTTTTTGAGTATAAAAAGAGGGATTTTAAAAATTCAGGGACTTCTTTTAACTGGTGTAATGATAAGTTTTATTTCTTCATCATTGATTATGTTAATTATGTCTATATCACGAACAGAGGATTTACATGGAATTATTTTTTGGATTATGGGTTCTTTAGATGAGCCAAATTGGTTGCTTGTAAAAATAGCATTTTTATTATCAGTAGTGTCTCTTGTTGTTACTTATTTTTTCTGTATTGACCTTAATGCGTTTTCATTAGGGGAAGAAGAAGCTCAACATTTAGGAATTAATATTGAGAAAAGCAAACGTCTGCTTTTTTTTCTGGCTTCTGTATTAACGGGTGTTAGTGTTTCTGTTGCAGGAATAATTGGTTTTGTTGGTTTGGTAATACCGCATTTTGTTAGAATGTTTGTTGGTTGGGATCATAGGGTTCTTTTGATAAGTTCATTTCTAACAGGTGCGATTTTTTTAATATTATGTGATACTATTGCAAGAACTATAATTTCACCTTTGGAGTTACCTGTAGGTGTAATTACAGGAATATTAGGTGGAACTTTTTTAATTTATATATTATATAAAAAAGAATATAAGTTATGATTATGATTGAAACTAAAAATTTAACCTGCGGATATGGCTCAAAAATTATTATAGAAGACATTAATTTGCAGATAAGTTGTAAAGACTTTGTTGGAATTATTGGCCCAAATGGTTCAGGAAAAACAACTTTGCTTCGTGCAATAACCAAGATACTTAAACCGGAAAAAGGGGAAATTTTAATTGAAGGGAATAATATATCGCAAGTTGTATTCAAAGAATTAGCAAAGAAAGTAGCAATAGTTTCTCAGAATTTAGAACCTACATTTATGACAGTGGAAGAATTCGTTCTTCTTGGCAGGATTCCATATTATAATAAATTTCAGCTTTTTGAAACTAACAAAGATAAAGAAATTGTGGAAAAATGTATGTTTTTGACTGACATTTTAGAATTGAAAGATAGGTTTATTCCGGAAATAAGCGGGGGAGAAAGACAGCTTGTTTGTATTGCCCGTGCATTAGCACAAGAACCAAAAATTCTTATTTTAGATGAGCCTACTGCACATTTGGATATTGCACATCAGGTTAAGATTTTAAATTTAATTAAAAAATTAAATAAAGAATTAGGGCTTACTGTGATTATTGTTTTGCATGATTTAAATCTTGCTGGAGAATATTGTGATCACATAGTTCTTTTTAATAATGGCAGGATTCATAAAATTGGATATCCGGAAGAAGTTCTTACATATCAAATGATAGAAGAAGTTTACAAAACAGTAGTAGTTGTAGAGAAAAATCCAATATCTAATAAACCTTATGTGATATTAGTTGCAAATAGATAGGAGAGATATATGTTGATGCAAAAATTTTTAATAACGGTATTTATTGTAAATATAACGACTTTATCATTTTGTGCACCTTTAAAAATTCAACGAATAATTTCACTTGGACCTTCTATAACTGCTCAGCTTTATTTGTTAGGAGTACAGGATAAATTAATAGGATGCACAGTTTATTGCAAAATACCTATAGCTGCGAATGTAAATTTGCAAAAAGTAGCAACAGCAGTAAATGTTAATGTGGAAAAAGTTGTTAGTTTAAAACCAGATTTAGTTCTGGCAACTTCTCTAACCGATATTAAGGCTGTTAATAAATTAAAAAGTTTGGGAATAAATGTTGTGCAGTTTTCATTAGCACATAATTTTGAAGATATATGCGGACAATTTATAAGATTAGGAGAACTAATTGATAAAAAAAAAGAAGCAGAAAAAAATGTAAATAAAATAAGAATACAGGTTGATAATATTAAAAAAAAGGCAAAAAATTTTTCAAAACAGACAGTTTTTGTACAAGTAGGTGCGAAACCTTTATTTACAATAACAAAAGAGTATTTTATAAATGATGTAATAGAATTTGCAGGTGGTTTAAATGTTGCAAAAGATGCAAAAACAGGAATTTACAATAGGGAAGAAGTTTTAAAAAGAAACCCTGATGTAATTATTATTACTACTATGGGAGTTACTGCAGAAGAAGAGAAAAAAACATGGTATAAATTTAATACACTGAATGCAGTTAAAAATAATAGAATTTATATTGTTAATTCTGATAAGTTTTGCACTCCTACACCTATAAATTTTGTTGTTTCATTGGAAGAAATGATTAATATTTTACACAAATAATTAAGGTAATATAAAGAATTGCATGAAATGGTAGTCGCAGGCTTTAGCCTGCGAAAAAAAACGCAAGCTAAAGCTTGCGACTACACGAACATAGGAGAAAAATAAAATGACTGTTCAAAAGCGTAAAGGTTTTATTCAGGTTTATACTGGAGATGGCAAAGGTAAGACAACTGCTGCTGTAGGTTTAGCTTGCAGGGCATCAGGGCATAATTTAAAAATTTGTTATATCTATTTTCACAAAGATCCTGAAAAATTTGGATATACAGAACATAAGACACTAAAAAAGCTTGGTGTGGATGTGTTTGGGTTTGCTAAAAAGCATCCTCATTTTGATAAAAATATATCCAAAGATGATATACGAAAAGAATGTTTAAAAGGCTTAAAATTTATTAAGAAACTATATAAAGAAAATAAATACGACATTCTTATTTTGGATGAAATATTGATTTCTCTTCGCGATGGTTTTCTAAAAAAGGAAGAAATATTTGATATATTAAATTCCAAACCAGATAATTTGGAATTAGTTTTAACAGGAAGAAGTGCTACAGCCAAAATAATTGAAAAAGCTGATTTAGTAAGTGAAGTAAAAAATATAAAACACCCTTATGAAAAAGGAGTTCCACAAAGAAAAGGTATTGAATATTAAAAATGCGTCTTAGTGAGGCTTTTGAAAATTATCTTAATGCAAGGAATAAAAAAATATTGAATTTGCGCAAAAAAGGTATTCCATTAAAAAATATTGCGTATAAATTTAAACTTTCTGAAAGGCATACAAGGCGAATTATTCGTATTGGGACATAATGTCCTAAAATGTCCATTGACAGAAGTATAAAAATTTATTAAAAGTATAATAAGTTTAACCAAATAAGTAGAGGAAGTTTCCGTGTGATTCGGAATGCTGCCGCGCAACGGTAATCTCTTAACTTTGATATAAAGTAAAGAGTAGCCCGGTCGACTACTTATAATGGTAAGTACCTTCGCGAGGAGGGGAAGATGTGAATTTTACAACTGAACCCGACCTATGAAGGCCGGGTTTTTTATTTTGTAATCATTAAGGTAGGGGCAAGTTTACTCGTCTAAGAATTAGGACAGGCAGGCCTGCTCCTATTCATAAGGAGGAAAAAAATGTTTAGAATGATGATTGTTATGATGCTATTGGGTTGTCAGACTTTAATGGCAGAGGAAAACCTTCCTATAATTGATTTAAAAGAGATAGTAATAACTGCAACGCGGTATCCAATGATACTTAAAGATGTTCCTGCAAGTGTAACAGTTATTACCAAGAAAGATATTGAAAAAACTAATGCAAAAAAACTTGGTGATGTTTTACGTAAAACTGCTGGTGTAGATATTACAAGCTATGGTGCAGTAGGTTCATTAACACAGGCAAATATACGTGGGGCATTAGCTGCGCAGGTATTGATTTTAGTTGATGGCAGACCCATTAATTCCATATCATCAGGTGAGGCAAATTTAAGTGATATATCAATAGAAAATATTGAAAAAATAGAAGTAATGCGCGGACCTGCATCTGCTTTATATGGAGCTAATGCTGTTGGAGGTGTAATAAATGTAATAACCAAAAAGATTCCAGCTAAAATGGATACTACTCTTAGTGCTTCTTATGGTACGTATGATACCTTATCCTATAAATTAAAAAATGGTGCAAAATTTAATGACTTTGGATATTTATTTAATGTAAATAAGCTCAAATCAAATGGTTTAAGAGCTAACAGTGATTATGATAGCGTAGATTTAAATGGAAAATTTGAATATGGAGATGAACATAAATTAACTGTAATTGGAGGCTATTACCAAAATGATTTAGGGACTCCTGGTCCTAAGCCTGCTGAACTTTTGTCTAATAGAACAGCTACACAAAAGAAATTCGGCAATGATGAAGTGTCCAGTTTAACAGATAAGCAAAAAGAGAAAAAGGGGTATATTGATACTACAGTAAAAATAAAATTAGATGAAACATCAGAATTATTACCTAAGTTTTATTTTGAGAGTAACAGACTTGATGCACATCAAGAGTATGTATCAGTTTCTAAAACATATCAGGGAGATGATATTTATAATACAAATGTTTTAGGAAGTGATGTGCAATACAACAATTTTTCAATTAAGAATCATAATCTGATTTTTGGGGTAAATTACAGACAGGAAAATTTTGATGCAGAAAAATCTACTTATAATGCTACTAATCAGATTTCTTCTGTTGCAAATTGGGTGCCGAAAGCTACAACAAAAGCGGTTTTTGGTGAAGATGAAATAAAACTATTTGAGTCTTTTAATATTAATCCTGGTTTGCGTTTGGATAATCATTCAGTATATGGCAATCAGATAAATCCTCGTTTAAGTATGCTTTACAATCTCGATAATATAAATTTACGTGTTTCAGCAGGCAGAGCTTTTCGCTCTCCTACTATGAATGATTTATACTGGCCAGAAACGGCAAGTGATAAAGGGAATCCTGATTTAAAGCCAGAAACAGCTTGGGCTTATGAGTTTAACATTGAAACTTGGTTTGGAGATATATTTTGGGGAAGAATTGGTTTGTTCCAAAAAGACATAAAAGATATGATTGCATGGGCACCAACAGGACCTATAGGAGCTTATGGTCCAAAATGGCAGCCATCTAATGTTAATTCATTAATATCAAGAGGTTTAGAATTAGAATTTAAAACACAATTAGCAAAGGAAATCTCTTTTAATCTCACTTATACTTATATAAATGCAAACCAGAAAAATGCTGAAATTATAGATGCAAGTAATAACACTATGCTTGAAATTGAAAGAGTAGCTGCCAATACACCTCAAAATCATATTAATCTTGGATTAAATTATGAAACGGATTTTGATTTAATGGTTAATCTTTCTGGGGGATATGTAGGCAAGAGATATCGTTATTACTCCAATTATTCCAATTATCCAGTTGTAAGTATGGATACAAAAGAATTACCAGATTATTTTGTTAGTGATTTTAAGATTACTCAGTTGTTAGCAAAAAGTATTAATCTATTTGTAGGGGTCGACAATATTTTTGACATAAAATATAAAGAAAGATTAGGAAGCAGTATAACTGATAGTGATTATCCTGTGCCAGGCAGAGCATTTACTGTAGGCACATCAGTGCATTTTTAATTATGCGATGATTAGTAATATGCAAAACCCTTTGTATCTAAGGATTTTTTATAGAAACCCAAAAAATTTTTGATAAAAACTTGACAAAAGCGCGACAAGCCCCAATGCTTGGCATCGGGGTTTACATTAGTGCTTTGTTGTCTCACATAAAAACCTATACGAATTTCCTCTAGGGTCTACTTCTTTTGTAACCATAATTCTTTCCTTTAATTTTAATCCCATAGACTACCTCCTTTTGTTTATATAGAGATAGCCTATTTTACTTAAATTTTCATATAGATTTTTATATGAGGCAATGATATAACTTCATATAGATTTTGGATGAGGCAAATCGTCAAACGGAATCAATTATGGGCATTTATGGCGGCGCAGGAATTTACCGTAGTATCTCCTGCAATGCATGATGAGTTTTTACTACGGTATCAATTGCCGATTTTGCGCCAGTTTGGATTGGTCGCATATGGCTGCTGTGAAAATTTGGCAAACAAATTCGGAGAATTGTCAGCCGCGATCTTAAAGCCTGTCGAAATTATCATTGCTATACAGATATTACTCTGAAAGATGTGGAAACCGTGGCAGGAGATGTAACTCGCGTGCGGCGATGGGTACAGTTAGTGTGCGAAATCATATCAGAAGTATGGACGTGAATAATTTTTGAGGGATATAAAAAAACAATGAATAATAGGAGGAACAAATATGCAAATGGGATTTAGAGAAAGAAAGACTTTATATATATTTATAGAAAGAAAAACAGATTAATAATGAGAAGAGTTCTTTTTATTTAGAACTTATTGAGGAAAATTCTTTTGAGATAAATAAAAGAAGTGAAAACAAGGTGGTAGACTTTTATTTGTCACTCAACCCCTAATTTGTTACGTAAAGTTTTGGAGGTGATGTAAAGGGATAAAAATATTTTAAATGGTTGTTTTGATTTAAAGTTATCTATTGGGTATGAAATCGAAAATGTAGTTTTGTAAGTGTGAAGTCCATTTAGGGTATTGAGGTTTTGTTTTTTAACAGTTTCGGTATAAAGGAGATAAATTTATGTCTATGAAATTTGCTGCTTTTAGTTGTATGACACCTGATTGGACAGCAGAGCAGGTATGTATTAAACTGAAAGAATTAGGTTATGATGGTGTAGAATGGACAGTTGGTTATCAAAATGCGCTGTGGGATAAAACTAAAGAATGGCATTTAAGTGAAATAAACATTGAAGAAGAGGCAACAAAATTAAAAGAACTTTGCAAAAAATATAATTTAAAAATTTGTTCGTTAGCAACACGGGTAAGTTGTAAAGAACCTGAAAGGTTTGAACGTGTGGTAAAAGCAGCTACTATTTTAGACTGTTCTATGTTACGTGTAAATGTTCCAAGGTATGATTTAAAAACAAATTACAGTAATTTATACAAAGATACAATTGAAAGTTTAAAAAAGATAGAAAAAATTTGCAAAACGTATAAAGTAAGAGGACTTTTGGAAATTCATATGGGAACTATTATACCAAGTCCATCTGCTGTTATGCGTATTGCAGAAAAGTTTAATCCTGAATACATAGGAGTTACATTTGACCCTGGGAATATGGTACATGAAGGATATGAACGATGGCAAATGGGTATAGAAATTTTAGGAAAATATTTGTCACATGTTCATGTTAAAAATTGCGGGTGGTTTTTTAAAAAAGTTAAAGGCAAGAAAAAATGGGTGTGTGAACCGATGTCATTAAAAGATGGTTTTGCAAATTACGAAGAAATTATACAGGGATTAAAAAATGTTGGATATAATGGATGGATTTCATTTGAAGATTTCAGAGGTGGTTATTGCTCGTATCCTGTAGGTATAACTACTGAGGAAAAATTAAAAGAAGACCTATTATATTTGAAAAAAATGGTCTAAAAGGGATGCTGAAATGAATTCAGTATGACAAAATAAAAAGGGAGCAGTTATGGTAAAAATAAAAGCAGGAATTGTAGGATTAGGAAGAAGTGGTTGGGATATTCATATACATTTGTTAGAACAATTGAAGGATAAATATCAAATTGTAGCAGTTTGTGATGCAAATCAGAGTCGCAGAGAAGAAGCAGAAAAAAAGTTTAATTGCAAAAGTTATGTAGATTTAATTTCATTATTAAAAGATAAAGAAGTGGAATTAGTAATTATTGCTACACCTTCTCATTTGCACAGTCAAAATGCTATAGAATCTTTAAAAGCAGGTAAAAATGTTGTATGTGAAAAACCAATGGCAACAACACTTAAAGATGCTGATTTAATGATTGAAACTGCAAAAAAAGAAAATAAAATCCTGACAGTTTTTCACAATAGAAGATATGCTCCTGATTTTCTCAAAGTGCGTGAGGTAATTAATTCTGGAAAGCTTGGTAGAATTGTTTTAATTAAAATGTCCTGGAATGGATTTGCAAGGCGTTGGGATTGGCAGACATTAAAGAAATTTGGTGGTGGAACACTTAATAATACAGGGCCGCATGCAATTGATCAAGCACTACATTTATTTGGAAGCAAAGAAGAGCCGGAAATTTTCTGCCATTTAGAAAAAACTTTAACTTTAGGAAATGCTGAGGACCATATAAAAATTATTTTCAAGGGCAAAAAATCACCAATGCTTGATTTAGAAATAAGTTCTGCATGTGCGTATCCTCAGGATTTATGGTTAGTAATGGGCACACAGGGTGGATTAAGAGGAGGTTCTAATGAATTATACTGGAAATATTTTAACCCTGCAAAACTTAGTCCAAGAAAAGTTGAAACTACCCCAACACCAGACCGCGGTTATAATAGTGAACAAATAGTCTGGGAAAAAGAAGAATCATGGAAACTTTCAGAAGATAGAACACCTGGGCAATTAGGTTTTTATATAGATTTACATAATATTATAGTAAATAATGCACTGCCTTTTGTTACATCTGAAAGTGCACGCAGAGTAATGTGTGTTATTGAAAAATGCCATCAGATGTCCGGTGTATGAATTTTTCATCTTTGATACCTCTCAATAGAAAAATCTTGACATAAACATCTGTTTTCTGTTCTAATCAATAAGTTTTATGTAGGGCAAGGCTTTAGCCTCGCAAAGCAAACCTAATGGTTTGCTCTACTTAATATATCAAAAATTGGAGGGGGGAATTATGGTTTACTCTAAAAACACAAACCATAAGGGAGAAAATTATGAAAGAGAAAGTTGAAGCAGCGTTAGAAAAAATAAAACCAGCACTTGAGGCAGATGGTGGGGGTATAGAATTAGTTGAAGTTACTACTGATGGAATAGTAAAAGTAAAATTAACTGGTGCATGTGGATGTTGTCCAATGAGTCAGGTAACAATGAAAAAGGGTGTAGAAAAAGTAATAAAAGAAACAGTTCCGGAAGTAAAAGAAGTAATTGCAGTATAGTTGTGAAAATATTATGCCTGCAGTAAAAATATATTCGGATTTTGTTTATTGGGTTGGTGCTATTGATTGGAATATTAGAACATTTCATGGTTTTACCTATAATACTCCACGTGGGACTACGTATAATTCCTATCTTATTTTAGATGATAAAATTGCTTTGATTGATACTGTTTATACTCCTTTTACCAATGATATGATAAAAAGAATAAGCGAGATTATTTCTCCTGATAAGATAGATTATATTATTGCCAATCATGTTGAAAGAGATCATTCAGGTGCTTTACCACACTTGATGAAATTGTGTCCAAAAGCAAAAATTTTTGGAACTGCTAAATGCAAAGAAGGATTATATAAAAATTATTATAGTAACTGGGATTTTAATATTGTTAAAACTGGTGATAAATTGAGTCTTGGTAAAAAAACATTAACTTTTCTTGAAGCTCCAATGCTTCATTGGCCTGATAGTATGTTTACATATTTAATTGAAGATGCTTTGTTATTCCCAAATGATGCTTTTGGTCAGCATTATGGGACATCTTTTAGATTTGATGATGAAGTTGATGAAGCAGTACTTATGAGTGAAGCTGCAAAATATTATGCAAATATTCTATGGCCATTTAGTTCTCTTGTTACACGAAAAATTGATGAAGTTAAAAAAATGAATATTCCAATTAAAATGATTGCTACGAGTCATGGGATTATATGGCGCAAAAATCCTGCAAAAATAATAGATTCTTATGTCTCATGGGCAAAGAATGAATCAAAACCCAAGATTGTTGTTGTCTATGAAACAATGTGGGGCTCAACAGAAATTATGGCAAAAGAAATAGTAGAAGGGATAATTGACGCAGGAGTGGAAGTTAAGCTTTTTGATATAACCAAATCCGATAGGACGGAAGTGATTAAAGAGATGCTTGATAGTAAAGGTTATATTGTAGGTTCGCCTACTCATGGCAATGATATATTGCCGACTCTTGCTGGATTTTTAGAATTTTTGAAAGGTATGAAACCTAAAAATAGAATTGGTGGAGTATTTGGTTCTTATGGATGGGGTGGTGGGGCAGTAAAAAGTATAGAAAATAGATTTAAAGAAATAGGAATAGATGTTGTTTTGCCATCTTTATCAGTCCAATATGTTCCTGAAGAGAAAGAAAAAAAACTTTGTTATGAATACGGAAAAAAAATTGCTGAATTGATAAAAATGTGACTTACATCACAGACAATAAATCCTTATTTTGCTATAATTTCTATATAGATTAAAAATTTAAAACTGGAGGTGATAAAATATAGAATATAGCAAAAACAAATTGTCATGCTGAATTTATTTCAGCATCTCTTTTAGACCCTGAAACAAATTCAGGGTGACATAATAATGGATAGGAGGATTAAAATGGGAAAGCAAGGAACAAAGATTGTAAAAGTAGATGTGAAAGATTTGATAAAGGATTTAAATAAAGCGTATGCAGATGAATGGCTTGCGTATTATTCTTGGTGGTATATGTCGAAGATAGTTACTGGTAAAGGTTATGAAGATATGAGTGAGTTTTTGGAAAAAATTGCGAAAGATGAAGAAGAACATGCATCTGAACTTGCAGATAGAATCATAGAGCTTGGTGGATTGCCAATTTCTAATCCTATGGAATTGGAAAAAAATGCTAATGCTTCTTATCCTAAGCCACCGAAAGGGACATCTGATTATGATAGTATTATAAAAACAGTTACTTTGGCAGAAGCAGGGGCAATTGATGTGTATGAAAAAATTGCAGCTAAAACTTTAGGAAAAGACCATGTTACATATCAGCTTGCATGTCACATATTAGCAGAAGAAGTTAAACATGAAGAGATGTTTGAAGATTTATTAGATTAATTGGAGGATATAATATGGATACTTATGTATGTCAAAAATGTGGATATGTAGCTTTTAAAAATGCACCAGATAATTGCCCTGTATGTTGGGCGCCAAAGGAAAGTTTTAAATTGGATGTAAATGCTATAAAAAAGCCTGTAGATTCAAAAAACCTTAATGATATGGAGAAAAAACACATTCCAGTTATTACTATTGTAAAAGAGTGTAAATTGCTTGGGCCTGGATGTATTGATGCCAAAATTAAAGTCGGTGAAGTATTACATGTTATGGAACCTAAACATTTTATAACTTACATAGATATATACCATAACTATGATTTTATTGCGCGATATCATATGGTTGCAGAAAAATTGAACCCATCTGTTATAATTCACCTAAAAGTAAGCAGCGGCAAATTAACTGCTTTAGAAAATTGTAATATACATGGCAGGTGGATTGTTGAAACCGAAATTTAAAAGTAGAGTTATTTTTAATATGAGGGGGAGACAGTTATTCATTAATTTGTAATGGATACAGTTTCCCTTAAATATTTTAAACTATGAAAATATTAGGTATACAAGGAAGTCCTAGAATAGGCGGAAATACAGATATATTGCTTGATAAGGCATTAAGTGGAGCAAGTTCAAAAGGTGCTTATGTAGAAAAAATAATTTTAAATAAATTGAAATTTTCTCCTTGCTTGGAATGTGAAAATACAAAAAATGATGGCACTTGTATAGTAAATGATGAGATGCAGATTATTTACAAAAAAATTAAAGAGGTGGATGCTTTAATTTTAGCATCTCCTATATTTTTTGGAAGTGTAAGTGCTCAAGTTAAGATGATGGTAGACCGTTTTCAATGTCCCTGGAGAGCAAAATATATATATAAAAACGATGTTTTTGGTAAAAAGAAAATAGGGGGATTTATTTGTGTGTCAGCAGGTGGCAAAAATGATTTTTTTAATAATGCTAAATCAATAGTTAAAAATTTATTTGTAACAATTAATGTAAGTTATCAGGAAGAGCTTTTTTGTAAAGGTGTAGAAGAAAAAGGTGATATTATTAAACACCCGGATTTTTTACAAAAAGCATTTGAATTAGGAATAAAAATTGGAGGTGGAGTTTAATGGGGAATATATATTTTTCAGAGAATGAAATAGTAGAGTTAGGGGTTCAGATAGAAAAGAATGGCAAAGATTTCTATAATACGTTGGCTGCTAAGTTTAAAGACGAAAAAGTTAAAGAAATATGTAAATTTCTTGCAGAGCAGGAAGAAAAGCATATAGGCATTTTCAGTAAAATATTAGAATCCGTTGACAAATCTGCATCCCAACCAAGAGAATCTTATGCAGGTGAGTCTTCTGCATATATGAATGCTTTAGCAAATGGGAATGTGTTTACACAAAAAAATAAAGGAAATGAAGTTGCAAAAGCTGTAAAAAATGAGAAAGATGCTTTAGATGTGGCACTTGGATTTGAAAAAGATTCCATAGTTTTTTTTGAAGGAATGAAAAAAATAATACCTCAGAAAAATCATAAATCAATTAATTGGCTGATTGAGGAAGAGCAAAAGCATATTGTTCAATTATTTGATTTAAGAAATAAATTAAAAACATAAAATGTTTGATTTGATTATTATAGGTGCAGGTCCTGCAGGAATAACAGCGAGTGTATATGCTGCCCGCAAAAAAATAAATTTTCTGATAATTACAAATGATATAGGCGGTCAGGCAGCATTAAGTGGTGATATAGAAAATTATACAGGTTATCAATTTATTACAGGCCCTGAATTGTCAGCTAAATTTGAAGAGCATATGCACAAATATGATATGCCTTTGAAGGAAAATGAAGAAGTTTTAGAAATAAAAAAAATAGATAAAAAAGTATTGGTTAAAACAAATAAGAGTATTTATGAAACAAAAACAGTAATTATTTCTTCTGGTAAACGTTCAAAAGAACTTGGTGTTTCTGGAGAAAAAGAATTTAAAAACAGAGGGCTTAGTTATTGTGCTACCTGTGATGGTCCTTTGTTTTCTGAAAAGGATGTAGTAGTTATTGGTGGTGGTAATTCTGCTTTAGATGCAACATTACAATTGATAAATATAGCTAAACATATACACCTTATCAATATATTACCCAATTTAGGTGGAGATGCAATAATGCGAGAAAAAGTTAATAATAGTGGTAAAGTTACTGTGTTGAATAATACAAAAATTACTGCGATATTAGGAGATAAACTTGTTAAGGAAATAAAAATTGAGAGTAATGGTAAAGAAAATATATTGTCTGTGCAGGGTGTTTTTATAGAAATAGGTCTTATTCCAAATTCAGAGTTTGTAAAGGAAGTAGAAAAAAATGAATTGGGTGAAATAAAAGTAAATTGTCATAATGAAACGAATATACCCGGTATTTTTGCAGCAGGTGATGTAACTAATGTTCCTGAAAAACAGATTATAATAGCTGCAGGTGAAGGTGCAAAAGCAACATTAAGTGCTT
>JBBTED010000178.1:0-10104 GCA_038042445.1 Candidatus Firestoneibacteriota bacterium
AAATAATTGGTGCAGCCGAAGTGTCGACAGGAGCAGCCAGCAGAGAAATACCTGCAGCAAGGGCATAGCCAACACCATAAATTCCCAAAGCAGAAACACCAACCATAGAATTAAGAAAATATTTATCAGTGGTCCATATAAGCATCCATCCAAAAGAATGAGGCAATAAAGGTAAACCAAATTTTAAAATATCTTTTATATATTTGATATTTATCGTAGGATTTAACTTGTCATACTTATAAATCATGTAAACCGCTATAAAGCAGAAAATAATCTCAGTTATCCCCACACCAATCATTCTGCCTTTCCAACTTCTGAGAAAAACACTAATCAGCAAAATAGACAGACCAAATTCGGTCAATGCTTGTAAAATCCTAAAGATCCCATTATTCCGTGGATGTTGCTGGTAAATCCATAATTTAACCCTTATGTTAGAAGTTGCTGCTGCCCATACAATAATGGGAATCAAAAACAACCAGAATATACCAATTCCTTCTATACCGGGAATAAAATTCTTAAAAATTACCAGCACCAATAAAGCCACTACTAGCAAAGCAAAATTTACTATCAATGCATTATACATATAACATTGAAAATCAAATCCCTCTTTGTCTCTATCATAATATGCCCTACCCACAGCACCCGGCGTAGCCATCGAAATAACAGGATTAGCATTTGTTCGAATTGCATTAAAGGTTGCAATTATACCGTAGTCAAACGTGGATAATAATCGTGTCAAAATAGGCATTAGGAAAAAAGGAATTGCCGTTTCTGCAATATTTGTGAACGTATAAATACGGATTGATTTGAGGATGTATTTTCTTCGTTTGACCTTAGAAATGATTTTTTTCAACAACACCATTTGATTCATTCACTCACTAGGGCAATCTTATTGTCCAATATAAATATTTTAAATAACACATAAAATTGGAATGCTTTCTCTTTCGATGACCTAATATAGAAAAGTACTTTTATTAACTTTGGCGAAACCCTCTAAAGCTAATGTCTTTTTGCAAATATAACTTTTTAGTTTGATCAATTTCTGTATGTAGTTTTTTTTGATAATAGCTTGTGATCAATTTAGTATTCGCCTCAAGTAAGCACAAATGAAATTCTTCATCACTTAATTCAGTAAAATTAACACTTAACAAATCTGAATTAATATGTTTATTTTCATAGAAATCTTCACAATCTCGAAGTAATCCGTCCTGAATTGCTTTATAGTAGAGAGGAGAGCCAGGATAAGGCGTTACCGGGCGAATGGTGCGCATCTGTGCACCATCGTCATATTTCAATAAGAATTCTACACCTTTTTCTAGCGTTTCTCTATTATCACTTACATTACCAAATATCACATTAAAACCTACGGGCACTCCGGCTTTTATCGTCTCTTCAATACCTTGAATAATTTGCTTTACTGTTAAAGCCTTATTCATATTTCTTAACACTCGATCATCCAACGCCTCAATTCCATAAGAGATCCACACACACCCTGCCCGTTTCATTAATCTTAGAACCTCTGGTTTGGCATAATTTAATCTCCCAGCACATCCCCATTTAATATCCAACTTCGCTTTTATAAAAGCTTCGCATAAGTTAATAGTTCTTTTCACAGATGACATTAAAAGTTCGTCTGAAAATAGTATGCATGTTATGCCATAATTTTTTTTTAACATCCTTACTTCTTCTATAATTGATTCACTGCTACGTGGCCTAAAACCTGTATCCATTCGATAGCAAAAATTACATTCAAAAGTACACCCCCTACCAGACAAAACAGGCATTACAAAATCGGTCTTTGTTGCATTGGGCATTCTGAATAATCTATAATAATCAATTGGAAATAATTCATACGCCGGAAACTGTATTTTATCAATGTCCCTGATCAAAGGACGCCTTTCATTAACAACTACTTTTCCCCCATCAAGATAAGCAATTCCTTTAACCGTTGCCAGCGATTCATGGTTTGACCATGTTTCTATTAACTCAATTATTGTATCTTCACCTTCGCCTATTACAACTGCATCTGCTTGTGTTTTTTTGAGAAAATATTCTGGCTCTGGAGAGGGCCCATGTCCTCCAATGATATAAAACGGCCTGTTTTTAGATTTATTTATAGCATCAGAAATTTTCAGCAACTTTCTATACTGATAATATCCTCCAATCACGCTAACACCGATAACATCATACTTATACTTTCCTAAATATTCAGTTAGGTGCGCATCTGGAAAATGGAACTTATCTTGATTATATATTTCTACTTTATAACCTTTTTTTTGAAGAACGGAAGCCAAATATGCAAGCCCTTGCGGGAACCAATGCATATACATACCACTGTCATAAGCTACCAATAAAATTTTCATACTCAACTATTGAGAAAAATATCCTATCGAAACAAGTGGATGTTAAACAACCTGCCAAGCAACCATTTTATTTATCTATAATAATTTTCGATTTGAAAAATTATGCCGTGTCTCAGAATAAAATTTTTTACCATCCTCTTCGTAAAAATCCCTCCTATTTTTCTTCCTCCTCATATTCTCATGACTTAATTATTATTTATGTTCCACCATATGTAATACCTTATTGTGCCTCATATCAATCACCCTCTCTTCGCCCCATAAATCAACAAAGCATTTATTTGCATACCGGATCGCCTCATTTCTATTTTTCCCCTTATCGAAACTCTCAAGCAGCCATCTTATATATGCTCCAACCCTTTCCCCACTTTGTCCATCACGAAATGGATCTATTCTATCAATATAAGAAGACCAATTCCCAAGTTCCGGCTCATTATCAGGATTATCTTTATATCTTTTTAATGCCGCTATCAACCTATCAATATTGTCAAAAATTATTTTTTCATATCCCCACCTATAATAAGAATGGTGTGAATATTTTGTTATATCACAGTGTATCCCTCTGCCTCCAACAATCACAGACTCAATGACGGCAGTAGAAACCCCGAATCCTACAGCCATATCAGTACCCACAGAAGCCTCTGCAGGAAAACAACCTAACGCATCTTTTAACCTTATAAAACGGTTCGTACTTTCTGCTTTCTCAATTAAGCCATTTGTTTCAGATAATCGATCAAAATATTTAGGCTTCTTTTCTTTTATAATAATAACAATTTCTTCATCCTCAAAGAGCCATTCTAAAAATTTACTATAAAAAATATTCATCATCTTTTTACTATAGAATATATCTTTGGAATAAACACTATCAAACAAAGATACGACGAATTTTTCTCTACCAATTAGCTGCTTATATTGAGGATTTTTCTTTATTGATTTAATTGTAAATACCTTATCGTAAGGATATCCAGAAATAATGAGATTTTTAACCGTTTTACCGGTCCTTGTATGTTCCTTTGCCTCTTCACCCCATACAAAACTTATGTCATTTGCACAATATCTTAAAAAAGGATTAATTTTCGCTGAGTGAGTCGATCTTTGAGCGCCAATAGATACCCCACCAAGAAGTTCAAGAGCAATACCTTGTGCAAATCTTTCCTGCTCACCAGGATCCATTGTAAATAAAATCTTAATATTTGAGCTTTTGAAGATATTAAACCATAGTTCTACCTCTAGAAATAAAGTATTAGCACACATTTTTATCCATTTATCTACAGCATTATCTATCTTTATATCTAATTTTGGCACCTTCCAGGAATTTTTATCAAGAAAATATTTTCTCATATTCTTAAAAATAGAAATTAAATGTATTTTTCGAAAAAAAATACATCTCATACGCATATCTTTTATAAACTTCAGCTTTATTTCTGAATTCTGATTAGTTTTATTTTTACAGTAAAAAAACACCCTTTGTGGTTCAATCCCACTTTTGGGGTACCAAAAAAGGGCAGAACGTTTATTTAAATCAATCTCTTCAGTGTCAGTATAACTAAGACTTATACAAGACTTAAACCCTTGATGATTATTTGTATCTGTTGTAAATAGCGCAAGGAATAGTTTTGATTTCACAATATTTTTAATAAATTTTTTAGCAGATATAAAAAGGGCAAATTTATCATTATAATAGCCTAATGATATAGGTTCATAAGGCCAGACAGATTCAATTTCTGGAAGTAATGGGGTGTATAAACAATAAAGAATATTCTTCGCAGTTTGATTATTATTTGATTCGTTCCAAAATATAATAAAAAGCAACCGAACAATTGGATATATCTCATTACTTATCTCTTTTTGAAGATATGTATCAAACCTTTCTTCCGGTATAAATTTAATAATTTCTCTGTATATGAACCGTTTTTTTAACTTTTTAGAAATCTTAAGCGCCATTTCGGGTAAATCAACTCTAAGCATCATTCCAATTGATTCGTTCCCTATTTCCATATCGCCTAATGAATACGTTATCTTTTCAAGTTCTATAGGAATAATATTTAATAATTTAATAACTTGAATAATTTTATATGCAAGAAAAGAGGCCTTTAAAAAACGAATACATGCCCCTTTATTTTGATAAGTAATTTTACAAATCTTAGGCAAAGAAATAATAGATAAAGAATCTACCCATAATGTTATCGGCAAAGTTCTCTTCATTCTTATCGTATAAGTCTCATCAGTTTATTAACAAATTTACAGAATGAATACGATTTTAGTAGGTATAGTTCGCGTTTTTTGGAGAGTTAATGGGGAAAAAACACTTTAGCTTCAAAAAAGCTATTAAAGGGTGTTATGAGAAAGTAGTTACAAAACAGGAGAGCCTATATTTTTAAATGATTACCTAGCCCGTTCAGTAATATATTAATAATTTACTTTGAACATGCATTTTTTATAATCAATCTATGTCTATTTAAAAGCCATTACTTAAAAGCAGCTAAAATTTTTTGCAAGAAAAGACTTCATACTGTTAAGAACAGTCTGAAATATGCGAATTATCTTTACTTTTAATCCCTTCTTTATCAGCCAAACAATAATTGTGACATTGGTTACACACTAACATTGTATCTCTTTTATTATTAATATGTATTTCTCTGAACTGCATCATCTGATCTGACAGCCAAATATCTTCAACAGTTTGAGATTTAATATCCCCTAAGTTAAAATGATTATTATAATCCATACAACAAGTGGTAACGCTTCCATCCCAGAAAATTGACAAACGTTGCATAAGGTAACCACAAGGTAGCATTTTATAATTGACATGCAAATCTTTGTAAGATTCTACATCCTCACGAAAATCAAAAACTTTGTTTGCTGATATTATATTAGCCAAGGGGAATTTCCCCTTGAGATAATTTTCTGTTTTGCATATTGAATCCTCTGCATCCTCCATAATAGCCGCTTGCATTCTTACCCATGGTCGAGATAATCCCAACTCGGCTTTCCTTTGAAGGAATTTATTGATGGCATCCTCTAAGCTGAGATAATTTGAAACCTTGTATTTTTCCACATAACTATTAAGATGACGTTGATCAAATGAAAAAATTATACCATCAAGACCAGAAGCAAAAATTTCTTGAATACGTTCATTGTCGAGTAACGTACCGTTTGTTGTTATCTGTACATCCATAATCCCAGCATCCTTTGCATAACGAATACAATCAAATAGCCTTGGATGCAAAAACGACTCACCGCGAATTTGTAATTTAATGGCACAAAGCCCCTTATTTACACCTTCATCAATTATTTTTGTGTACAAATCCATATCCATAAAACCGAGAGGTTTTGTAATAAGGCCGTTTTGGAAACAAAAGTCACATTTCAAGTTGCACACACCGGCAAGTTCAATATCCAAATGCAAAGGGAAATCAGTCAGTATTTCATAATTACCAACTCTAAGCCACAATTGCCTGTAGTACCTGAACCTTTCGTCTTTGTTAAGTCTTTTAATTGTAGAATATGAATTTATTATCTTCATGAATCGATTAATACATAACTTTAAGTCATGTCCTTTTTACTAACAAAAACATTGTGTCGATTTCATCACTATCTAAATACTTATATTTTTTTTCTTTTACTATTTGCAAATCGGGACAAAATTTTAGGTATTCCTTACTGTAATCACCTTTCCACAATAATTCATCTTTCCCCCTATAATTAATCTCTTTGAACTTTTTATTATAATACTCCAATCCACACACATAATGTTTTGTACAACGACATATTTCCTTCATAACTACTTTTAAATATTCTGGTGCTATGTGTATTAGTACAGTAGACGTAAAAATCATATCAAATGCTCCATCTTTAAAGGGCAGATGGAAAGCAGAAGCTTGTAATAATGGAATGTCAGATCCAAAGGTTTTTGATTTCTTGATAGGATAAAATTGGAGTTCAATTCCAAAAAGATTTTTAAATCCTATTTTGCGAAGTGCGACCAACTGGTTACCCATATTTGCCCCTACCTCTAAAATCCGTATGTTACGATCCATGCCCCCAATAAACTCTTTATTAAGTTCTGTCCTAGTAACTCCATACCGCTTCCTGTACAATTCATCTAGCTCATCAGCCGTCATTACATTTCTGTCAGTATAGTTTCTACCAAAATCAGAAGCCCAAATTTCTTCTTGTATATTTTTCATTCTTTTAATTTTATTCCATTCTAAATTTATATCACTCTTTGATGTATCTGCACATTTCTGTGTTTGGCTAGTTATTCAAGTCTGTTTCACTTCACTATTTAAATGTATTTAATGAAAACAAACTGCGGCTATATCCCTTATTTAATGAAAGAAATGGGCAAAATAATTAAAAATCTTAACACTATAAATACCAAATTTCCAATTCTTAGGGCATTGATTAGTTCAGAGCAATGAACTCTAAAGCTAGTAAAGCCTCAAAATTTTTTTGTTACCCAGTTTTTAACAAAGTAATTTTTATTAGTTATTATGTAGTCCAAAATCGAAACGTTTTGCAAGCTCGATGTTGGTTTTATGTAGAAATAGATGCCCATAGACTATCATCTAATGATAGGTTAACATGCCATTCTCCAACCGATAATGAAAGTTATTTCGGAAAAGGTGATAAATATATTACACTACTTACTCTCCAATAACCTGTTTTCTTTTTTTATAATTTTTAACAACAATTTCCCTGCCATCAATAATTACCCTTTCCCTATCTTCAGTAGCTCTCGGCAAATAACATTTCCTGCAAATAGGAATTTCAATAAAACCATTTCTTTTTTTATGTAATTCTCTTATTTTATTAAGTTTTTCACCATGCCATATTTCATGGATGCTCTCTCTATTTGAGTCTCCAATGATCTCTAGGTTCTCCTCATCATTTGAACACATCATCACTAGCCCATCAACCCCAATAACAAGCCGCTGATAGTGCTGTGGGCATATAAAGCTTTCTTCATAGACAATTTCAATATCTTTGCCCAAATAATCTATAAGCGGATTAAAGGCTATCAAATCTACATAGGGTTTAAATGTATTGTAATAATCTTCGGGATTATCACGGATAGCAGGCCAGACCGTTTGTATTTTAATCACTGGTTTATGCCTTTTGCGTATGTTTTTTATCCTTTTAATATCAATTATCTTTCGCAGGGTATCGCTAAATTTTAAAGGTTTTCTTATACTTTCATAAACATCCCCCAATCCATCTACCGATATTGTTATCCAGTCAGTTCCCGACTCCATGATCTTTCCAAAAAACTCCTCACTTAATTTACTACCGTTTGTTAAAAAAGAAACCTCTCTTATTCCATTATCTTTTGCAAATTTAATACACTCTATAAAATTAGGGTGGAGCATAGGCTCCCCGCGAAGACTCAACCTAAGCGCAGGAACCTTACCACCAATCTCATCAATTATCTTTTTAAAAAACTCAAAGTCCATGAGTTTAACATTCACTTTTTTCTTAAACTCATCTGTTATCGTATAACACATTGGACATTTCAGATTACACATTGTCGAAAGTTCCACATCAACTAATAAAGGGTATTCTGAAACTATCTGATTTCTAGCATTTTCTACCCACTGTTTCCTATATGTTTGGTACCCACCTTCCCAACCCTCGCCTCTATATTTTTCAAATAACCTTTCTCTTTCAGGAGTATCTATAGAATAATTGCCTTTATTGATAGGTATTTGTTGCTTCTGCATTTAACTTCCTCTTTTCATATTCGACTATTTTTTCTACACCTTGATAAAACGAGTGCTTGGGGCTCCATCCAATATCGCTATTAGCATTTGAAATGTCCGCAACAACATCATAAATTTCATTTTTTCGAATCCTGTTATCTGAGACTATTTTTTTATTTATACCCAATATCTCCTGCACAACACAAATAACATCTTTAACGCTCAGAGAATATCCGGAGCCAATATTGTAAATAGCAAATTGCTTTGAAGCTATCATCGATAAGACAAAGAAATCGACCAAATCATCAAGATATATATAATCCCTTTTTGGCAACAGATTTTCTACCTTGATATCAACATTATGTAATGCCTGTTTGATAATATAAGGTATTAAATACTTGTCACTCTGACCAATACCATATACGTTAAATGGTCTGATAATAGTTGTTTTTACCCCAAATTCTTTAGCATAGAATTGGCATATTTGTTCAGACAAGTATTTTGAATGAGCATAGGGGTTATTGGGCTTAATTTGGTGATCTTCTGAAATAGGCAATTTCTCTGGCTGCCCATACAAATAAGAACTTGCAAAAGTTAATGGAACAGATTTTCCCCGGCAAAAATCAAGCACATTTACTGTACCTAACACATTGGTCTGATAAAATGATTGAGGATGCCTCCAGCTATCGGGCACAAAAGTTTTAGCAGCAAGATGAAAAATATGATCAATATGCTCACTTTTAAAACAATTAAAACTTGTCGAAACAGTTATATCATGATTAGAATTCATTTCCAGTATACTGTAACCATTGGTTAATAATCTTTGCTTTAATGCTCTACCTATAAAACCACTTGCACCCGTAATAAAAATCTTTTTCATTTAACAAAATGTCTTTTAAGTGTTTCAAATTCCTCAATCGCCTGCAAATAGTCGTCTGGTCTTCCAATATCTAGCCAATAACCATCAAAGCGACACACACTAGCAGGATTATTATCCTGGATAAGATCCAACATCAACTGGTCAAATCCATATGGCGTGTCTTCTGGAATATATTCCAATGCTTTTCTGTTAGCCATATAAATTCCCATACTCACATCATATTTAACCAATGGTTTTTCACGAAAGCCAAAAAGTTTATTATTTTCATTAATATCCAATACACCATACTCTATTTTCTGCTCCCTCTTATATGAAGAGATAGTAAATATATGATTATGGGAGACATGATAATGATAAAATATTTGAAAATCCAAGTTAGTAAGAACATCACCGTTCATTACCAAAAAATTCTCCGGCAAATCTTTAATTAACTTTAGTGGACCCATCGTATTAAGAGGCATATCTTCAAGTGAATAATCTATCTTCACACCCCACTTTTTTCCATTTCTAAACAATGCTTTTATAACTTCTGCTTGATGATTTACTGCCATAGTAATATGAGTAAAACCATAATATGCCAATTGTCTTACAACTACTTCCAAAATTGAGTATTCACCAATGGGCATAAGCGGCTTAGGCAAGACTACAGTATACGGTCTTAAACGCGCACCCTTACCACCTGCCAATATTATTGCTCTCATATGTTATTACTTAATAAAAATGCTGCTTACAAAAGATTTGACGCAAAAATGCCTTAAAGAAGATCGGGTTTAGTACCTATAATATCGTCCTGTATTTTAAACAGTTTGTTTTGGATGATGCATGGAATTCCAAGAGTTAAAACCATGATAAATTATTTGTTCAAAATACCAGACAATATCTTTAAACATAATAAAGGTATCCACTTGAATCTTCCCTTATCGTACGGATTCCAACACATATTTCGAACATGCGTGAATCGCCTGTCTCTTTTTGCCAATGTTTTTAGGTTAAACTTCTACAGCGGAAATAGTTATTACGATATGAATGACAAGAAGCGTATTATAAATCATTTAACAGAGAAATCATGTATTTACGAAGATCGTTTATTGTATAGCAATTTGCAATTTGGGGGTTATGCAATAGACTCAAATACCGTTTTATATTTATAAAAAATATCAAA
>JBBTED010000179.1:0-7541 GCA_038042445.1 Candidatus Firestoneibacteriota bacterium
TTTTTGAACTTCCCAAACCCTTTTTATGTGCCATAATTTTTTATTTATGGTCTGTATTTTTCCACCAGACCATAAAATTACCCTCCTACCTGTTCATTTTGTCATGCTGAATTTATTTCAGCATCTCTTTTAGCTCCTGAAACAATTTCAGAGCTTGTTCTGAAATTAAGATTTTATTTCTTTTATTAATAATCGTGTAAAGTACTGTCTATGTCCTTGTACACGCTTAGAATTCTTTCTCTTTTTATATTTGGAAATCCGTATTTTTTTAGCTCTGTCTTGCAAAATCAATTCCCCTATAACCTTTGCACCCTCTACAACAGGAGTTCCAATATTTACCTTTCCATCATCCGCAACCATTAAAACCTTGTCTAATTCAACCATCTCACCAGGTTTCGCATCAAGCTTTTCAACATCAATTTTATCACCAACAGCCACCTTATATTGCTTCCCACCAGTCTCAATTACAGCATACATATAGCTTTCTCCTCCCTTTAGTTTTACATTTTACAATTTTAATTTACGTAATCGCGAATTTACATTCGCCGCTACTTGGTGCCGGAGGAGAGAGTTGAACTCTCATGAGGTTGCCCTCGGAGGATTTTGAGTCCTCTGCGTCTGCCAGTTCCACCACTCCGGCGATACTCTTACAATATTAAATTATTATATTAAAGCAAATTTTACAATTTGTCAATGTATTGAACACGATTTTGTTAGATTTTTATATCAAAATCTGATTGGAGCTGGAAAATAAATTTATGTCTTTCATCAGGATTAACTGGATTATACTCCCAATTGAATTGTAATTTTAGATTTTTATTATAATAATAATTTACTCCTAATAAATATTTGTTTTTAACATAATCATAACTGGACCACAAATGATCCCATTTTAATAATAATTCATAATCATCAAATATAGTATATCCAAATTGCGCATACCAAGTTTCTGTATAACCACTAAAATTACTGCGGATATCAAAATAATTATCAGGATAACCATGCAAATATTCACCTTTAAAAACTAATGGGTGAAAATCTAAAATTAATTCACCTGCACTTGCCACCATATAATATTTAAATGTATTATTCGGAGCACCTGAAATACTGTAAAATTCAGAAATTGCAAAATGAAACCAATTAGTAAAATTAAAAACAATTCGTCCATTAACATATTTATTATTATCATCGTCAAAACTGTAACTATAACTACTTGTAGATGAATCAGATACACGAAATACATATTCAAAAAAGCCTGTTTCTCCTGCAATTTGAACACCTATCATTCTATATGGAGCAAATGCCAAAACTGATTCAGAACGATTAATAAAATCCAAATCCGTATCTGATTCCAATAATTCCCAACTAAAAGGTAATTTATGTATTCCAAGTGATAAAACAAACAAAGATGATGCTTTAAAATCAAATTTTACATCCTTTGGAATTGTGGATTTTCCTAACATCATTTCGTCATCCCCAATAGAAATCAAGCAATTAACAATTGAATTTGGCTCCCAAAACACAGCTAATTCTGAACGATTTAGTACTAAAGCATAATTACGCCATCTATCTTTTGGAGCAACAAAATAGGTTTTAAATTGGAGATAACTATTAACATTTAAAGATGATTTATTCTCATCTGCATAACCATACAAAGCAGACATTAATAAAGCCAAAAACAGAATAATTGTTTTTCTCATTCAAAAATATCCTTCGTTTTAATGGATTCCCGCTTTCCAGACTATGTCATAATTGGTTTTTGTCATTCCCGTATTCAATAGGTCAGGCATCTTGCCTGACAAATCGGGAATCCAGTGTCTTTAAAACATTGATAAAACAAGACTCTGGATGCCCGATTACTACATTCGGACATGACAAAACACGCAATTATTCCAATTGTGACACAGTCTGTTCGCGGAAATGACATTATATTTTTAAATCAAAATCTGATTGAAGCTGAAAAATAAATTTATGCCTTTCATTTGGATTAGCTGGGATATATTCCCAGTTAAATTGTAATTTCAAATTCTTATTTAAATAATAATTCATTCCAAAAATATACTTGTCTCTAACAACTAAAATTTCTTCTTCTTTTTCTCCCTCTGAATCATAACTATAATAACCTCGTAAATGATCCCACTTCAACAATAACTCATAATTATTAAATAATTTATATCCTACTTGCCCATACCAACCTTCTGAATACCCAGACAAATAACCCCTATAAAAAATATTTTCATCTGGATACCCATGCAAGTATTCACCTTTAAAGACGAATGGATCAAAATTAAGAATTACTTCTCCTGCACTACTCACATCTAAAGAGTAACTAGCATTATAATACTCAGAATTAGCAATATGCAACCATTCAGTAATATCAAAAGCAATTCGTGTATTAACATAAACATAGACAGAACCAGTATTAGTAGTAGAAGTAGAATAAAATGAGCTATTAGATATTTTAAATGCGTACCCCAAAAATCCAGTTCTTCCTGCTGCCTGAACTCCCATCATCCTGTGTGGCACAAATGGTAAAACTGCTTCAGAATAATTAATAAAATCTAATTCCTTCTCAAAGTTTAACCATTCATAACTAAAAGGTGATTTATAACCTCCAATTGATAAAACAACTAAAGGAGATAGCTCAAAGTCAATTTTAAAATCTTTCCAAATAATGTCTTGTTCTGACAACATTTCATCATTGCCTATTGAAATTAAACAGTTAATATTTGTATCCAGTTTATAATTAACAGCAAGTTCTGAACGATTTATTAAAAGAGTATTATTTGAACTATAATAAGAATTTGGATAATTATATGCTTTTAATTGAAGATACCCATTAACATTTAAAAATGATTTATTCTCATCTGCATAAACACATAAAACAAATATTATTAAAACCAAAAATAATGTAATTATTTTTTGCATATCAATATTTAAATTTTTAAATCAAAATCTGTTTGAAGTTGAAAAATAAATTTGTGCCTCTCATCTGAGTCAACTGGATTATACTCCCAGTTAAATTGCAATTTTAAGTTTTTATTATAATAATAGTTTAGTCCCAATAGATATTTATTTTTAAGCATTGGCATACCTGTTAGTGTATTACGATAATTGCCAGCATAATAATCACTGCTCCATAAATGGTCCCATTTTAACAATAACACATACTTATCAAGCAAAGTATATCCAAATTGTGCATACCAGCCTTCTGAATAATCACTTAAATTACTGCGGCTATAAACATAATTATTAGGATACCCGTGCAAATATTCACCTTTAAAAACTAATGGATAAAAATCTAAAGTTAATTCGCCTGCACTTGCCACCATATATGAATATGGATATTTAAACATATAACTCAGATTAGTTGAAATTGGAATATTGTAAAATTCAGAAATTGCAAAATGCAACCAACTTGTAAAATTAAAAATAACTCGTGCATTAGCATATTTATCATCACTATCATCATAAATATATCTATTAGTATACACATAGTTACGTGAAGATGTATCAGATACACGAAACACATATTCAAAAAATCCTATTTCTCCTGCAATTTGAATACCAGGCATTCTATATGGAGCAAATGCCAAAACTGATTCAGAACGATTAATAAAATCCAAATCCGTATCTGATTCCAATAATTCATAACTAAAAGGCAATTTATGTATTCCAATTGATAAAACAAACAAAGATGATGGTTTAAAATCAATTTTTACATCCTTTATATTTAGAGTTGTGGAATTCGTTAATACCATTTCGTCATTTCCAATAGAAATTAAAGAATTAACAACTGAATTTGGCTCCCAAGACACAGCTAATTCTGAACGGTTTATTTCTAAACTAAATAAAGCATTCAAAATGTTTAAGCTATTTTTTGAAGCAAAAGAATATGTTTTTAATTGTAAATAACCATTACCATTTAAAGATGAGTTGCTTTCATCTGCATAAACACATAAAACAGACAGTAATAAAACCAAAAACAGAATAATTGTTTTTCTCATTCAAAAATATCCTTCGTTTTAATGGATTCCCGCTTTCCAGACTATGTCATAATTGGTTTTTGTCATTCCCGTATTCAATAGGTCAGGCATCTTGCCTGACAAATCGGGAATCCAGTGTCTTTAAAACATTGATAAAACAAGACTCTGGATGCCCGATTACTACATTCGGACATGACAAAACACGCAATTATTCCAATTGTGACACAGTCTGTTCGCGGAAATGACATTATATTTTTAAATCAAAATCTGTTTGAAGCTGAAAAATAAATTTATGTCTCTCATTTGGATTAACTGGAATATATTCCCAGTTAAATTGTAATTTTAAATTCTGATTTAAATAATAATTCATCCCCATAATATATTTATCTTTAATAATTAATTTTTCCTCATAATTACCACCATTTATAGACGAAGAATATTTACTCCCATCTGTATAAGTATGTCCCCACAAGTGGTCCCATTTTAATAACAATTCATAATTTTCAAATAATTTATATCCTAATTGCCCATACCAACCTTCTGCATAACCGTACAAATTACTCTGATAGTAATCATTTTTCTGGGGATAACCATGTAAATATTCACATTTAAAAACAAGGGGCTCAAAATTAAGAATTAGTTCTCCTGCACTACTTATACGAGAAATAGATGCAGAATCAGAGTAAATATCGAATTCATAATATTCCGAATTAGCAATATGCAACCATTCAGTAATATCAAAAATAACTCGTATATTAAAATATTTATAATTATTATTACTAGAATAGAACGAACTATTCGATATTTTAAATGCATAGCCAAAAAATCCAGTTCTTCCTGAAGCTTGAATTCCTACCATACGACGTGGCGCAAATGGTAAAACTGATTCAGAATAATCAATAAAATCTAAATTTTTTTCTGAATTCAATAATTCATAACTAAACGGTGATTTATAACCCCCAATTGATAAAATAACTAAAGGAGATAGTTCAAAATCAATTTTTAAATCTTTCCAAACAATCTTTTTTTCTGACAGCATTTCATCACTACCTGTTGAAACTAAACAATTAATATTTGTATCTGGCTTCCAGGTAACAGCAAGTTCTGAACGATTTATTGAAAGAGTATTATTTGAACTATAATAAGAATTTGGATAATTATATGCTTTTAATTGCAGATAACCGTTTATATGGACAGAAGAATTACCCTTATACCCGGAAAACAACGGATTTGCCACTTGCTGAATGGGTTCAAAAATCTGTATGTCGCCCGTTTGAGGTGTAATAATAAGCGACGGAGTTTCTTTTTCATCAGCATTTAAAATAGATGTTGCAAAACACAGGATTAAACAAATTATATTTTTCATTGTATTACTGTAGTGTTTCTAATACTTCTTTACATTATTTTTAGTCGTCATACTGCATCCCCGTTTTCACAAGGACAAGCTTTGATGCGGTATCCAGCCTTTATTTTTCTGGATTCCTGCTTTCGCAGGAATGACATACTTTTTTATAGGTGACAAAACATGCAAACTTATTTATGAAATACTCTATTACCCTATTACAGCATTGATACAATTGCAATATTATTAGCATTTGCGATAGATATTACTTTGTCTTTTTCAAGAATAAGGGTCATATTTGCATCAAATGCTAAGCAACTTGATTTCACTTCTGCCATTGCTTCAATTGTATTAGGTCCTATAACTGGCATATCTAATCTTAAATCCTGATTTGGTCTGCTTGACTTTAGGACAACAGCTCCTTCTCCACCAAGTTTTCCACCACGTTTAATTGCTTCATCAGTTCCTTCAATTGCTTCTAATGCAAGAACTGCTCTGTCTTTAACAATCACAGTATGACCAATATCTGCGTCTGCTAATTCTTTTGCGATTTTTCTGCCGAATTCAATATCCTTAAGCTCTGTTTTAGATGGTTTTCTTGTAGTCAAAATACCAGGACCAATTAAAAGTGATTGGACATATTCACTTGGAGCTTTCACTTTAAAATCATTTTTTTCAAATTCTTTAGTTAGTGCTTTAAGTATAGTAGTATCTGATCTGTCCTTTAAACCTGCCAAAAGCTTTAATGCTTTTAAATCAGGTCTTATATCTGAATAAATAGCTTTTTTATGAACTTTACCAACCATTGTTATATTTTCCACACCCTCTTTTTTAAAAAATTTAATCAATTTATTTATTTCACCTATATGCATCCAGGAAATTTTAGACACATATTTTTCCAAATCCAAATGTGTCATTCCAATATATGCCACTGCATATATTTCAAATCCAAGTTCTTTGACAAGTTTGGAAAATATAATGGGGAATTCCCCTTTTCCACTAATTAATCCTATTTTTTTCATAGTTACCTCATAGAAGTATCAAGACATATTCCACGTTTGGAGGTTTTTAAAAATTCTATAAAATGATTTATCTCTTCACTCTTTGGAATTTCGGTTTCGATTTTAGCAATCGCTTGTGAAAGATTCAAATCTGAACGATATATTATTTTATATGCGTTTTCAAGATTATGTCTTATTTCCAAAGGAACATTTCGTCTTTTTAATCCAACTGAATTTAAACCGTAAATAGCAAGTGGATGCCCATCTGCTATAAGATATGGTGGAACATCTTTGACAAGTTTTGAGGATGCACCAATCATAGCTAACCTACCAATCCTACAAAATTGATGAATTGCTGCAAATGCACTAATCACTGCTTTATCTTCTACAATTACATATCCACCTAATGCTGCATAATTTACCATTGTAATTTCATTTCCAACAATACAATTATGACCGATATGTGAATATGTCATTATAAAATTATCATTACCTATTATTGTTTTACCACCTTCTCCTGTGCCTTTATGAATAGTTACATATTCCCGAATAACATTATTATCGCCTATTTCAAGATATGAAGTCTCACCTTTATATTTAACATCTTGTGGAGGTGTTCCAATAACAACTCCCACTGATAGGATATTATTTTTTCCGATTTTAGTATTACCCTCTATTACAACTGATGAACTAATTTTTGTATTATCTCCTATTTCTACATTTTCGCCAATTATAGTATAAGGACCAATTTCAACAGTTTCAGATAATTTAGCTTTTGGATATATAATAGCAGTAGAATGAATTTTCATTTATCCTCCTCTAGAAAATTCCCCCTTAATCCCCCTTTAATAAAGGGGGTTAGGATGATTATCAAAAACTCTTGGTACACGTGAACTTATCATACATACTACTTCATAAGGTATTGTCTTAATTTTATCAGCAATTTCTTCTGCAGTAATAGTATTTCCTATTAGAATTACTTCATCTCCAATTTTTACATTGGGAATATGTGAAACATCTACCATTATTTGATCCATACATACCCTGCCAATAACACGTGCTTTAATACCGTGTATTAAAACTATTCCAGAATTAGAAAGCAATCTATTATAACCATCGCCATATCCAACAGAAAGTGTAGCAACTTTCATTCGTCTTTTTGCAATAAAAGTTCTGCCATAACTTATTGAAGTGCCAGATAATACTTCTTTT
>JBBTED010000180.1:0-1993 GCA_038042445.1 Candidatus Firestoneibacteriota bacterium
CCCCGTCTGTTTCCCATGTTGGAAAATTATTATCCCATAGATGTTTTGAACAAAGATTTTCAGGAGGTGTTTTATCCACTTCTATTGACTCATATATATCTGAAACTTTCTCTCCATTATTATAATATGGTGCTGTAAATTTATGCTGTTCAAAATCCTTGTGTATCCCAAGTGCAAATTCTTTTATATGCATCCACCCGTTTTTATTACCTGCTAATTTATTTTCAACAATTCTATCAGCATTTTTAACATAGACATTGTTTAAATATAAACTGCTTTCAGGAAAAGCAAAAATAGTTTTATTTTCATTCGCAGATGTTTCAAATATAATTTCACTGTCAATAAGATTCATTGTGTTGTCAAACGGATGTGCGCTTCTTTTTAATATTATAAGTGGTCCAGATATTTTTGAAATTATTTTTACTCCTACAGCAGTAAATGAGCCACGATATTGTGGAATAATTGCTGCTTTAGTTTGATTTATCAGTGTAATTCCTACCATTGTTGGTGTTGGCACGGAAGAACCGTCATTATTCATAATTCCTATTTGCCCACCAATAATTGTAATGTTCGCCCAACTACCTCCATTTCCTGCTGCTCCATCAAGACCTGCATATCCATTGGTTGCATCAATTATAACATTTTGTATTCCAGAACCTTCTGCAGAATTCATTTTAATAGCAATAGCTCCAGAATTCCCTTCGCCTATAACAACATCAAGGTTTATAATCATTGCATTCATAAGTACGTTATATTGTTGTTTTTCTGTGTTAATAATCCCTTTCTTTCTATCTTCAACTGTATATGATTTGTACTCAATAAGATATTTTATTTTTTCTGGATTGTTAAATCCAGGAGAATTTGGAGCAAGTATAATCTTTGGTCTTGTTTTTCCTTTAGTAGAACCCATAAGTGAACATGGCATAACATCAGAAGGCGCTATACCTTTTAGATGAGAACGGACATATATCCCATGCCTACATACTAATGTATCAGAAATTTTATATGTCCCAGAAGGAAAAAAGCAAACCATCTGATTATCCCGTGCAAAATTAATAGCATATTGAAGCGCTTTTGTTGAATCTTTTTGGCCTGTTGGATCTGCATTAAATGGTTCTGCTGTTACATCAACTAATCCCATATTTGCAAGTTTTTTATTACCGAGTTCTTCTGGAATTTCTTGTTTAACACCATCAGGAATTGGGGTGAGTATTGGCGGATAAACATAAGGCGAAAGATTATTTATATCTATTTCACCATATACAGTACTTATATTTATTATGCATAAAAATGTAATTAACAATAGTTTCATATCTGCCCCCTGTTTTTAGTTTTGTAGTCGCTCATTTATGAGCATAATTTAAAAGCCGATAAATCGGCAACTACAAAAAACTTAATGCGTTTGTATTAATTTGCGGTTCTTCTGGAAATGTTGTGGGTAAAAGAGAGAACTTTTATCTGTTACCCATCTTTTGATACAATCATCTAAGACTTCGGCTGAGCTCAGTCAAACGCCCTGCCTTACTAAATTTTCACCTCCTTCGGTTTCAGTTGCGTATTTTCCAGTCTGAATACAGGATCTTGCCGGGCCACATACAGGCTGACATGTAAATGTATTTTTAAAAAGCACTCCTTCTTTTGCAAGTTTGTCAAGATTCGGAGATATATTCAATTTCTGTCCATAGCATCCGATAGTATCCCACCTCTGCTGATCTGTAAAGAAAAATAAAATATTTGGTTTTGAATTATTTTTCATATTTTAAGAGGCTGTTCCGCAACTCCATTTACTGACCCATTACTATCTTTGAGTCTTTTTCTTGTCTTTATCTATTTCTTTTTTTTTATTTCTTTCATTGAGAAACAAACTTATCTACTTGTATTTTTTAATAATTTGATTTTTATTTGTTTTGATAATTCATTTGCTTTTATAGCATTATTATACGCATCAATATTAACTCTAGCAAGTGGATATTTTATACCGTCGTTTTTCCCA
>JBBTED010000181.1:0-5586 GCA_038042445.1 Candidatus Firestoneibacteriota bacterium
AGCATGGAGACATATACTCTACCTTGAATCCTTTTAATATTAAAGCACTGAGGATCTCTTTTTTATTACAAATATGTTCGTGAAATCTTATATTACTATTTTTACCAGATAACTGAAAATAGCCGTTAACCTTTTTGATAAAACCTATATTAGTAAAAAAGTGGCTTTTACCTCCTAATTTAGCTATGAGATTTAGGATATTAAATTTAATTCGCCTAAACAAATTTTCATAAGGGACGGTCATCATAAAAATACCGTCGTCCTTTAATATCCTCCTTGCTTCATCCAGAGCTTCAAAAGGGCCCTCTTCAAAATGCTCAAGCACACCAAACGAATAATAGCAGTCAAAAGAAGAATCCGGAACATCAATTTTTAATATATTTCCTTTCTTACAGGGCGCATTTTTATCAAATTTAATAATTTTACTAATCGCTTCTTCAGAAAAATCTAAGCCTTCAATTTGATACCCTAAATCCTTATAAGCTAAAACATGTTGACCGATACCACAGCCGCCATCAAGTATTTTACCTTTTTTGGGAAAATACTTCAAAAATATATCTGTCATATAGTCTTGCTTACCCATTTCTTTGGAACGAGCAACATCTAAATCAAGCAATTTTTCTCCCCAAAAATCAGGATTTTGTCCTCCAGTCCGATCTTTATAATAAATTTTCCACATTTTTATTATTTTAGGCTTTAGTCCCCTGCATAGTCACCCCAGAATCAAATATTTTAATATCCTTAAATCCCGCTTGTTCAAACCACCGAAATACTTCCGCGTGGGTATGCTTTGACTGGTATTGAGGCGAATACCAGTCAAAAGTATCCAGCCAGCGCATTTCCCATTCTGGCCTCATAGATATTACAAAGATAGCTTTCAAAAAATGTCCTAACACTGGAATTTTATATATATAGTACAAAGGAATAGAAATGGAACAAAAATAGTATAACAATTTTAATGGTAATTTAGTGGTTATTTTGCGCCAAAAATTTGAACTGTAAACAATAGCTTTCTCATAAGAATCGTATACGAATAAAGATAACTTGCCGTTCTTTTTTAAAAATCTTGTAAGGCAGAAAAATCCTGCCCTAGCATCAGGAGTATGATGTAATACTCCAAAACTATAAATAAAATCAAAAATTTCTTTCTTAAATGGAGGTTTTAAAATATCAGCTTGTATTATATGCACATTTTTTTCAAAACCAATATTCTTAAAAGCAACATCCACGGCATAGCTCAAATCAATTCCGATTACTACCCCATTATGCTTTTTAACTACTTCTGCATACCTGCCAGTCCCACAACCCGCGTCTAGAACCAAACCATTTCTCAACAATCCCAACGGAAAATCTATGCGGCCCTGGAATTGAAGCTCTGACAGATTATTTCCTAAACTGCTATCTAGTTGAGTTTTTGAAAAATGCGCCCATTCGTAACTAAAGCTTGCAGAGTAAATATCGGCCTTTACAAACCTTGGTATAAAATTAATAATTTTAAATTCATGCACGTTTCTGCACACTAACAATCCTTCTTTAATCTCATTTTTTTCATAAGTTTCATTTTTAAGAACCACCGATTCACCGCATTCCGGACAACTGAGAAAATTAAGAAGTTCAAGCTTCATAATATAAACCCCCTAAGAAACGTTGGAAAGTTTTTTCATTGTTTTTTTAATAAATTGCCTCTGCCAGGAGGCCATATATTTCGCTGTTAAGCGAATCATTATTTTAAATAAACTCAAAAATACCATCACAGCCCCGCCAAGCTTATCATTAAATATGTCAATTATTTTATTCGTTGTTAGGACATTAAATATATTAGTTGGTATATTTCCATAGCGATCTTTATTTATGTTACCGTGCGAAAGAAGTATAATCGTATTTAAATATTTATTTTTCGTATCTGCTTTTATTCTTCTAAGCTCTCCAAAGCGCGTCCAGAGGCCAAAGTAGGTAAATCTTTGATCTTCAACATTGGTACCCATCTCCTTTGCCCTTTTAAATGCGGCTGTTCCCGGAAAATACACCATTGAATTCATAGATAACCTGAATGGTTTTGGCAGTTTTTTGATTAATTGTATATTATCCATAATATCTTGCTTGCGTTCATCTGGATTTAAAACAATAAAATCATAAGATACCTGGAGATTTGGCGCGTATTTATTCATAATTTGAGCTGATTTTATAAAAATTTCTTTATTGAACGGCCTTTCAAAAATTTCTTTATTTATATACTCGCTCGCTGATTGTATGCCCATTCCAACATGCCTTAAGCCCGCATCGAAAAGCACATCAAGTTTTTCCTCCGTTATCATCTTGGGATCGGCATTACATTCAAAGGGAACTTTATGTTTTAATTTATATTCGGAAGCAAACTCTTTTATCTCAGAAAGCGGTCTTACAAAAAAAGTATCGTCATCAATTCTTATCCGTTCTATCCGGGGAAATAATCCGAAGATGTAGTCAAGCTGCCTCATAACATACGATATGCTATTCCTCCTTATACTGGTTTTACCAACATAAAGTTCCTGCACTGCCTTATTAACACAATAAGTACATGAATATGGGCAGCCTCTAATATTAAATATTGTAAAACCTCCAAAAGGTACATTTATGCCCGGAATATGGCGATACTCCAACTGACCGAAACCATTTTTAGGTTCCCACGCAAACTGCTCACAGTTATCATAATCAGGGAATGGAAACGAATCCAAATCATTTATCTGGGCCCTTACTTCATTTCTTACTATATCATTTCTATGTTTATACCAGAAATTCTGGACATCTCTATAATCAATGCCATTGCTTAATCTTCCAACAAATTCGTTTAATGCTTCCTCTCCTTCGCCTCTACATATTATGTCAGAATATTTTATACATTCTTCAGGACAAGTGGTTGGATAAACCCCTCCAAAGACAATCGGAACTTTTAGCGGTTTTAATCTATTGATAATCTGTACTGCCTTTTTTGCTGAATAGGCCATTGATGATATACCTATCATGTCAGAATTTCTCGCCAATTCATAAAGTTCATCGATAGCTCTCCGCGGAAAAATTTGATCAACGATGTATGGCAAAAAAATCATTCTAGTGCTAAAACCATTCGCACGAAGCTTAGACGAAAGATACCGGATACCTAAAGATACATACCCATCTACTGATATTAATGTAATTTTCATATGTTATAAATCTAAGTTTTAATTATTATTATACCGGCAATCCCCTTGAGAACTTTTTAAAAATATACGCGAGCCTCATATCAAGTAAACAATGGTAAAAACCATACTTAACCCTATATTTTACGAAAAAACATAAAAAACCTCGTACGCATTTTTTAAGAAAAGGCCAATTTCTTTTCTCGATTTTAACATCTTGGGCGAGCGAACGAAGCAACACGATTAGTTTTATAAAATTTTTATTCTTAATCCAGTAAAAATTATCTATATAGCCAGTATCTAAAAATATGAGCTGTCCCCATTCATCAAAAGCATGGGGTTCTAATAAGCCTTCTTTTTTGCAAAACTCATAAAGTTCGCCCCCTGGATATGGCCGAAAAACTTGCGGCCCAATTATAATAATATAATTTTTACCTATTGATTCTATCCTGCTAATAATATTGAGTGTTTCAATAACATCTTTTTTAGTTTCATATGGAAGTCCTATCATAAATGAACAACACGCAAAAACATTATTCTGGGAGCATATTTTAGCGGCATTAATAATATCTGTTTTATTAATATCTTTCTTTAAGAGTTTTAAAGTATTTAACGACCCACTTTCAATCCCAATACGAACGGTTGTCAAGCCGCAAGAAGAAAGAAATTTTAAAAAGTCGTTATCTATGTATCTATCTTTGAAATAATCGGCTCGGCAATTAGCTTCCCACTTAACTGACATTTTTTTTAATTCGATAGCTATTGTTTCAACATTTTTCTTTTTAGGGAAAAAATTTTCATCCATAAAAAGAATACTATCTAAGGCGAACCGTTCCTTTAATGCCTCAACCTCTCGCACAACCTTCTCCGGATCCTTCTGCCTCCAATATCTCTTACTAATAATGGTGTTTACGCAAAATGAGCAACGCGACGGACATCCCCGGCTTGATTGATACTCAAGCTGCCTGCCCCAGTTCCCATCAGAAAATCTTTTAGTAATATACCTTTCGGCATCAACAAGATTATAATCCGGTACAGGCAAATCGTTTATATCTATAAATCTAGAAATTCTCTTAAACACAATATCTTTACCGTTTTTAAAATATAAATTCCCGATTTCTTCAAAAGAATCTTCATTATTGTACAATTTTTTAGCTAATTCCAATAACGGTAATTCTCCTTCACCAAAAATCACAAAATCAACCAGTGGATGCTGTACAGTTTGCTCAGGAAAAAGAGACGGATGAATTCCTCCCAAAACAGTCTTAATTTTAGAATCATATTGTTTTACGAAATTTAAAACTTTGAGAGCCTCTTTTATATAAGATGTCATAACAGAAATCCCAACCAGGAAAACCCCTTTTATTTCTTTACTAAGGATACTTTCAAATTCATCTTTAGCATATAGACGGCTATCAATTAAATGAACATCATAATTATTCTCTTTAAGATATGTCCCTAGGCAAAGTATTCCCATAGGAAACGCAGGTTCAGATCCTTTATTGATCTTATTTTTATAGTCAATAGATATTAAAGGCGTACTACGATCAGGATCAGCAGATAAATTTATAAGAAGTATGCGTTTGATTTTACCTCAATTAATTATTTCGCTTAAAAAAACTTTTTCCCAACCGTAATAAAATCGGTGGACAGATTTGTTTAACCCAAAATTTAATTTTTACTTTAATTGAAATTTTTTCTTGTGTCTGTCTCTTTTTATATGCCTGATAGTAAGTAAAAAATTCTGCCTGCTGTGGTACTTTAAAGGTGTCTACCGCCGTTGTTTTTCTCCCGACAATCCATATCAAAGAATCGGAGGCTTCTGCGGGGTCTTTCAACGAAACTCCTGTTTTTGAACTATATCTTAAATATACAATATCAAACCCATTCAGCCTAAACGCCTCGGTTATAAGCTCAGGGCTAAATACATGAAGGCCGTGATACATATAACCATTTACTGGAGTATGCAAAAAATATAATCCGCCAATACTAACCATTTTCATACAATTCTCAAAAACCTGCCTCGTGTCAAAGATATGCTCTAAAGAACCAATATCCATAAGCACATTATATTTTTCATATTGGTCAATAGGGATGGGTAAGTTTAGATCATTGTGTAAATCAGCGCGAGGATCAAAAGGATCTAGTACGGTAACGCCTTCCACATTTTTAGAGATTAACAAATCTTTTAGGCTTGGATAATAGAAATCATACACATCTTCACAATCACAAATTTCTTGAAATCCGATAGTCAACAATGGGCCTCGCAAAATATTCGGTAACGCGAATATTTCTCTATAGTATTGAGTATGATTTTTAAATATTCCCATTAGTTTTTATTTCATCTATAATTAATATTTATTTTCTGTAACTAATACTAAAATAAGCCTATCCCCTGCTTTCTGATAACCAAAATGGAATCTCCATGCCA
>JBBTED010000181.1:5686-7446 GCA_038042445.1 Candidatus Firestoneibacteriota bacterium
TCTTTACATACGCGCCACATCTCATCAAATATTAATTTTGGATTTATAAAATGTTCTACCGCGTTAGTGGATATTATGTAATCAAACGAACCATTTGTCAGCGGTAGCCTTTCAGCATCCGCTTTTATAAAGCTGTTGTCCGTACCCAATTGTTTCGCGTAAGACAAGCCTGCGAAAGATAAATCTATACCACAATAAAAAATATTCTTCGGGAGGTTCTTTCTGTTTACGCCGCTTCCGCAAGCAACATCTAAAACTTTACTACCTTCTTTTACTAATGTAAATAATTCTTTTGATCTATCATCGATATCTTTATGTATTGATTCCGCTATTTCGTAATATTTTGAGCTTGTATCCCAGTAGTGATACAAGCTTTTTTTTATATCCGACTCGTTCATTTTATTTCTACGCCTAAACACGAATAAAAGTTTTAAAAAAAGCATCTTTTAATAACAACATCTCTTGCTTATTGATTGCTGTTATTAAAAATATCAAGCTTAAGAATATAATAAACGCGTAATCTAACGATGCCTTGGGAAATCTTCCCGCAATTATGATTAACACTACAGAGACGCAAAACATTAAAATAGTTTTAGTATTAAATCGTATGCCATAGTTTTTGTTTATAATTAAATAATTAGCCGCCAAGAAAATGCAGTACGCGAAAACGTAAGAAAGCACAACTCCTTTAAGCGAATATTTTCCTATTGTTAAATAAGCGCTTGTCAATAAAATAAGGCTTAAAAAAAATTCTAAAGACGCGGCGGTTTTCATTTTATCTCTGACCAGAAAGATGAGCCCGATCGGCCAAGAAGCAATTCTCAATAAATCAAAAATAAACCATAATGAAAATAGAAAAATAACAGGATAAAAAGTTTTTGAAAATAACAAATTTACGAAAGTGGCGCCAAAAACCATAACAATAACGCTAACAGGAACAAATAAAATAAAAAATAACTGAGTAAATTTATTAACCTCATAGTTAAGGCGTTGATTATTCATATTTCCGCAATACATAGGAAACGTATACGACCAAAGAATATTTGATATAAGTGGAGTATAAAACATTGAAAAACGATTTAAGGCTTCAAAAAAACCACTTTCGCTAAGCCCTGCTTTTTTTATTATTAGTGAACGAATTAATAAAGCTGTTATAAGATTTATATTTGCTTGAATCAATCTTAATGAGCCAAACTGTATAATGCTTTTATAGAAAAGGTAGTCTAATAATTGTTTCCGAAGAGTAAAAAGAGCTTTGATCCCCCCGCGTATTAGCGGTTTGGAAATTAAGTAAAAAGATATAAAGGTAACTATTCCATATATGCCTACGGAATAGTATGCCCCATTTAGTTTAAAGAATTTAATTAAAACTATAAAAACGATTAAACCTGTTACGCTTATCAATATATTACTCATAGCGAATTTTTTAATTTCCCTGTTGGCAAGTAAAAATACTCCGAGTATGTCTCCCGCGGCCTGTAGTGGTAAAAATACAGATATAAAAATTATTAAGTTTACACTAATAACGTTGTTAAACAAGAGGGAAGAAATTTTACCAGCGCAACAAATAATAATTATCAGAATTAGTATACTTACGCTAAGAGAAAAAAATAAACTTTTTGATAAGGTATCTTGAATAAAATCATCGCTAACTTCATGTTTCTCCTTAGTGAGTATTTCTTTAACCAGGCCTTGATTTAAACCGAAAAGGGATATTGATCCGCAGATCATAAATAAATTACTAACTTGAGCCCAAATCC